>NZ_QAOZ01000003.1:0-398576 GCF_003050885.1 Rhodococcus sp. OK611
AACGTCAAGGGCGACTACGTCAACGCCTTCTGGAACATCGTCAACTGGAACGACGTCGCCGCACGCTTCGACCGCGCCCGCACCCAGACCGCAGGCCTCATCGTCTAAGCAGCTCCGCCGCACGACCCACTCCGCCGCGCCCGACCTCCGGGCGCGGCGGAGTCGTTTCCGGCAAACGGTCGTATCGTTGAGGGATGGACACCCTCGTCGAGGGTCTGACCTTTCCCGATGGGGCACGCTGGCACGACCGGCACCTGTGGTTCTCGGACACGCACGCCGGTGAGGTGTTGGCGTACGACCCGCTGACGGGCGCGCTCAACACCGTGGCCGAGGTGCCCGGCCGACCCGCGGGCCTGGGCTTTCTCCCCGACGGTCGGCTCCTCATCGCCTCCACCCGCGACCTGCTCGTGCTGCGCCGGGAACCGGACGGCACCCTGGTCGTGCATGCCGACCTCTCCGGCATCGCCACCTGGTACCTGAACGAGATGTGCGTCGACCGGTTCGGACGCGCCTATGTCGGCAACGTCGGCGACGGCAGCGATCCCCCGCGGCCGCCGCGGCCCGCCGACCTTGCGATGGTCGAACCCGACGGCACCGTCCACGACGTCGCGACCGCGATGGTGCTGGCAGGCGGCATGGTCGTGACCTCCGACGGCAGCACCCTCATCGTCGCCGAGAGCCGATCCACCCCCGGCCGGCTGACCGGCTTCACCATCGAGCCCGACGGCGGGCTCGAGCAACGACGGGTGATCGCCGAGTTCGACGCCTCGGTGCACCCCGACGGCCTCGCGATCGACGCCGAGGACGGCGTCTGGGTCGCCTCCCCGTTCGGGGACGAGATCTTCCGCGTCGACGCCGAGGGCGCCATCACCGACCGCCTGTCCGCGCCCCACCCGTACTCGCTCGCGCTGGGCGGGCCCGACGGTCGCGACCTGTTCGTCTGCACCGCCGAGACGTGGGTTCCAGAGGAAGCAGAACGGGACCGCGCCGGCGCCGTGCGGCGGGTCCGGGTGCGGGTTCCCGCCGCGCGGGAGTAGCGCGTCCCGCGGTCGGGCTGGCACTCCATCCCGCTTGTCTGCCAGCCGAGTTCGGCGCATCCTGGAGGTGTCCCGGGTGCGCTCCCGGGTCGCCGTCGTGCGGAAGGGGACGAATGTGAACCAGCACGGACACATCGGCGTCTCGCCCTTCCATGCCGCCGGGGCGCTGCGCGGGTTCATCATCTCCGGCCGGTGGCCCGACACCACCAAGGAGTGGGCCCAGCTACTGGTGTTCGCCGTCCGGGTCGCCGGCGTACCCGGGTTACTTCCCACCTCAACGGTTTTCGGCGCTCACGAGGACCTCCCCGACGACCCGGAACCCGGCACCGTCGGGCTCGTGGTCGCGGAGGGCCCGGTGCTCGGCGAATCCGCCGTCGCACCAGGATGTTTCGCGGAGCATCAGCCTCCTGCCCTACTGGTGCTGCACCCGCCGTCGGAGACCATGCCGTCGTTGCCGGAGTGTGTGGGCGCCGCCTCGGGCTGCCTGTTGCTGCCGGGCGTGCCGCACCTCGGCCTTGACCACCGGGCAGCCTGGGTGGAGGCGGACGCCGACGGGACCGTCACGTCCCTGGTCAGCCGGATGAGCCTCGATCCCAACTCCGACCCCGACACCGCCGTTTTGGCCATGCTGCTGGCCTCCTGACGCATACCGAAAGAACAAAGTTCGGTCTCCCAAACTTGTTGTGCGCTTTGCGATCTCGTGAACCTCGGGTAGTCTTACGCCTAGCGAAGGGGAGTAGCCCCCAATCGAGCAGTCGACATACTGGTCAGCATCGCGAAATGCGATGCGCCCGGCTGCCCGAACCGGCGTCGCCGTTCAGGCGACAGGCACCGGTGGGCGAGACCTTCGGCTGTCGACGTCCACACGTCGGCGGCCGGAGGACCGGTTCCCAACATCCTCCGAAACCAGATAACGGAGGAGGTTCGCATGCTTGCCGCGCTGCTGCTCAGCTTCGGCGTCATCTTCGTCGCCGAACTCGGCGACAAATCCCAGCTCATGGCGATGACGTTTGCCCTGCGCTACAAGTGGTGGGTTGTGATCGGCGGCATCACCGTCGCCACCACCGTGGTGCACCTGGTCTCCGTCGGCGTCGGCCACTACCTGGGCGTGGCCATCCCCACGAACCTGATCAGCACCGTCGGTGGCATCGCCTTCCTGATCTTCGCCTTGTGGACCCTGCGCGGCGACAGCCTCAGCGACGACGAGCAGAACAAGGCCGCTCGGGTCGGCACCTCGGCGTTCCTCGCGGTCGCCTCGGCGTTCTTCCTGGCCGAGCTCGGCGACAAGACGATGCTCGCCACCATCACCCTGGCCGCGGACAACGACTGGGTCGGCGTGTGGATCGGCTCGACGGTCGGCATGGTCGCGGCCGATGCCCTCGCGATCATCGTCGGCGCCGTGCTGGGCAAGCACCTGCCGGA
Organism: Rhodococcus sp. OK611; assembly: GCF_003050885.1. Classification (NCBI taxonomy): domain Bacteria; kingdom Bacillati; phylum Actinomycetota; class Actinomycetes; order Mycobacteriales; family Nocardiaceae; genus Rhodococcus; species Rhodococcus sp. OK611. Next base: position 2,460 of record NZ_QAOZ01000003.1, read on the forward strand.
GCGGTTCATCCAGCTCGCGGCCGCGACCCTGTTCTTCGTGTTCGGCGTGATGCTGCTGCTCCAGGGCCTGTTCCCCGGGTCCGCGGCGGGGCCGATCGCAGGCGGCGTGATCCTCGCGGTCGCGGCCGTGGTGGGCGGCGTCCGGTACGCGCGGGCGCGGGCGGCCGTACCGGTCGAGGAGACGAGCGAACCCCTCGACCGGTAGGCGCGACCAGCGGTCAGGACCCGGTGCTCCCTGTACCACCCATCGGGGTGACCCGGGTATTCCCTGTCGCCAACCAGCCCTCCGACGCCGGGACTCCGGTGCCGGTGACCGTGACCCCGCTTGGGTTGTCGAGGCCGTACCCGCTCGCGCGATAACGCAAATGGACCGTGACATCACCGGAGAGGAACAACGTCGTGTCGGGATTGGGGTGGTACTCGCGGGACTTAGGGACAGCCCAGCCCCCGGCAGGCGGGGTGACGGTGACATTCCCGGTGACGGGATCTACCGCAACGGTCGAGTCCAGTGCCCAATGCGTGGATCCCTCCGGATACCAGCCGGGTTTCCGGGCGAAAACCGTGGCGTCCATGAATTCGAAGCCTCTCGGAGGGTGGTGGGTGACGCTCGAAACTTCGACGTCCGGCACGGCCGGTTGGTATCCGCCCTCCCCTGCGCTGCTGCTCGCATAGAAGGACACAACGTCACCCGATTTGACGTCCTTGGGACCGGCATAACTCATATGAAGGTCGCCAGCCATCCCCTCGTCCGTGAAGGCTCTTTCGTAGCACGGCCCCCCCGACGGCATCGACTCGATGGTGCATGGAGGCAACAGATTTTGCAGTACCTCATCCTCCCACCACGACTGCCCGGCCGCAGTTCCCACACCCATCGTGATGCCGCTCGCGACAACGGTCAGCGCCGCGAGCACCGACCCACCCTTACGCACCAGATTTCCGACCATTGAACAGTTTCCTTCGGTTTACAGAGCCGCTGCCGTCGATGGCCCGCCGCTGTACGCGGTTGGATTCAGGCACGAGACTCGGCGTCGTAGATGATTCACGGCGACCAGGTCAGGAGGCCGGCATGATGGGCACTCGAAAAGGAGACGGGCGCAATCAGTTTCCCGAACTATTGAAACCACCGATGCCCGGCGTGACTCGGGTGGCACCCGTGGCCAGCCACCCCTCCGAAGCCGGGACGCCGGTGCCGGTGAACGTGACACCGCTGGTGCCATCGAGATGCGACTTTGTCACCTGGTAGCGCAATCTGACGTCGACCTGGCCGGTGCGCCAGCTACCGGAGCTTTCTTGACTCCTCGGGATCGCCCAGCCACCAGCGGGGGCCGCGACCGTCACATCCCCCGTGACGGGGTCCACCACCACGGTCGCGTCCAACTCCGTGTACGTATCAGGGTCCGGATACACGGCGCCCCGGCGGGACTGCACTTCGGCCCCTACGAATTCGAAACCTCGCGGAGCATGGTGGGTAACGCTCGTCACTGCCAGGTCCGGCATGGCGTCCCGGGCCAAGAACCTGGAGGTAAACGCGACCTCACTATCGACTTCGGCCTCGGCGGGCCCCCAGTAGGAGAGCCCGATGTTGCCGGCCGTGGCGCCGTCCGAGAAGATCCCGTCGCACAGCGGTGATGTGAGCCCGACGCAGGGCACTCCAGTGCTTCCAAACCCTCCGCCAGCCGCACCCCCCGCGACGCCCGTACCCATCGCCGCACCGCCCACGACGACGGCCAGCGCCGCGAGCACCGACCCACCCCTACGCACCAGGTGTCCAACCATCGACCATGTCTCCTTCAGTGTTGGGAGACCGGCCCACCGCCCGCCCCCCAAGAACTCGCCAAGGGTAAGGGGCGGAACGGCGCGCTGCGGCAGAATCGAACGGTTACTTTTCCCCAGGTCAAAGCGTTAAACACTGTCGCCGACGTTCCCGCCGCCGCATCAACGCAACCCGCCGCCGAAAGAGCGAGATTCGACGGATACTGGAAGGGTCTCGCAGGCACCCAGACGGAGGGTGACATGACCGAACAGATTCCCCCGGAACCGATCGCGGCCGCCAAGGTGGTGTTGCTGCAGACCCGCAAACGGGACGGCAGCTGGGTCGATACCCCCGTGAACATCGCGGTGGACGGGTCCCACACGTATTTCCGAACACCCGGCAGGGCCTCGAAGAACAAGCGGCTGCGGAACTTCCCCGAGGTCCGGATGTGGCCCTGCACCTGGTCGGGCAAACCGACCGGCGAGGAGGCGGATGCGACCGCGCACCTGCTCACCGGCACCGAGGCCGACGCCGCCGGCCGGGCCATCGACCGCCGCTTCCCGATCCTGCAGCGAGTCATGGTGCGGGCGGCACACAAGGTCATGCGCACCCCCACGCTCCACTACGAATTGACGGACTTCCACGCGCCGTGACCGAATCCAGGTCGGCGCCAAACGGAAGCATCGGCTGCGCTGTGGTGTTGTATCGGACATGACCAAATCCGCCGCTGCCACCGCCCGCGTCCGGATCGCGGCGGAGCAGGCCGCGACCGTGCATCGGATCGAGTCGCTGACCGCGCGTCTGGCCGACATCCTGGACGGCTCCGAGCTGACCACGAACGATGACGAGCACGATCCGGAGGGCTCGACGATCGCGTTCGAGCGCGCACAGGTCACCTCGCTCATCGGCGACGCTCGGCAGGAACTCGAGGACCTCGAAGCCGCCCTGCGCCGGGTCGGCGACGGCAGCTACGGGGTCTGCGAAAAGTGCGGTCGCGCAATCAACCCGGAGCGACTGGATGCCCTCCCCGCGGCCCGGCGCTGCATCGACTGCGCGTGACGCGGCGACGTCCACTCGGGCTAATCCGGACGGCCGACCGTCAGGACACGGGCGACGGGCCGAACACGTACGAGAGCGGGTCGACGACCCTCGTGCCGGTGCCCGTCGCGACATCCGAAAATTCGGGGTGCCCACCGCCTCACATATTGCCGGTATAGGGCGGGCGGTAGCACAACTCCTTCGCCTTGAAGCCAAGTCCGTCCATCACCGGCCAGTCCTGAGGAGGGAGGCCACTGGCGGTGAACCCGACGCCACCCTCCTGGATCGAGCCGGCCTCTACCGTCCACGGAACGTCGTACTCGAAATAGAAGTATGTGTTGTTCGGGGTGTACCCGCCCCCTCTGACAGTCCAGTTCCCCGTGACCGTCACCGCTCCGGTCTGCGCATCGACGGACGTCGGGGGATGATTCTCCGTCACGAGTTCGCCCGTACCCCCGTCCCGGTACTCGATCCGGATCGATCTGAGCTTGTAGGCGGCCGAGGGCGGGTAGTCGGTGTAACGCTGGATGTACCTGGTCTCATCGCTCGCGACTCGGAAGAAACTGCTGGTGAGATACCCGGATCCGGGTTCTCCGGGCGTGTCGACCCCTTGGCGCACTGTGACATCCCCGACCTGCTTCTCGGCGACCCCCGCGAAGCCTGGCCCGCAGAGGGGCAGACCAACTGAGCCGAGTCCCGTCGGCGTCCCCCCGAGGTCGGCGGACCCGACGGCCGCTGCCGTACCGACGCCCGTGGTCAGCCCTCCGGCAACGACCGCGAAAGCGGCGAGCAACGACGCACCCCGCCGGATCGGACTCGTCGACCGCTTCGAGCTTGTTCGCACTGAAGAACTCCATTCGATGAGTGATGGGTGCGCCTCACGTGCTGAACGCCCCGACCGCGTCGGAGTAGGGCGGTTTGTCAGGCTTGGCGGCCGAATCGGGTGACAATTTTCCCGCAGGTCAAAGCGTTAAACAGGACTCGACACCCAGCGATACCGCTCCACTCGGTGAACCGTCGTTAACCAGACTCACGACCGGGGCGCTATCGTTCAGGTCACTACCGGTCGGCCAACGGTGGCCGCCAGAAAAGAGGATCGACTGTGGAAATCCAGGGAACCGCGGCACTGGTCACCGGAGCTGCCTCCGGCCTCGGCGCTGCGACCGCCAAGCGCTTCGCCGACGCGGGCGCCACCGTCTTCGGGCTGGACCTGGCCCAGTCCATCGAGCGCGCGGGCGACAGCGTCCCCGCCGGCGTCACCCTCATCCCGACCGACGTCACCAGCGGCGACGAGGTCCAGGCCGCCGTCGAGCAGATCGTCGCCTCCGGCGTGCCGCTGCGCACCGTCGTGAACTGCGCGGGCGTCGGCTGGGCCGGCCGCATCCTGTCCAAGAACGGCCCGCACGACCTGGAGCTGTTCCGCACGGTCATCACCGTCAACCTGCTCGGCACGTTCAACGTGATGCGCCTGGCCGCCGACGCGATCGCCAAGACCGACACCGTCGACGAGTCCGGCCAGCGCGGCGTCGTCATCAACACCGCCTCGGTCGCCGCGTTCGAGGGCCAGATCGGCCAGATCGCGTACTCCGCGTCCAAGGGTGGCGTGCAGGGCATGACCGTCCCGGCCGCCCGCGACCTCGCGCAGTTCGGCATCCGCGTCAACACCATCGCCCCCGGCATCATCGACACCCCGATGCTCGCGGGCGTCACCGACGAGTACCGCAAGGGCCTCGAGGCAGGCGTGCCGTTCCCGTCCCGCCTGGGCAACCCCTCCGAGTACGCGCAGCTCGCGCAGATGATCGTCGAGCACGACTACCTCAACGGCGAGACGATCCGGATGGACGGCGCGCTCCGGATGGCGCCGCGCTAGGCAGCTCCGCTGCCCGTGCGTGGTTGACGGGTCCCAGGACTCGTCAACCGCGCACGGGCGCCGCAGGCGCCTACAGCTCCGAGGCCAGCGGGACCTCAAGATCGGCGCGGTCGGTCATCCACTCCCGCAACACCCGCGTCGCCTGCACGTCGTCCTCGTTGTAGACGAACAACCGCTCCCGCTGTTCGAGATCCGGCTCGTGGTCGTAGCCGACCGCCTCCCGATACCAGCTCATCGACGCCTCGCCTCCGGCGTCCGCGTCCCGCCAGTTGAACCCGGCGACGGGCGCAATCTTCTTGAGCCCCTTACCGTTCGGGCAGATGAACTGGTCGCTCACCGCCTGGTAGACGTCCACCCAGTCCGGGCTGTCGATGAAGGCGCGGATCTGCGCGACCGTTGGGATCCCCGGCATCCCGGCGAACCGGCTCGCCGAGTCGAGCAGCCACTTGTCTTCCGCCGCACGGGAATAGCAGTAGGCAGCGAAGGTCTTGCCCGCCGCGAGGGTCTCCTCCCTGACCCCCATCAGCCAGCCCCAGAACTCCGCGAACGACCTGCCCTCGTCCCGGGTCGGCAACGGGTCCCAGGTGACGAACGGCCGGTACGGCTGGGTGACGCCGTCCGCGGTGAGCAGCGTGCCCCACAGGTAGGCGCCGTGCTCCTGGTAGCTCTCCATGTCCACGTCGACCTCGACGTCGGCCCGGCGCACCGTTACCTCGGGCCTGCGCCGCACCAGCGGGACCTGGCCAAGCCAGGCCTTCGCGATCACCACCACGTCCTCGAACCCGTTGCCCTGCCACTCCTCCGGCGCCGGTCCGTCCCAGGCCGCCAGGTCGTCGATGGTGTAGACCCCGGCCGCGCGCAGCGCCTCGGCCCGCGAGCCCGTCGCGACCAGGCTGACATCCCGCGCGGCCGTCAGGTTCTCCTTGCACCGCGACCACCAGGGGCAGGACCGGCACTCGCCGATCTGCGACGGCGAGGTGAAGCGTTCGCCGCGCGCGACGGCCAGCCGGTCGGCGAACCGCTCGTCGTACACGTCCATCACCGCGGCGAGGTCGTGCACGAGGAAGCGCTCGCCGCCGTACCCGATGACGCCGCCGAGCATCGACGGGCTCGCCATGCCCTGCGCCTGCAGCATTCGCTGCAGGTGCGCCAGCCGGAGCTGATCGCGGAGCTGGGCGCGCACCTTCCGGTCCGGGTCCACGCTCGGGGCCCAGTCGTCCAGCCCTGAGATGACCGCGCCGCTGCCCGGATCGGTGACCTTGTGGTTCACCACGATGGCCGGGATGTATCCCCCACGGTCGGCGTCCCGGATCAACAGCTCCGCTCGCCCGCGCCTGCCGGTGTCGAACTCGAGCGGCAACACCGCGCCCCAGATCCGGTCCGCGCCCTCGGCGCAGGCCCGCAGGGTCGCCGCCGCCCGCTCGCGCGTCGGGACGGACTGATCGATCAGCACCCAGGTGTGGCCGCCGGGCGCCATCAACCGCCGGAGCATGTCCTCCCGGTGTGCCTGGGCCGATTCCCGGCGCTGCTGGACGCCGATGTCCTCCGGCGCCGAGGCGATCAGCTCGGGATAGGCCGAGTCGAGGTGGACCCGGTGCCGGCACGTGGTCAGCGTCCTGGGATCGATGAGCACCGACCGAGTGCCGTTGCGGCCCGGCTCGGCGTCCTGGTGCGGATCCCGGAGGTCCTGCGAAGAGTTCACGATGACGAGATTATGGTCCGTCGCACCGACAACCCGCACCGCGCCCGCCTGCGCAGCGGCAAGAACCAGCGCTGCCGGACTCGCCGCCGCCACCCTGAGCGGTGCGGATAGGCTGTCGGGGACGAGGTGTGCCGACGCTCGAGCGCCAAGAATGAGGGGCCTTACGCATGGGTTTGTTCAGGAAACGTAAGACACGCGCGACCCGGCGTGCCGAGGCGAAGGCCCTCAAGCACAAGGCGAAGGTCGAGGCGAAGCTCGGCGCCCGCAACGACCGCAAGAAGATGCGCACCGAGGCCAAGTCCGCGAAGAAGGTCGAGAAGGCTCAGCTTGCGACGCTGAAGGCGCAGGAGAAGGCCGCCACCCGCGGCAAGCTCAGCGTCGGCCAGATCCGCAAGTACCTGGGCATCGCCCGGCTGCTGACGCCGGTGCTCGCCCCCCTCGTCTACCGCGGCGCCACCATGCTGCGCGCGCAGCTCGACCAGCAGCGCGCCAACAAGATGGGCATCGCCCCCGAGGAGCTGGGCACCTACACCGGGCACGGCGCCCACCTCAGCGCCCGGATCGCAGGCGCCGAGCGGTCCGCGAACACCATCGCCGCCCAGTACCCCGACCCCGAGACCACCCGGTTCACCAACGCCGTCCTCGGCCGCCTGGCCGAGCTCAGCACTGCCGTCCGGGCCTCCGAGCAGATGCCGGTCCAGCGCCGCAGGGCCGCCCACCACGCGATCTCGGCGGAACTCGACGGCGTCGAGGCCGACCTGCTCGCCCGCCTCGGCGTCCGCTGACCCGGGCGCGACCGCTCCCAAGATGCCGACCCCCCGCCCCGACCACACCGCCCGCATGCGCGGCGCGGCGGTCGGGGCGCTCACCGCGGCGCTCGCCGTGGCAGGCCACGGGGTCGCGGGCGGCGGCTACCCGGACTCCTCGGCCCTGACGCTGCTGGTGCTGTGCTGCGCCGCCGTCGGCGCGCTCACCGGCAGCCTGCGCGGCGGCCGGGTCGCGCTGCTCGGTGCGCTGGCGGCCGGGCAGCTCGTCGGACACCTCGCGCTGTCGACCGCCCTCACCGCGCACCAGTTCCACGGCCCCGAGCTCTCCCCCCGCGGGCTCACGATGCTCGCCGCCCACGCCGTCGCGACGGCGCTGTGCGCCGCGCTGATCCTGGCCGCGGAGGCCGTGTACGGCCCGATCACCCGGGTGTTGCGGTCCGTCCTGCGTCGGTGGAATCCGCTGCCGCGCACGACCTTCGCACTCCGCACCGCGTCGACGGACCCGATCGCGACGGCGACGCTGCTGCACTTCTGCATCTCGAGACGGGGACCGCCCGCGGCGGTGCCCGCATAGTGGACTCGGTGACCCGAGCCCGCCCTCCCCTCTCGAGAAAGAACCCCATGACCACCCTCATTTCCCGCGCCCTCCTCACGGTCGGCGCCACCGGCGGCGTCCTGCTGCTCGGCACCGGACTCGCCTCCGCGCACGTCTCCGTCAGCGCCCCCGACGCCGAGCAGGGCGGCTACACCGTTCTGACCTTCAAGGTGCCCACCGAGTCGGAGACCGCGGGCACCACCAAGCTGACGGTGGCGCTGCCCAACCTGGCATCCGCGCGCACCGAGCCGATGCCGGGCTGGACGTCGCAGGTCACCAAGGACGCCGCCTCCGGCGAGGCCACCTCGGTCACCTGGACCGCTGATCCCGGCGTCAGCGTCGGACCCGGCCAGTTCCAGCAGTTCCTGCTGTCCACGGGACCGCTGCCCGAGCAGGACGAGGTGTCCTTCGCCGCCACGCAGACCTACAGCGACGGCCAGGTCGTGAACTGGGATCAGCAGCCCGGCGCCGACGGCAGCGAGCCCGACAAGCCGGCGCCCGCCCTCTCGCTGGCCCCCGCCTCGGAGTCCGGGGACGGCCACCACGGCGCCTCGACCGCCTCGTCCGCGACCTCCGACGACGGCGTGGACACCACCGCCCGTTGGCTCGGCGGCATCGGCCTGGTGCTCGGCGCCCTCGGCGCCGCGCTCGGCGTCGGCGCGACCGTCCGCGGACGGCGCTCATGAGTACCCGGGTCCGCGTCCTGGCCGTGACGATGTTCGCGGCGGTGGCCGCGCTGCTCGGCGCGGGCGTCGCCGGGGCCCACGCGGTCGTGACCAGTTCGAACCCCGCGGACGGCTCGTCCGTCGCGGTGGGCCCGGAGCAGGCCATCATCACGTTCAACGAACCGATGCAGCCCAGCTTCGCCACCCTCACCGTGGTCGGCCCGGACGGCAACCTGTGGTCGAAGGGTGAGCCAACCGTGCAGGGCCCCTCGGTCAGCGTCCCGGTCGGCGAGCTCGGCCCCACCGGGGACTACACGATCGCCTACCGGGTGACCTCCGCCGACGGCCACCCCGTCAGCGGGACCCGCACCTTCACCCTCACCGAGCAGGGCTCGGGCACCCCCGGCGCGAAGCCGGGCGGCGACAAGGCCGGCGCCGAGGGCGGCGATTCGGACGGGCTGCCGATGTGGCCGTTCATCGTCGCGGGCGTGCTGGTGTTCGGCGGCGGGCTGGCGTTCGCGCTGCGCCGTCCCAGCGGCAAGAGCTGACCTCGGTGGCCTCGGCGGGCGCGCGGCGGCGGTGGCAGATCTCGCCACGATGGCTGCTGTTCGCCGCGCCCGCCGGCCTGGCTGGGGTCGGGGTGGCCTGGCTGCTGGCCCGCCCAGCCGGCCCCGATCCGTCGAGCCTGATCCGGGTGCTCGCCGTCCTCCTCGGGTCGACGGTGCTCGGCCTGACGACACTCGAGTGGCTGCAGCGATCCGAGCCGCGACCGGTGATCGCGCGCGGCCAACTGTGGCGGCCGATCGCGGCGCTGGCAGGGGCCTGGACCCTGGCCGAGGTCGCCCTGGTGGTCGCCGCGGCGGCGGAGACGACCGAGACCGGGGCAGGCGCGCTCTCCTCGACCACGTTCGGCCGGTTTCTCGGTGACGTCAACGCGGGCCAGATCGGCGGCGCCACCGTGGCCTGCACCACCGCGATCGCGGTGATCGCGGCGCTGGCGTTCCGGCGGGGCGCCGACTGGCCGATCACCTCCGTCGCGGTGCTCGCCGCGGTCGCGCTCGCGTCCCGTCCCGTCACCGGGCACATGTCGGCGCAGACCCTCGGTTCGCTGCTCGGCGCCGCGCACGCGCTCGCCGCCGCGCTGTGGCTGGGACCGTTGGTCGCGATGGCACTGCTGCTGCGGGCCAGGGGCGCCTGGGCCGCCCTGCTGCCGCGCTACTCGGAGCTCGCCTGGCGCTGCGTCGCGGTGTTGACGGTGACCGGCGTGATCGACGCCGCGGTCAAGCTCGGCGGCGTTGGCGCGCTCGTCGACACCGGCTACGGGCGGATCGTGCTGGCCAAGACCGCGGCGCTGCTCGCGCTCGGCGCGCTCGGCTGGTGGTGGCGCCGGACCTGGGTGCCCGCGGCGGGTGCGCACCGCATGCAGGCGGAGGACTCGCTGCGGCGCGCGGTGCTGGAGGCTCTGGCGATGGCCGTCGCCTTCGGCCTGGCCGCCGCCCTCGCCACCACCGCATGAACGGTGCGGGTGTCGGCGGGCGGCGCTATAACTGCCTCATGCCCTCCGAGCAGGATGTACGCGCCCTGATGCTGGCCCTTCCCGAGGCGGAGGAGATCGTGGTCGACAGCTGGGGCAACCAGCCGACCTTCCGGGTGCGCAAGAAGATGTTCGCGATGGTCGGATACGGCGCGCCCACCGCATGCCTCAAGGCCACCCGCGACGACCAGGCCGCGCTGCTCGCACAGGACCCCGAGACCTTCCTGGTGGCCCCGTTTTTCGGGCGCTGGGGCTGGATCGACGTCGTCCTCGACCGGGTGGATCCGCAGGAGCTGGCCGAGCTCGTCGAGGAGGCGTGGCGGCTGACCGCCCCGAAGCGGGTGGTCGCCGCCTACGACCGCGACCGAGCGGCCGGCTAGGTCTCCTTGCGGGATCGCGCGTTCAGTGCGGTCGCGCTGACCAGGCCGAGCGCCAGGAACCCGGACGCCACGAACAGCGCGGTGCGGGTCGCGTCGCCGAAGCCCTCCGACAGCGCCGCGGTCACCTCGGGCCCGGACGGGCCGAGCTTGCCCTCCTCGCCCTGCTCGCGGATCCCGGAGATGGTGCCGCCCGCGGAGTCCCTGGTCGCGGTGACCAGCTGTTCCTGCACCGGCGGTGGCACCGACGTGACCGGTTCGAGGCTGTCGGAGAGGTTCTGCGCCAACGAGATCGAGAGCACCGCGCCCAGCACCGCGGACCCGAGCGCGGCGCCGAGCTGACGCACGGTGCTCTGCGTCGCCGAGCCCTGGCCCGACTTCTCCGCCGGGATGTCGGCGAGCACCGTCCCGGTCAGCTGCGCCGACGCCAGCCCGAGGCCCGCGCCGTAGATCGCCAGCAGCACGGCGAGCAGCCACGGCGACACCGTGGAGGACAGCGCGAACGCCACCACAGCCACGCCGACGGCCTCGAGCGCCAATCCCAGGATCACGGTCTTCGGCGCACCGAACGCGGCGGCGACGTGCCGGGCCGCGGCGCCGGAGGCGAAGGCGCCCAGCGCCATCGCGGCCAGCACCAGACCCGCGCCCATCGTGGTCAGGCCGAGCGCGTTCACCAGGAACAGCGGCAGCACCAGCAGCAGGCCGAACTCGCCGATCGCCACGGTCAGCGCGGTCAGGTTGCCCCAGCTGAACGTCGGGACCGAGAACAGGGTCAGGTCGAGGATCGCGGACCGGTGGCTACCGCGGGCCCGGTGCCGCTCCCAGAACACGAACAGCACGAGGCTGGCCAGGCCGATCGCGCCGACGACCGGGACCACCGACACCGGCGCGTCCGCGGGCCATTCGAGCCCGAACACGCTGAACGGAGCGATCGGCTTCCACCAGCCGAGGCTCTGCCCCTCGATCAGGGCGAAGATGACGCCGCCGAAGCCGATCGCGCTGAGCAGCAGCCCGTCCACGTCCAGGCCCGGCTCGGTGATGGTGGCCTTGGTCTCCCGCACCGCGTACAGGGCACCGATGATCACCGCGATGCCGATCGGGACGTTCACGATGAAGATCCACGGCCAGGTGAAGTAGGTGGTGAGCCAGCCGCCGAGCAGCGGGCCGACCGCCGCCATGCCCGAGATCACCGCTCCCCACACGGCGAACGCGACGATCCGGTCCTTGCCGCGGAAGGTCGCGTTCACGCTCGAGAGGGTCGTCGGGAGCACGAAGGCTCCGCCGACGCCCTGGATGACGCGGGCGATGATGAGCGAGGTCGCGCTGGTGGCGAGCGCGGCGAACACGCTGCCCAGCAGGAACACCAGCACGCCGAGGATGAACATGCGGCGGCGGCCGAGCCGGTCGCCGAGCCGCCCGGCGGTGAGCAGCAGCGCGGCGAACACCACCGAGTAGACACTGTTGACCCACTGGGCGTCGGTCAGGTCGAGGTCGAGGTCGGTGATGATCACCGGCAGTGCGACACCGACGATGGTGCCGTCCACCACGATCATGGACAGCCCCGCGGCGAGCACCCCGAGCCCGATCCAGGCGCGCCGATCGGCTCTCGGCTCCAAGTCGGTCGACTCGGCGGTCATAGGGGGTGCCCCTTCCACGTGACAAGCCGGCGCCGAACAGCGCCGCCACGATTCCACCATCGTCACCGACCCGTGTCGCCGCGAAATGCCGGGGGCGCGCCGAGCTTCATACTTTCGATGGATTCGCCGCGGCGCCGAGCCGGCTCCGGGCAGTGCCCTAGACCTCCTGGTGCGCCTCCAGGTGCGCCTTCATCCGCTCCAGCGTGGTCTGCATGCCGTCCCGCATCAGTGTGTCCCGGTTCCGACCGAGCACCTTCGAGCGCTGCACGATCCGCACCCACAGCGCGGGCGTCCCGTAGATCTCCCGGGTCTCGGTGAGCCGGGTACCGATGCCGGACGGCTCGAGCAGGTAGCTCCAGCGCGCCTTCGGCTCGTCCGCCTCGAACGAGAACCGCTCCCCCGGAACGACATCGACCACCGTGCAATGGGTGGTCCACCGCACGGGGCCGTGCCGGTTGCTGCCCGTGAAGGTCGCACCGGCGGTCACCGGCTCGCCGCCGGTCCACCGCCCGCCGGTGTTCTCCGGGCTGAACCGGCCCATGCCGGCGATGTCGGTGACCACATCCCACACCGCCGACGGCGCGGCCTCGATCAGAACGCTCGCGTGATCCATCCGGTCAGCGTCCGGGGACGTACTGCAGCACCTTGATGAACGGCGCCAGCACCTTTGCCCAGACCTTCGGCGGAAGTCCGCGGGGCCCACCGAGATTCAGCACACGCGTCGTCGCGATGGTCTGCGACTCGGTGTACTTGAGCAAACCGTCGGGACCGTGCCTGCGGCCGACACCGGACACACCCATGCCTCCCATCGGCGCCGCGGTGCTGCCCCAGGCGGGCGCGTACCCCTCGTCGACGTTGACGGTGCCCGCGCGGACCTGGGCCGCGATGGCCTCGCCCTCGGCCTTGCTGCCCGCCCAGACGCTGGCGTTGAGGCCGTACTCGGTGTCGTTGGCCTGCCGGATCGCCTCGTTCACGTCGGCGACCGGGTAGATCGACACCAGCGGACCGAAGGTCTCGTTGCGGGCGCACTCCATCTCGTCGGTGACGCCGGTGAGCACCGTCGGCTCGTAGAACAGCGGGCCCAGGTCGGGGCGCGCCTTGCCGCCCGCGACCACGGTGGCGCCCTTGACCACGGCGTCGTCGACGTGCCCGGAGACGGTCTTGACCTGCGCCTCGGAGACGAGGCTGCCCATCTCGATGCCGAACTCGTAGCCGGCCCCGAGGGTCATGTTCCTGACGCGCTCACCGAAGAGCTTGGTGAACTCGTCGGCGACCGGCTGCTCCACGTAGATCCGCTCGATGGAGATGCACAGCTGGCCGGAGTTCGAGTAGCAGGCGCGGACCGCCGCATCGGCGACCTCGCGCAGGTTGGCGCCCTTGGTGACGATCATCGGGTTCTTGCCACCGAGCTCGGCGGAGAAGCCGATCAGCCGTCGGCCTGCCTGCTCGGCGAGCAGCTGGCCGGTGGCGGTGGAGCCGGTGAACATCAGGTAGTCGGTGTTCTCGACGATCGCGGTGCCCACCACGGATCCGGGGCCGGGGACCACGGCGAACACCTCGCGCGGCAGTCCGGCCTGGTACATCAGATCGACGCAGGCGAGCGCGCAGTAGGGGGTCTGGCTGTCCGGCTTGATGACCACCGCGTTGCCCGCCATCAGGGCGGCGATCGCGTCGGACACCGCGAGGGTCATCGGGTAGTTCCACGGCGAGATGACACCGACGACGCCCTTCGCGTGGTGGTGCACCACGGTCTTGGTGAGGCCCGGCAGCATGCCCTGGACCCGCTTCGGCTTGAGCAGCTTCGGTGCGACGCGGGCGTAGTACCGCGAGGTCATGGCGATGTCGAGCACCTCTTCCAGGGCGGCGGCCCTGGACTTGCCGGTCTCCGCCTGCGCCATGTCGAGCAGCGCGTCACGGTTCTCCAGCACCAGCTCGCGGTAGCGGTGGAAGACGCGGGCCCGGTCGTCGGCTGAACGCTTGCCCCACTCCCGCTGGGCCACCCGGGCGCGCTCGATCGCGGCGACCGCGTCCTCCGCGGTGCCGACCGGGACGGTGGTCAGCTCGCGACCGGTGAAGGCCTCGACGATGGGGCGGGTCGGGCGGCTCGCCGCGTCCGGGATGGCGATGAGGTCGGCGAGCCGCGCGAAGGTCGCGGCGGACGGAGCAGGCATTTCGTACCCCTACTGGTGAGTAGTTCTTGCGGTTACACACAACTTACCTGTTCCGTGGCCGGCGTCACAGGGGAGTGCGACTCAGCCCTGCGCGACCATCTCCTTGGCCCAGCGGTAGTCCGCCTTGCCGCTCGGCGACCGCACGATCGACGGCACCACCACGATCGACCGCGGGATCTTGTAGCCCGCGACGTGCTCGCGGCAGTGCTCGGCGATCTCGGCGGTGTCGATGCCGTGATCGCCCTCGCGCAGCTGCACCACCGCCGCGACCCGCTCGCCGAACCGGGCGTCGGGTACCCCGGCGACGAGGGCGTCGAGCACCGCCGGGTGCGTCTTGAGGGCCTGCTCCACCTCCTCGGGGAACACCTTCTCGCCGCCGGAGTTGATGCACATCGAGCCGCGGCCGAGCAGCACGATGGTGCCGTCCGCCTCCATCCGCCCCATGTCGCCGAGGATGGCCATCCGCACCCCGTCCACCACCGGGAACGTCGCGGCCGTCTTCTCCTCGTCGCCGAAGTACGCGACCGGGACGTGGCCGCGGCGCGCGATGTAGCCCAGCTCGTCCGAGCCCGGCACGATGGCCAGGCCCCGCTCGTCGACGAGCAGCATGTTCGGGTTGGCCCTGATCCGCTTGGTGCCGTCGTCGCCGAACTCGACGACCCCGTCGTTCCCGGATTCGGAGGCGCCGAAGGCATCCTTGATGACCAAACCCGGCACCAGCTCGCGCAGCCGGTCCTTGAGCTGCGGCGAGAACAGGGCACCGCCGGAACCGATCAGCTTGAGGGAGGACAGGTCGTACTCCCCCGCGTGCGCCGTCATGGCGTCCGCGATCGGCCGGGCGATGGCGTCGCCGACCACGGTGACGCCGGTGATCTTCTCGGCCTCGATCAGCCGCAGCACCTCGACGGGGTCGAAGCTGCGCGCGATCACCCGCGGCGCCCCCATCAGGAAGGCGGTCAGCAGCGAGTAGACCGCCGCCCCGTGCATCAGCGGCGGAATGAGCATCAGCACGGCGGGATTCGTGTTCGCCACCGCGGCCTCGACCACCTCCGCCACGCTAGTGCGAGGCGGGCCGCTCAGGTTCGCACCGGACAGCGCGGCGTAGAAGAAGTCCTCGTGCCGCCAGACCACGCCCTTGGGCATGCCCGTGGTGCCGCCGGTGTAGATGATGAAGTGGTCGTCCTGGCTGCGCGGCGGGAAGTCCCGATCCGGCGACTGCGCCGCCAGCGCGGCCTCGTAGTCGGCGCCGACGGTCAGCACGTGCCCGACTCCTGGGCAGCGCGACAGGGCGGCGGTCGCGGTGGGGAGGTACTCCTCCTCGACGATGAGGGCGACGATCTCGGAGTTGTTGTAGAGGTAGACCAGCTCCGCGTCGGTGTACCGGAAGTTGACGTTGACCGGCACCGCCCGGATCTTCAGGCAGGCGAGCAGGCCCTCGACGTACTCGATGCTGTTACGCATGTGGATGCCGACGTGCTGGCCCGGCTGCACCCCGACCGACTGCAGATGGTGGGCGAGCCGATTCGCCCGGCGCTCGAGCTCCGCATAGCTGCGACGCTCGGCCCTCCCCGGACCGGTCCCCGCGGGATCCGGCGATCCGAAGATCAACGGCACGCGGTCGGGGATCGCGTCCGCGACCGCCTCGTACAGATCGGCAATATTGAGCGGCACGACCGAAATCCTTGCTTCAGGTGAAATGGTTCGCGACCAGCTAACACGAATGCTGTGCTCACCGAGCCGAATTCGTGTCCGCATCTCGTCCCCCGGGATCTCAGGGTCGGCGGGCCGCCCAGGCGGTTCGGCTGCCCCGGATGGTCAGGTCGCCGCGGCGCAGGACCGATGCGGGGTGGTCCGCGGCGAGGAGGTGGTCGAGGGTGTCGAGGTCGTCGGCGGCCAACTGGCCGTCGAGGGCGGCGCGGACACGACTCAGGAAGGTGTGTGCGTACCGCCCCGCGCGCTCCGGCATCGGATCCGCGCCGACGGTGCTCGCGTCCACGGTGAAACTGCGCTGCTCGAGGACATCGAATCCGGCCCGCTCCAGGTGCGGCCGCCAGTCCGGGTAGGTGTTCCAGTTCGCCTTGGCCAGGAGCTCGTGGCACCGCGACTCCAGGCCGGGGCGGCCGACGCCGATGTCGTCGGGCAGAAACCGTGGCAGCCCGTCCATTTCGAGGACCACCAGCAGCCCGCCTGGGTTCAGCCCCTCGTGCACCCCGCGCAGCACCCGGTCCGGGTCGGCGACCTCGTGCAGCGACGAGGCCGCCCAGGCGACGTCCGCGGAGCCGACCGCGGGCCAGCCGTCGTCCAGGTCGGCCCTGGCGACGCGCAACCGATCGACCACGCCTGCCGCGCGGGCGGATGCCTGGACACGATCGAGCATCACCGCCGACCTGTCGACCGCGATCAGCTGCGATGTCCCGAACCGCCGCGCGAGCGCCAGGCTGCCGGTGCCCGTTCCCGCACCGAGGTCGACGACAGCGCGCGGCGCCTCGGGCGCGTGCCACTGTGCCCATTCCGTCACCTCGTCGAGATACGCGCCGAGCACCTCCGCGTCGAGGTCGAGCATGTCCGCCAGACCCGCCTCGTCATGGTGCCCGTGACCGTGTCCGTGGTGATGGTCGTGTCCATGTCCGTGCTGGTGGGAGTGCTGCGTCATGCCTCCACCCTAAGCGCATCCTGCGCATAAGGCATACCATCTTGCTTATGACGCAAGAAGTCACCATGGACGCGATGATCCGGCAGCGCATCCGCGGCCTCCGCCTGGCCAGGGGCTGGTCGCTGGACGCCCTCGCGGCGCGCTGCTTTCTGAGCCCCTCCACCCTGAGCCGCATCGAGACCGGGCACCGCAGGATCGCCCTCGATCAGCTGGTCCCCATCGCCCGGGCCCTCGGCACCACCCTCGACCAGCTGGTCGAATCGGCCGACGACGAGGACGTGGTGATCCGTCCGCAGCCCGAGCACACGCGGGGAGTGACGACCTGGCTGCTCTCCCGCGACCGGGCCCTGCCGGGTGTGACCGTGGCGAAGATGCGCATCACCCCCGAGCGCCCGACCACGGCGGAGCAGCTGGGGGTGCACCCCGGTCGCGACTGGTTCACCGTCCTGTCCGGCACCGCCCGGCTGCACCTGGGCGAGCGAACACTGCTGGTCCAGGCCGGCGAGGCGGCCGAGTTCTCCACCATGGTCCCGCACGCCATCGGGGCTCACGAGGGACCCGTGGAGATCCTCACCATCTTCGACCGCGACGGGGAGCGGGCCCACCTGCACGGCCAGGACGGCGGTCCCGCCTGACCCCGAATCACCCGGCTTCTCACCAGCCCCGTTCCGTCCTGTTACAGAGCTGTTGCAGACCGTGGCACCGTCGACGAACAACGACCACTTCACGGTGACACTGACCGAGCAGTCTCGACTGCATGCCGATCCACCGCAGAATCATCTGCCTCGTCGCGCTCGGAGCGCTCACGCTCGGTGCATGCTCGTTCACCGATTCCGCAAAGCCCAAACGCGGTAACTACCTTGCCACTCACCCCGATTCGGGACCCGGCGGTGGCGAGATCGAGGACGGCATCCGTCTCGACGACAAGCATGTCCCCGCATTGGCCCGTCTCGACCCCGCGCTTCTCGTGGCGCTGCAGGCCGCGGCCGCCGATGCACAGGCATCCGGGGTGAAAATGCACGTCACGTCAGGTTGGCGGTCCGCCGCATACCAGCAGCGCCTGTTCGACGAGGCCGTGGTCGAGTACGGCAGCGCGAGCGAAGCCGCCAAGTGGGTGCACTCCCCGAGTCGCTCCAAGCACGTCAGCGGACAGGCAGTCGACATCGGACCGACGAACGCAGACGACTGGCTCATCCGGCACGGTGGCGACTACGGCCTGTGCCAGACATACGCCAACGAGATGTGGCACTTCGAATTGGCAACCACCCCGGGAGGGCAATGCCCACCACAACTGAACAATGCTTCGGACGGGCGATCGGAACGCTGACCATGACACGTATCAAACCGGCGAGACTGGTTGCCGCACTGGCACTCTTGATCCTCGGAGTCATCGGATTCGGATTGGCCGTCAACACGGGCGGAGGCCAGATAGTCGATCAACAACTCATGGTGGACGCGGCCGCGTTCTCCGAAGACCTCGGGGTGTTCTCTGCCGAGTTCGTCGGCCTCGTCACCCCGATCCTGATAGTGGGAGGGGTGCTCGTGGTACTCATGATCACGTTGCGCAACAACCCGATTGCACTGACACTGCGAGTCGTCGTCGTGACACTCGGCCCCATCACGACGGCCTGGGTTCTCAAACAGTCGCTGGATCGACCGGACCTGAACGGTCTCGTCATGCACAATTCCTTTCCCAGCGGCACGCTCACGGCCATCACTGCCCTTGCTTGCGCAATCGTCCTCGTCACCCCCAACCGGTGGCGGGCCGTCGTCGCCATCAACGGCGCCCTGCTCACAATCGGTACTGCGATCTCGGTGGTCGTAAGGCAGTGGCACCGTCCGAGTGACGTGATCGGCGCGCTACTCCTCGTCGGCTGCTACACCCTCGCCGTTTCCGCATTTCCGTTGAACACCGCCGCAGCGCGGCACTCGATACTGGCCGACCCCGGCAACGAACGACTCTCGGGAGTGTGACACCTGTACCCTTGGCTGACCGAGATTCCTCCGACCGCAGAAGACCCGGATCATCATGGTGAGCATCCTCTTCATAGAAGATGATCCAGCCGTGGCCGAAGCAATCACGTTGGGACTGAACCGACTCGGGCACGACGTCAGCCATCGCCCGGACGGCAACTGCGACTTCGACGACATCCTCACCACCGCGGACCTCGTCCTGCTCGACCTCGGGCTCCCGGGCGCCGACGGATACGAGATCTGTCGACGCATCCGCACCCGCAGTTCGATTCCGATCATCATCCTGACCGCTCGATCCGACGACATCGACACCGTTGCCGGTCTGGAAGCCGGCGCCGACGACTACGTCGTCAAACCTGCCAGCCCGCGAGTCCTCGACGCACGCATCAAAGCCGTCGTCAGGCGGTCGACGCCCGCAACGCCGCGGGCAGAGGCCGTACGGGTCGCCGAAACGTTCGGCAACCTGGAGGTCGATCGGTCGTCACTGCAGGTCCGCAAAGCCGGAACCGTGCTGGCCCTGACTCCGACCGAGCTGCGTCTGATCCTCGCTCTGACCGAGAATCCCGGACAGGTCCTCAGCCGACGGCAGTTGTTGTCGGCGGCCTGGGACCAGGAGTACCTGGGTGACTCCCGACTCGTCGACGCGGCGGTGCAACGACTCCGCGGAAAGATCGAGGACGACCCCGCCGAGCCGACCGTCATCGAAACGGTGCGCGGCTTCGGCTATCGCTTCAACCCCAGCTCAGCTCGATGAGACCGGCCTGGCTGCGGATCGACGGCCTGCGGACACGGCTGGTGCTGGTGTTCATCGCCATCGTCGTGATCATCGCCGGAGGAACAGCGGGCGTGGTGTCGCTCATGGCGCGGTCGTGGATCTATTTCAATGCTCAGGATGTGGCAACTGCACAGTTCCGCGACGAACTACAGTCCGTCAACGGCACGCCGGTGGACGGACTGACACCTGCCGGCCTCGCACCGGTCTTCCCATCCGACATGACACTGATCGCCAACGGTGAAGTCGTCCGTCAAGGATCCGTCGATCCGGCGACGATCACATCGGGCTTCGACGACGGCTTGAACAGCACCGGGCTGATCCGCTTCGAGCGGCTCGACTCAGAGCGCATCCTGGTGGGCATGTCCGTGTACGTCATGGACGTGACCGCAGGGGATGGCAACGACGACCAGACACTGGTCAAGGCCGCCGCCATCCGGCCACTGGTGGGAGTACAGGACAAGTTCGACGACCTGCTCCGAGTCGTCGGCATCACCCTCACGGCGGGTGTGTTGGTGAGCGGTCTGCTCGGACTCTGGATCGCGTCGACACTGGTACGTCCGCTGAGGCGTCTGGACGAAGCCGCGGCCCGCGCCGCCGACGGCGAGTTGAGCGTCCGGCTCCCCGAAGACGGGGTGACCGAACTCGCCCAGGTGACAACGACGTTCAACAACATGGTGGCGCGCAACGAAGCGGTCATCAGGGGCCTCGAAGAATCGGAAGAGCAGTCGAGGCGGTTCGTCGCCGACGTCTCCCACGAGCTTCGAACGCCGCTGGCGGCACTGGTTCCGGTCAGCGAAATACTCCGGGAGGAGATCCCCAATCTTCCGCCGGACGCCGGTGCCGCCGCGCGCATCGTGAGCAGTGAGATCGGCAAGCTCACTCGGCTCGTCGAGGATCTCATCGAGATGTCGCGCCACGATTCACAGCAGGCGCATCTCGTCCTCGACGACGTCGATCTCGTCGAACTGACCGAGCGCACCTTGGAGAGCCGCGGCTGGACCGAAACCGTCGAACTGCTTACGCCCGAAAGCATCAGCGCCAGAGTGGATTCGCGCCGGATCGACATAGTGGTCGCCAACCTCGTCGCCAATGCGCTGCGTCACGGAGCGCCCCCCGTGCGCGTCGAATTGAGCGCGGAACCCGGCTACGCCGTCATCACCGTCGTCGACCATGGCCCCGGCATCTCACCGGAAGACAGGCAGGCGATCTTTCGCCGGTTCTACAAGGTCGACACCGCGCGCGGACGCAGCGAGGGTAGCGGACTCGGGCTCTCCCTCGCCGTCGAGAACGTGCACTTGCACGGCGGCAGCATCGGCGTCGACCAGGTGGATGGACGGACGGTGTTCACCGTTCGCCTGCCCGGTCGCTGACCGCCCCCACTCTTCCCCCGCCTCCAGTCGCGGCAACAGTGGTCCTCCCGACAGGGTTGATCCGGCGACTAGCCTGGACCCATGGACCCACCGGGTACCAGGTACGTCGAGCGCGACGGTCACGCGCTTGCCTACCAGGTCGTGGGCGAGGGCGGCGCCGATGTGGTCCTGTTCCTCGAGATCGGCCTGCACCCGGACCTGATGTGGACCGACCCGCACATCCACTACGTCTTCGAGCGCGCCGCGACCTTCAGCCGGATGGTGTATTTCCAGCGCCGCGGCTTCGGCCTGTCCGACCCGGTCGACCACGTCCCCACCCTCGAGCAGCAGGCCGACGACGTGCTCGCGGTGATGGATGCGGTCGGCATGGAACGCGCCACCCTCGTGGGCATCGGCAGCACCTGCGGCGCCCTCGCGTTGATCGCGGCCCGCACCCCGGAGCGGGTGACCGGGTTGGTGTTCCAGCAGCCGTTCGTCGAGGGCGCGCTCCGCGAGGGCGCGGAGCTGCCCCGGGGTTGGACCGTCGAGGCACGGGACCGCTTCGTCGACGGGTGGCGGACGGTCTACGACAACTGGGGCTCCGGCGGGGTCATCGCGATGTGGGACCCGACGCAGGACTCGCCGTTCAATCGGCGACTGATGGCGCTGCTCGAACGCTGCTCGGCGACCCCCGCCACCGCCCGCGCGCACCTCGAATGGTTGTTCCGGATCGACTATTTCGATGTGCTCGCCTCCATCCAATGCGAGACGCGCGTACTCCACTCCGCCCGGAGCGCGGTCCCGTTGGCGGCCTCGCAGCACATCGCGGGGGCGATTCCGCACGGCACGCTGCACGTGCTGCCTCCGCTTCCGCCCGGCACCTCGATGGGCCAGGCCTGGATAGAGGTGCTCGATCACATCGAGGAGGTCGCGACCGGGGTCCATCGGACCGTGGACGCCGAGCGCTATCTCGCCTCGGTGATGTTCACCGACATCGCAGGGTCCACCGAGACGCTTGCCCGGATCGGCGACGCCCCCTACCGGGACCTGCGCGCCACGCACGAGCGGCAGATCCGCAACGAGGTCGAGCTGGCAGGCGGCCGGCTCGTAAACGTCGCGGGCGACGGCACGCTCAGCGTGTTCGACGGCCCCGCCGCGGCGGTCCGGTGCGCGCGCCTCGTCTGCCGCCAAGCCGAGGACCTGGGGCTGGGGGTGCGCGCGGGCGTGCACACCGGAGAGATCGAGGGGATCGGAACGGAACTGACCGGCATCACCGTGCACATCGGCGCCCGTATCGGGGCCGCTGCCGGGCCGGGCGAGGTGCTGGTCTCGCGGGCGGTGCGGGACCAGGTGGTCGGCTCCGGCCTCTCGTTCGTCGACCACGGAACGCGCGAACTCAAGGGCGTCCCCGGCCGATGGCGGCTGTTCGCGCTCGCCGCCACCGACGCCCCGGCCGAGTGCGAGCCCTCGACGGCGTCGCGAAAGACCCTGGGTCTCACCTTGCTCGATCGGGCGGTGCTCAGAATGGCCCGCCGCGCCCCGAACGTCCTGCGGGCCGCGGCCGGGATGGCCAACGCACGGCAGCGCCGACTGTCCCGTCGGCCCGACTGACGCGACTAGCCTGGATTCATGGACCCCCCGGGTACCAGGTACGTCGAGCGCGACGGTCACGCGCTGGCTTATCAGGTCGTGGGTGAGCGCGGGGCCGACGTGGCGCTGTTCCTCGAGATCGGCCTGCACCCGGACCTGATGTGGACCGACCCGCACATCCACTACCTATTCGAGCGGACGGCGACCTTCTCGCGAACCGTCTATTTCCAGCGCCACGGCCTCGGACTGTCCGACCCGGTCGACCATGTCCCCACCCTCGAGCAGCAGGCCGACGACGTGCTCGCGGTGATGGACGCGGTCGGCATGCAACGGGCCGCCCTGGTCGGTATCGGCAGCACCTGCGGGCCCCTCGTGCTGGTGGCCGCCCGTGCGCCCGAGCGGGTGACCGGCCTGGTGCTGCAGCAACCGTTCATCGAGGGCATGCTCCGCGACGGCCCGGACATCCCGCACGGCTGGGACCCCGATGCCCTGGCCCGCTACGTCGAGGGCTGGCGGGCCGTCTACGACAACTGGGGCTCCGGGCAGATCATGTCGATGTGGGACCCCAGCCAGGACTCGCCGTTCAATCGCAGGCTGCTTGCGCTCCTCGAGCGCTGCTCCGCACCGCCCGCGACCGCCCGCGCGCATCTCGAGTGGCTGCTCCGGATCGACTGCTCCGACGCCCTCCCCTCCGTCCAGTGCACGACGCGGGTGCTCCATGCGGAGGCGAGTTCGATGCCCGAGGCGGTCTCCCGCTACGTGACCGACTCGATCCCGCACGCCACGCTGCACACGCTGGCGGCGGCGGCACCGGGTTCGTCACTCGGCGAGGCCTGGATACCGATCATCGACCACATCGAGGAGGTCGCGACCGGGGTCCATCGGCCGGTCGATGCCGACCGCCACCTCGCCTCGGTCCTGTTCACGGACATCGCCGGGTCCACCGAGATGCTGGCCCGGATCGGCGACGGCCCCTACCGCGACCTCCGGGCTACCCACGAGCGGCAGGTCCGCAACGAGGTGGAGCTGGCAGGCGGCCGGCTCGTGAACGTCGCGGGCGACGGCACGCTGAGCGTGTTCGACGGTCCGGCGGCGGCGGTCCTCTGTGCGCAGATCGTGTGCCGCCAGGCCGAAGCGCTGGGGCTGACGGTGCGCGCGGGGGTGCACACCGGCGAGATCGAGGGGATCGGGGCGGACGTGACCGGGATGACCGTGCACATCGGAGCCCGGATCGGAGCCGCGGCGGGTCCGGGCGAGGTGCTGGTCTCGCGGACCGTCCGGGACCTGGTGGTCGGGTCCGAGCTCTCCTTCGTCGACCGTGGTGACCACGAGCTCAAGGGCGTCCCCGGCCGATGGCGCCTGTACGCGCTGGCCGCCAGCGCGGGCGAAAGCGAGCCCTACGCCGAACCCCGAAAACAGCTGAACCTCACCATGATCGACCGGGCCGTGCTGCAAACGGCCCGCCGCGCCCCGCACATCCTGCGCGCCGCGGTCGGCATGGCGAACGCCCGGCAGCGGCGCCGCACCCGGCAGTGAGCGGATGTGGATCAGACACCCAGCGAAATGCGCTCGCTCAGTTCGCGATTCGCCTGCCTGAGCCTGCGGACCTCACTCTCGAGGTCCCGGACCCGCTGCGGGAGATCCTCCTCCGACACGACTCGCGGACGGCCCAGCTCGTCATTGACCCAGCGCACCACGGTGTTCGTGTGCGCGCCGACGTCCGCGGCGATGGCGGCGCAACATTCCAGCCGCGACCGGTACTGGTCGCGGGTCTGCTTGTAGGTGTGGATCGCCCAGGTGCGAGTCGAATCCGTGTAGCCGCGGCTCATGCCGGGTCACTTCCCCTCTCGAAGCGTGATGGACGTGATGGCGACCCCGGTCGGCGACCCCGGATCCGCCGCGGTGGTGAAGGTGTGGCGGTAGTGATTCGCACTGTTGTCGGGACGCCGGTCGAACACGTCGACCGCGTACCGACCCTCGCCGATCCGTTTCACGAGCAGGCAATGCGTTGTGCCGAAAGGGATCTGGGAGATTCCCTGCCCGATCTGCTCCGCGGAGGCGACGAGCGCGTTGGGCGCGACATAGCTGCGGGCCCGGACCCCGTCGCGGGCCACGTAGTAAGCGTCCTCGAATCCGGCGATCGCCGCAGCGCCGCGGTCCGACGGGTCGGCCGAGACCACCTCGCCGTCGGCGAATCCGTCGCACCACGTCGCCTCGTCGGCCTCGTCGGACTGGGCCGCGGCGGGCGAGGTGGCGGGCGAGACCGTGCCGTCCGACGATCCCCGGTCGGCCAGCAGCAGCGCGGTCGCCGCCCCGCCCGCGACGACCACCGCGACGGCGGCGGCCAGCGCCACGTCGAACCGGTGCCGCCGCAGCCATCCCGGCTGGGACTGCGGCGGCACCCATCCGGTGTCGATGACCGGCGGCGCACCGTCCTGCGGTTTGTCGAACCAGGCACCGGGTGCGCCGGGGTCGGAGGTGTCCGGTTTCGGGCCGGCGATCGGGACCCACGGGGGCGGGCGACGCTGATCGGACGACGATTCGCCGAATCTGCCGCCCGGCGGCGGTTGTCGTGTGCCCACGATGTCGGACCTCCTGTTGCCGGTGCGCTGGCGACCCTAGACGGCCAGGCCGTCCCGGCCCGCGGCCAACGCCTCGCCGACCATGCCCGCGACGGGGCCGAACGCGTGATTCAGCTCCACCGCGGCGGCGTCGAGTCCGGCGATGACCTGCTCGCCGCCCGGCTGGGCGAGGGTGGCCTCGCGGGCCGCGATCGCCTGGTCGGTGACCTGCTCCGCGAGCTGCGGGGCCGCAACGACCGCATCGACGACGGCGGTGGCCGCGGCGGGCTGCTCCATGGCGAGCCGGGCGTACTCCTCGCCTGCCTGCAGCTTGAGGGCCGCGGCGTCGGGCTCGGTGACGTTCGGGAGGACGAACTCGGTCGGGGTGCCGAGGCTGTCGCCGGCGCCGAAGGCGGTACCCGCTGCACCGCCCGCCACGCCACCCACGACCGCGCCCACCGCTGCCGCCGGGATTCCGGCCGCGGCAGCGCCGATGGCGGCTCCGGCGGCGGTTCCGATGGGGGCTGCTGCGACCCAGCCCAATCCCGGAATGAAGGCGTTGCCGATGCCCACGCCGATGTTCCCGCCGATGGTGCCGCCGATGAGTGCGCCACCGACAGCGAACGGGACACCGGCGGTCATCGCGCCGGTGACGGCGCCGGCCGCCGCCCCACCGACGGTGGCCGCGGCGATGCGGTCACTGCGCTCGGCGTCCACACCGATCGACTTCCAGAACGTGTTGACCTGCGCCTCGATCACCGCGGAGGTGTTGTTCGTCCGGTTCAGGTACTCGTCGGAGAGCCAGTTCGGCTGGTCGGAGACGAAGTCACCGACACGCAGTCGCTCCTTGGGCGCCTCGATGGGGGCCACCACCTCGACCGCGACGGGCAGGTGCAGTTCCTGGAACTGAACCGGTTCGACGGGCTCGGAATACTCGGTGTAGTCGTAGGTGGGCACCGGCCGGGTCGGCAACTCGGCGTACTCGACCGGAGGAGCGATCCAGTAGGTCTTCGGCTCCTCGACGGGCTCGACCTCGGGCGCGGGCTCGGGGGCGGGCTCGGGGGCGGATTCCGCCACCACGCCGGGTTGCTCGGCGTTCGGCACCATCACGCCGGGCTGGGCGAAAGCCGGTCCCGCACAGGTGATCGCGATCGCCAGCGGGATCACGCCCACCACCGTCGCGCGCTCGGTGCGCGCGCGATGACGGGCGCCTCTGTGGTGGTTCATGGGTTCTCCTTCGATGTTTCGTGGTGGTGGCACCACCACGTGAGGTCGTGACGGTGCCGACGCGATCCGAGGCCGCAGTGGGCCGCGCGGCACAGCCGCGGATGGATGGCGTGGTTGCTGGGTCAGCGAAGTGGAGAAGAACCGTGTCGGTCGAGAGCACGACGGGTCTGCGCCGAACGGCGCGGGACTCGACAGATGACCTGGTCCGGCGCAGAGCGCGGGACCATTCCCCCGAAATACATATTCCCCCCGGAATACATTGCCTGCCCCTGATCGGAGCCGGTCTCGCTGCGGTGTTGCCTCCGGGGCCGCCACAACAAGCCACCGGTACCCCCGGAAGGGAGCAAACCAGAAATTTAGGACACGTACCGGTCGGTCTGCAAGTTGCGGTCCGCGCGGCCTCGCCCCGGGCCGGCGGTTTCGGGGCAGGCGTCACCGGACCGTCCGCCTCCAAGCGGGCGTTCGATTCCGGTCAGGGGTGCCCTACCCTATGACCATGCCCGACCAGCGCAGACCCTCCTTCACGCAGTACCTCGGCTACCTGTTCGGCCGCACCCTGCCCGACTCCATGCAGGACTGGGTCCGCAACGACCTGGTGGGCCCCGGCGCCTCGGTGCGCTACGTGCTGCGGTTCACACTGCCGCTGATCCCGCTGTTCCTGGCGTTCTACCTGCTCATCCCGGGCGAGCGATGGATCCCGCTGGCGATGATGGCGCTGTTGCTCTTCCCGGTGCTGTATTTCGCGATCGCGCTGATGAACATCTACCGCAGGCACCGGCTGCTCGCCCACGGCCTGGACCCGGAACTGCTCAACGAGAAGGCGCAGCGCCGGGCGGACAGCACCCGCGACGACTATGAGCAGCGCCACGGCCGCGGAGGGCCCGCGGCGAACTAGGGTGGATGCGTTCAACAGACGAAGGGAAGAACAGATGACTGAGCAGGTAGCCACCGCAGATCTGGCCGACGAGATCGGCCCCGACATCCGCAGCTGTGACACTCAGTTCATCCAAATCGGCGGTCGCGCAGTCTTTTCCGGCCGCATCACCACCATCAAGTGCTTCCAGGACAACCTGTTGGTGAAGCAGACCCTCGGCGAGCCCGGCAACGGCGGCGTGCTCGTGGTCGACGGCGACGCGAGCGTGCACACCGCGCTGGTCGGCGACATCATCGGCGGCAAGGGTGTCGCCAACGGCTGGGCGGGCGTGATCGTCAACGGCGCGGTCCGCGACTCGGCGATCCTTCGCACCCTCGAGATCGGCATCAAGGCCCTCGGCACCAACCCGCGCAAGAGCACCCAGACCGGCTCCGGCGAGAAGAACGTGCCGGTCACCTTCGGCGGCGTCACCTTCAACCCCGGCGAGATGGTCTACAGCGACGACGACGGCGTCGTGGTCCGTGCGGAGGACTGACCGCCCCACAGATCAGCGTGTTCGGCCCGGGTGCGACGAAGGTCCGCCCGGGCCGTTCGCGTTCAGTCGACGATGACGACCGTGTCCCCGACCTGCACGTTCTCGTAGAACCACTGCGCGTTCTCCGGGCTGAGGTTGATGCAGCCGTGGCTGACGTTCTCGTAGCCCTGCGAATCGACCGACCACGGCGCGGAATGCACGAAGATCCCGCCCCAGGTGAGCCGGACCGCGAACTCGGTGTCGATCCGGTATCCCTCCGGGGAATCGACCGGGACCCCGTACGTCGACGAGTCCATCACCAGGTACCGGTCCTTCTCGAGCACTTCGAAGGTGCCCAGCGGGGTCTCGTGACCCGGCTTGCCCATCGACGCAGGCATCGTTCGGACCACCTGATCCCCGATGCTGACCGTGAATTGGTGGGTGGAGACGTTCGCGACCGCGGACACCGCGCCGCCCTGCGTCCGCACCATCTGGGCGGCCGATGCGGTGACGCCGCCGAATCCCATGTGCAGCAACAGCATCACGATCGCCGCGACGATGATCCGAACCGCGTATCGAGACCTTCTGCGCTGTGGTGTTGTCCTCATCGCCGCGCCGCCCTTCGAGAAGACGTGACCGACCCATCCAGTGTGGCACCGCGGGACTCGTTGCAACAGTGCCCGGACCCCCGTCACGGGCGGGTGACCGCGACGGGGTCGTGGGGTCTCCAGCTCCCCCTGATCCTCGCCACGGTCACCCATCACACGGTTACGAGCCGAACGGGAGGCCCGTCTTGCGACGCCAGGGCCCGGTGATCGCAAGGACGATTCCTGGCGTCTGGATGTTCGCGTACAGGGTCTTCCCGTCGGCGCTGAACGCCGGACCGCAGAACTCGCTGTCGTTCAGCTCGTTACGGGCGATCTGGAACGGCTGCCCGTCCTCCGTCACGCCGATCAGGTGGCTGATGCCCTCGCCGTCCTCGGCGAGGATCATGCCGCCGTGCGGGGACACGGTGATGTTGTCGGGGCCGTCGTAGTTGCCGGTGTCGACGGACGGGTCCGGGTTCACGCCGAACAGGGTCTTCAGCTCGACGGTCTCGGTGGCGGGGTCGTAGAACCAGACCTGGCCGTCGTGTTCGACCGCGCTGCCGTCGCTGATGCGGGCGAAGCTGGCGACGAAGTAGACCCCGCCATCGCCCCACCACTGGCCCTCCAGCTTGCGGCTGCGGGTGACCTGGTCGTTCGTGAACTGCTTGCGCACCGAGGTGGCTTTCGCGTCGCGGTCGGGGACGTCGACCCACTGCACGCTGTAACGGACGCCCGGCACGGTGGCCTGCGACAGGTCCGGCACGTGGGTGCCGCCGGAGAGGCATTTCATCGCCTGCAGGCTGCCCGCGGTGTCCCCGCCGGGCGACTGGGCGAGGGCGTGCAGCGCGCCGCGGCCGCCGACGAACCCCTGCGGCGGCGTCCACCGGTAGTACAGGCCGTTGGGGCTGGATGCGTCCTCGGTGAGGTAGATGGCACTCGTCGCCGGGTCGACGGCGACCGCCTCGTGCGCGTACCGGCCGAGGAACTTCAGTGGGATCGGGCTCTTGCCGACGTTCGCGGCCTGGCCGGCCGGGTCGACCTCGAAGACGTAGCCGTGGGCAAGGGTGAAGCCGTTCGACCCGGCGCGGGCCTCGGTTTCCTCGCAGGTCAGCCAGGTTCCCCACGGGGTGATGCCACCCGCACAGTTGTTCACGGTTCCTGCGACGCTGACGTACTGGCCCTGGCGCGCCCCGTTCGGGCCGACCGTGGCGGTGGTGGTGCCGCCGCGCGCACCCGGGTCGTAGGTGAGGCCGGCGACCACCGGGACACCGAAGGGCTCGTTGCTGCCGACCTCGTGGTTGGTCACGATGGTGGCACCGTTTCCGTTCGCGAACACGCCGTTCGCGTCGGGGTCGCTCGGGACCGGCGAACCGTCGTCGAGCAGGGTCTCACCCGAGCGCGAGACGACCGTGTAGGAGAACCCCGCCGGCAGCGACAGGATCTTGTTGGGGTCGGGAACGAGCGGACCGTAGCCCGCCGCCTTCCCCGGCACCGCGGCCGCCACCTGGGGCCGGAACAGGGTGTCGACGCTTCCAGCGAGAGCGACGCCGAGCCCGGTGAGCGCGGTGCGTCCGAGGAACGCTCTGCGGTTGAGTGGTGAGGTGGTCACTTCCCGATCCCTTCATTGATGAACAACGATGACCGGACGCTATTCAGCGCATGGACGTACTTCGTGCATGCTTCGTGTCCTCCCCGTGAACCGGGAGGGAATTACTGACGGCGCGGGTTCACGTCCACGTCACGCGAGGCGAAAATCCAAGGATTCGCGGACAATTCGGACACGTCCACACGGAACTACCGACCGCGCCGAGTGTGCAGTCGTCGGGGCATCGGCCGAGTGGGACGTGCAGTAGGTGCACACTCGGCGAGGTCAGCGCTGACGCAGGGAGCCCAGCAGACGGTCGAGCGTCGCCAAGGCCGAGTCCCGGTCCCGATCGGGGGTCTCCGACTGTGCCACCCAGAGCACCGCCTCGTTCATCGCACCGGACAGCAGGTGCGCGGCCGGCGCGGCGAGACCCGGACCGATCGTGCCCTCCGTCTGCAACTCGTCGAGCACCTCCTGCAGCAGGCGACCCGAGTTGGCCGCGTCGAGTTCGCGCCAGCGCTGCCATCCGAGCACAGCTGGCGCGTCGATCAACATGATCCGATGGATCCTGGGATCCGACCCGGCGCGAACGAACTCGTGGCAGCCCTCCACGAGGGCGTCCCACAGGTTCCCCGCCCCGGCCGCGGCGTGACTCACCCGCTCGGCGACCTCTCGCTGCACCTGGTCCACGACGGCATCGAACAGCCCGGCCTTGCTGCCGAAGTGGTGGTATACCGCACCCCGGGTGAGGCCGGATTGCTTTGCGACGTCATCGAGTCCAACCGCGCTGAACCCACGGTCGGCGAACATCTCGACGGCCACCGCGAGCAGGGCTCGCGTTGTCGTAGCGGTCTGTTCCTTCTTCGACGGACTCAAGCCCACCCCTTCGATGACCCATTGATACGTACGCAGTGTATGCGTATGTTCAGACACATACATTGTGTACGTATCTATCTTGAACGGAGAGCTACATGGCCACGACGAGCTTCTATCCGGTGATCTGCACGGACGCCGTCGGCGAGTCGGCGGACTTCTTCCGCCGCTGGTTCGACTTCGAGGCGACGTTCGAATCCGATTGGTACGTAAGCCTTCGACGCGAACCCGACCTCGAACTCGCGATCCTCGACCACACCCACGAGACCATCCCCGACGGGCACCGATCGCGCGCGCATGGCCTGATCCTCAATTTCGAGGTCGACGATGTGGACGCCGAGTACGAGCGGCTCGTGACGCTCGGGGGTCGCCGCGCGGTGCTCGACATCCGGACGGAGGACTTCGGGCAACGGCATTTCATCATCGCCGGTCCCGACGGCGTCCTGATCGACGTCATCACGCCGACCCCGCCCACCGCCGAGTTCGAGCAGCAGTACGTCGAGTAGGACCGGTCCGCGTTCAATTTTCATGGATGATGCCGAGCGGGGCGTGCCGTCCATTCGGGCGCCCCGCCGCATCTTCGGGGCCAAACCGTGCCATTGCCAGGGCCTGTCGCAAGTGCACCGATCGCGCGATAGCGCCGCGGACAGAATCCAGACGTGGTAGAACGTGTTCCAGTTTGAGCGTCGCCGGTCCGGCGTCGCCACCTGGAACGTGGCCGAGCAGGCCGCTCGCACGATGAAGGATCTCGATGCACTGGTACACCGGGAACACGGTCTACGACACCGTCCTGACGATCGCGTTCGCCTTCGCGGCGTTCGTCATCGTCGGCGGCTTCTTCGCCCAGAGTTCATACGGTCGATTCAGCTCGACCAACCTCGGGTTCAACCTCAACCCGAAGCTGGGCTGGTGGCTGATGGAGATCCCCGCGACGGTGGTGTTCGCGATCTTCTTCCTGACCGGCCCGAACCGGTTCGAGCCCACCTCGCTGGTGCTCGCCGGGATCTGGCTGCTGCACTACGCGAACCGCGGCTGGTTCTTCCCGCTGTCGATCCGGCAGGTCCCAGGCAAGCGCAGCACCTTCAATGTCTCCGTCATCGGCATGGGCATGCTGGTGACCTGCATGCACGGCTACCTCAACGGCGCCTTCTTCAGCCACGACTACCTGAACCAGTACGGAACCGAGTGGCTGACCGATCCCCGCTTCCTGATCGGCGTGGTGATCTACCTGGGCGGATTCGCGCTGCTGGTGTCGTCCGAGTCGATCGTGCGCAATCTCCGGGACAAGCAGAACCCCGGCGCAACGGAGTACAAGATCCCGTACGGCGGCGGGTTCCGGTTCGTCACCAGCCCGGCGTACCTCGGCGAGCTCATCGCCTGGGCCGGGTTCGCCCTGCTGACCTGGTCGCTGGCAGGCGTCGTCATCTTCCTGATCACCGCGGGCAACCTGATCCCCCGGGCCATCGCGACCCACAAGTGGTACCGCGAGAAGTTCGAGGACTACCCCACCGACCGCAAGGCCCTCGTCCCGATGGTGGTCTGACCGCCGAGCGTGCAGTTGTCGGGACATCGCCCGAGTGGGACGCCGACAACTGCACTCTCGGCCAAGGCGTGCGTCATCATTGGCCAGTGCGAGCCGCCCCGCGTCCGGAGATTCGTCTTCCGATCCGTCCACAGACCGACGACGAGTTCCAGATGCCGACAGCAGCGAAAGGAATCCTGCGCGCACGGAACTACGAGTTGATCCATCCCGCGCCGAACGTGTGCGTTGCACACGGACAGATCACGGCAGAACACCGCAGTACGCATTTTTCATCAGTGCCGGTACTGCCGTTCACGGGACCGGGCTATCCCCGATGGAAGCGCATCACTTGCTTCATTGCCTTTTGGCAAATTGTCGAATGGAACCGCATCCGTGCGCAGTCACTGTTCCTCTGGGATGAGTGGCCGTTCTGCGATGAATGCCTGCTTCATCGACGGAAGCGCTTCGGATGCTCTCTGCTGGCGATCGTGGCCGGCGTGCTTCTGTTCTGCACGCTTTTCGCGCTCAGAGGTCGAGGCGAGGACGCGCTGATGACGATCGTCTTCTTCAGCTCAGTTGCCGTGTTCTTCGCAGGCCTGTTCACGCTTCCTCAGACCGACAAACTCGCGCACGGCCGCGTCGCCATGGACGGATCCGCTCTCATCGTGTCGAATCCACACCCCGACTTCGAGGGCGCGGTCGCTCAAACGACCCCCTAGCGCGAGACCCGCACGCTGATCCCACCGATCTCCACCACGTCGCCCTCGTGCAGCTGGCGGCCACGTCGGACCTCTTCCTCGCCGTTCACGCTGACCAGACCGTCGGCGATGACGGACTTGGCATCGGCGCCTGATTCGATCAGGTTCGCCAGTTTGAGGAACTGGCCGAGGCGGATCGACTCGTCGCGGATCGGTACATCTTGGGGCGCAGGCACTCGCTCATCATCCCCCACACCGACGGAGAACCCTTCACACTGGGTAGATGACGCCGACCACCACGACCGAAACGTCGCTCGAGTCCGCTCATCCTGCACCCCGGCGGCTGGGCAGACCGACCACGGGGCACTTCCGAGAGGTGCCGCACATCGCCGGCCTGGTGATCGGCGTCTACGCGACCCTGGTCTTCCTGTGGAGCATCTCGCCCGTGCTGCGGTACCTCGTCCGGACGCCGCGCGAGTACGTCAACAATTACTACTTCGACGCACCGGACACCAGTATCGTCTGGGCCCTGGTGCTGGCGCTGCTCGCGGCGGCGCTCGCCAGCCGCAAGCGCATCGCGTGGTGGTTGCTCACCGTCTATCTGATCCTCATCGCCCTCACCAATCTCGCCCAGGTGATCGTCGAGCGGAACATGAACGCAGCGCTTGCCCTCGTCGTCCACCTCGCGGTGATCGGCGTGCTCATCGCCGCGCGCAAGGAGTTCTACACGCGGGTCAGGCGCGGCGCGGGCTGGAAGGCTCTCGGGGTGCTGCTCCTCGGCCTCGCCATCGGCACCCTGCTCGGCTGGGCCCTGGTCGAGCTGTTCCCTGGCACCCTGCCGTCTGATCAGCGGCTGCTCTGGTCGCTCAACCGGGTCTTCGGCGGCGTCGTCTTGGAAAACGAGCAGTTCGACGGGCGCACACACGGTTTCGTCAGCACCATCCTCGGGCTGCTCGGTGCCCTCGCGTTGCTGGCCGCGGTGGTCACCCTGTTCCGATCACAGCGATCGGACAACGCCCTGACCGGCGACGACGAGTCGGCGCTGCGCGGACTGCTCGCCCGCTCTGGCGCCGACGATTCGCTCGGCTACTTCGCGACCCGCCGCGACAAGGCGGTGATCTTCGCGCCAAGCGGCAAGGCGGCAGTCACCTACCGGGTCGAGCTCGGCGTCTGCCTGGCCAGCGGCGACCCGATCGGCGACGAGGAGGCCTGGCCACACGCGGTGGACGCGTGGCTGGACCTGGCCTCCAATTACGGGTGGACCCCTGCGGTGATGGGGGCAAGCGAGCTCGGCGCCACCGCCTACGCGCGCGCGGGGCTGACCGTCCTCCAGCTCGGTGACGAGGCGATCCTGCACACCCGCGAGTTCAACTTGGGCGGCCGCGAGATGCGTCAGGTCCGGCAGGCGGTCAATCGGGTTCGCAAGCAGGGCGTCACCGTTCGCATCCGACGTCATCGCGACATCCCGCCCGAGGAGATGGCGAAGGTCATCGCCAGGGCGGACTCCTGGCGCGACACCGAGACCGAGCGCGGGTTCTCGATGGCCCTCGGCAGGCTCGGCGACATCGCCGACGGCGACTGCCTGCTGGTCGAGGCCATCGGCGAGACGGACCCGGACGGAGACGGCACGTCCGACGGCGAGGTCCTCGGCATTCTCTCGCTGGTGCCGTGGGGCCTGACCGGGGTGTCGCTCGATCTGATGCGCCGGAACCCGAAGGCGCCCAACGGCGTCGTGGAGCTGATGGTGACCGAGCTCGCCACCGGCGCGGACCGGTTCGGCGTAAACAAGGTGTCACTGAACTTCGCGGTGTTCCGGTCGGTCTTCGAGGAGGGCGCCCGGATCGGCGCCGGTCCGGTGCTGCGGGTGTGGCGATCGATCCTGGTGTTCTTCTCCAAGTGGTGGCAGCTCGAGGCGCTGTACCGGTCCAACGTGAAGTATCAACCGGATTGGGCCCCGCGCTACCTGTGCTTCTCCGACAGCCGGGTGCTGCCCAAGGTCGGCATGGCGTCCGCGGTGGCGGAGGGCTTCGTCACGCTGCCGCGGTGGCGGCGCCGCGACATCAGCAAGCACACCGGCACCCGCATCGCGGTGCCGCAGTCCGTGGCGGCGGCGGGGTTGCTGCACTCGGACGGCAGTGCGCCCGACGACGTCGCCGCGCTCGCCACCGAGACCGTCGGACCCCGTCGCCCGGAACAGGTCCGGGTGCGGATGGACAAGCTGGACCGGATGGCCGCCCATGGCATCGATCCGTACCCGGTGGCATACCCGCCCACCCACACCGTCGCCGCGGCAGCCTCGTCACCGGAGGGCACCCGGGTCCGGATCGCCGGGCGGCTCATGCGGATCCGCGCCTACGGCGGTGTCGCGTTCGCCGAAGTCCGCGACTGGTCCGGCGACCTCCAGGTGCTGTTCGACCGCACCACCGTCGGCGACCGGCTCGACGAGTTCACCGCCGACTTCGACCTCGGCGACCTCATCGAGGTGAGCGGCACCATCGGCCGCAGCCGCAAGGGCGAGCTGTCCGTGCTCGCCGCCGAGTGGCGGATGAACGGCAAGTGCCTGCACCCGCTGCCGGACAAGTGGAAGGGCTTGTCCGACCCCGAGACCCGGGTGCGTCAGCGCTACCTGGACCTCGCCATCAATGCCGAGGCCCGCGACCTGCTCACCGCCCGCAGCGCGGTGGTGAAGTCGCTGCGGGATTCGCTCACCTCGCGCGCCTTCATGGAGGTCGAGACCCCGATCCTGCAGCAGGTGCACGGCGGCGCGAACGCGGCGCCGTTCATCACCCACATCAACGCCTACAACCTGGACCTGTACCTGCGCATCGCGCCGGAGCTCTACCTCAAGCGGCTGTGCGTAGCGGGCATGGAGCGGGTCTTCGAGATCGGCCGGGTGTTCCGCAACGAGGGGGTGGACTTCAAGCACAACCCGGAGTTCACGATCCTGGAGGCG
Organism: Rhodococcus sp. OK611; assembly: GCF_003050885.1. NCBI lineage: Bacteria > Bacillati > Actinomycetota > Actinomycetes > Mycobacteriales > Nocardiaceae > Rhodococcus > Rhodococcus sp. OK611. The sequence continues at coordinate 38,304 of NZ_QAOZ01000003.1, forward strand.
TACGAGGCACACAGCGACTACGAGCGGATGATGGTGCTGTGCCGGGAGCTGATCCAGGCGGCGGCGGTGGCCGCACACGGCCGGGAGATCATCCTGCGCCCCGGGCCCGACGGCACACCGGTCGAGGTCGACATCTCCGGCGACTGGCCGGTCAAGACCATGCACGGCGCGGTCGCCGAGAAGCTGGGCGTCGAGGTGACCCCGGAGACCCCCATCGAGGAACTGCGGCGGCTGTGCGACGAGAACGGGATCCCGCACCAGTCCGACTGGGACGCAGGCGCGGTCGCGCAGGAGATGTACGAACACCTGGTGGAGGACCAGACCGAGTTCCCAACCTTCTACACCAACTTCCCCACCTCGATGTCGCCGCTGACCCGGCCGCACCCCACCATCCCCGGAGTCGCCGCGAAGTGGGACCTGGTGGCCTGGGGTGTCGAACTCGGCACCGCCTACAGCGAGCTCACCGATCCGGTCGACCAGCGCAGGCGGCTCACCGAGCAGTCGCTGCTGGCGGCGGGCGGCGACGAGGAGGCGATGGAGCTGGACGAGGACTTCCTGCAGGCCCTCGAGCACGCGATGCCGCCCACCGGCGGGATCGGGATGGGTGTGGACCGGATCGTCATGCTCATCACCGGCGGCAGCATCCGGGAATCACTGGCGTTCCCCCTGGCCAAGCCGCGCCAGTGACCGACACCGACACCGCGCCCGACACCCAGAATTGGATCCGCCGGATCCTGATCGGCCTGCTGGTGCTGGGGGCGGTGCTGTACTCGTCCTGGATGCTGGAGTGGGTGCTGCCGACGGGCCTGGACCCGAGCCGGGCGTACGTCAGCGAACTGGCCGCGCTGGATCAGCCGTACGGATTCCTCTTCCGCACCGGGGACCTGCTCACCGGCATCGTGCTCGCCACCGCCGCGGGATTCGGCCTGGCGCTGCGCCCGCGCCGGCTGCTGACCACGATCGGCTGGATCGGTCTGGCGGTGTTCGCGGTCAGCACGTTCCTCGACTCCCGGATGCCGCTGGCCTGTTCCGCCCACGGCAGCAGCGAGTGCGCCGGTCGCGAGGAGGCCGGCCTGCTGCACGCCGTCCGGTCGCTGCACGCCGTGACCAGCTCGGCCGCCGCGACCGCCGCGGCCGTGTCGGTGTTCGCCTTCATCCTCGCCGCCTACCGCTACGGATTGCCGCACCCGCTGCGTTGGTTCGGCCTTGGCGTCGTCGCCCTCTATTCGGTTGGCACCGTCTGGACCCTCTTCGCCGTCGACATGGACGGGCGGGGCGACGAGGTCTGGCTCCTCGGCTACGCACAGCGACTGCAGCTGATCTCGGTCACCGCCTGGATCGTGTTCGCCGCACTGCTCACCGCGCAGGAAGGCCGACGGGGTTCCACGTGAAACCACCCGGAACCCTCGTCGAGGTCGGCGGCCGATCCCTGCACGTGATGGTGGAGGGGTCCGGCCCGCCGGTGGTCCTCGTCGGTGGGCTCGCGGGCAACTGGTTCGACTGGGACGGGGTCGCGGCCCTGCTCACCCGCGCCTGCACCGTGGTGCGGTTCGACCGGCCCGGCTTCGGACTCAGCCCCGCCTCCGACGAGCCGCCGACGGTCCGCGGGGAGGCCGACCGGATCGGTGCGGTGCTCGACGCGGTCGGGGTGCGCGGGCCCGTGACGGTGGTGGGCCACTCGATGGGCGGTTGGTACGCCGAGGGATTCGCGCGGACGAACCCCGGGCGGGCCTCGGCCCTGGTGCTGCTCGACACCAGCATCGCCGCGCGCCACCCCCTCGCGCTCCCCCGCCGATGGCGGCTCGGCGTCTCGACCGTCCTCGCTCGGGGCGCCTCGGCGTGCGGGCTCCAGCGCCTGGCCGGGCCGTGGGTGCGCCTGGTCACCCACGGCGCTCCCGACGCGGAAGCGGTCGAGTGGATCCGACTGACCTTCGCCGACCCCGACTACCTGCGATCGACCCTGATCGAGAACGCGGCGTACCCGGACCTGGGCGCGGAGCTCGAGCGGCTCCGCCCGCTCGGCCCCCTCCCCGCGACCCTGGTCGTGGCCGCCGACTCCGGCCGGTCGCGGCGCTGGGTCCGGGCGCAGCGGCGGCTCGCCGACCGGCTCGGCGCCGGGTTCGAATCGCTGCGTCCCGCCCGGCACAACATGATGGCGGACCGTCCGGCCTCGGTCGCGGCGCTGATCGCGAGCATGACAGTCTGACCGGGTGCAATTGCTGCTGATCCGTCATGCGCTGCCCGAACGAATCCTCTCGGCCGAGTCCGCCGACGGCGCGGACCCGGGCCTCACAGCGGAGGGTCACGCACAGGCCGGGCGGCTGGCCGCCGCCCTCGACCCGTACCCGATCTCGGCGATCGTCAGCAGCCCGCAGCGGCGCGCCCTCGAGACGGCGGCGCCGGTCGCGGCGGCCCGCGGGCTGACCGTGGCCGCCGATGCCGGGCTGGCCGAGTACGACCACGGCCATGCGCACTACGTGCCCATCCACGAGGCCAAGACGATCGCGCCGGAGGCCTATGCGCGCATCCTGGCCGGGCACCTCCCCGACTTCGTCGACGAGCGGGAGTTCCGGTCCCGGGTCCACGAGGGCCTGGACCGGGTGGTCGCGGGGGCCGACCACGAGGACACCGTGGCCGTGTTCGCGCACGGCGGCGTCATCAACGTGTACCTGCAGGGCCTGCTCGGCCTCGACCGCCCGCTGACCTTCCCGATCGACTACGCGTCGATCACCCGTGTCCTGGTGTCCCGCAACGGCAATGCCCGGGTGGCCTCGGTGAACGAGACCGGCCATGTGCGGGACCTGCTGATCCGGCACCGCCCGTAACGACCCGGTCCGGATACCGGACTCAGACCTCGATCGGGGTCAGCGGGTGGATCTGCGGCGCACCCGCCAGGTGGGCGCCGAACGTGCCCAACGCGGCCTGCAGGTGCGGCGTCGCCATGTGCGCCTGCAGTGCCTCCTGGTCGGTCCACACCTCGACCGTGACGAAGGTGCCGGGGGCGGCCGACGATTCGTACAGCTCGTAGCCGAGGCAACCGGCCTCGCCACGACTGGCGGCGGCGAGGGTGGACAGACCGTCCCGCACGATCTCTTCCGAACCGGGCTTCGCAGCGATGGTGGCCACCACCTTCAGATCCGACATCGTCTCCCCTTCTCTCAGGCCACCCCGTGCGGCCGTTTCCGGTCACGCTACTTGCCCGCGGAGGCCCCCCGAGGGCTTATCCGAACCCCGAACTGGACGCTTGTACGCAAAAACTGGACGCTCAGTACAGAAGCGGTCGGATTTCTCGTGCGGTGCGCCCGGTGGCAGGGCGGGCGATCCGCCCTAGTGTCCTTGAAATGTCAGTGACCGCCATCACATTTTGACCGCGCAGGCGGCCCCCGCGCCGCGCGCACCGATGACGATCGCGTTCCCTGCGAAGCCCCAAGGATGTCTACGTGACCAGCAGTGAAGTTGTGGAGTTTGTCAATGCCGGCGACCGCGAGTTCGGTTCGGTGCGGGCCCGCTTCGTCGACGGCGCGGTCGCGCCGCAGCCGGGCCACCTCCCGACCACGGTTGATCGCCAGGAGATCCACGGCACCAGCATGCAGTCGCGTGTGCTGGCCCAGGCACTGCGGATGACGGTGCGCCCGGTCATCTCGATGTGGGCGAAGGCGTCGGCGCTGCCCTGGCCGTTGAAGTTCCTCGACGACATGGGCGCCCTGATGCATCCGCCGATCGAGGGCACCCGCAGCCACACCATCCTGCTCGACAACTGCAGCGCGCAGTGGGTCGAGGCGGACGGCGCCGACAGCGATCGCGTCGTCCTCTACCTGCACGGCGGCGGATTCATGTTCTGCGGGGTCGGCACCCACCAGCGCCTCGTTTCGCGGATCTCCTCCGCCGCACAGGCGCCGGTCCTGATGGTCGACTACCGAATGCTCCCGACGCACAGCATCGGCGAAGCGGTCGACGACGGGGTCAACGGCTACCGCTGGCTCCTCGCCAAGGGCTACCGGCCCGATCAGATCGTCATCGCGGGCGACTCGGCCGGCGGCTACCTGTCCTTCATGATCCCGCTGGCCCTCCGTGAGCAGGGCCTGCCCGGCCCGGCAGGCATCGTGGCGCTCTCGCCCCTCACCGAGATGGATCCGGCCCGCAAGACCGAGCACCCCAACGCGGGCCGCGACGCCATGCTCCCGAGCCACGCACTCGACGAGCTCGCCCGCATCTCCGACCGGGCCGACAGCCGGTCCGGGTCGCTCCGCGACCGTTCGCGGCTGTGCCCGGTCGACAGCGACCTGCGGGGACTGCCGCCGGTGCTGATCCAGGTCGGGTCGCACGAACTGTTGCTGCCCGATTCCGAACTGATGGCCGACCGGCTCGCCGAGGCGGGCGTGCCCTGCGAGCTCCAGGTGTGGCGCAGGCAGGTGCACGTGTTCCAGGCAGCCGCCGACGTGGTGCCGGAGGCGCAGCGCGCGATCGACGAGATCGCCTACTTCGTCAAGACGGCGACGCGGGAACCGCTGAGCCTGGTCCGCTAGCCGCCCGTGCTCGAGGCGGCCGAATCCGGTCCCGCCTCGAGCACGGCCGCGCCGAGCCAATGACACAGCGCCAGAGCGATTTCGAGGTCGAGGTGGCCGTCGCGGAGCTTGTGCCCGAGCTGATCCTCCGCCTTGCGGAGCCGGTACACCACCGAGTTCTTGTGCATGTTCAGCTGTTCCGCGGTCGCGGTGTAGCTGGCGCCGTTGGCCAGGAACACGCGGATCGTCTGCCGCAGCCGATAGCTTGCGGCATCGTCCACGGCCAGCGGACCGAGGATATCGCGCACCCACCTCACGGCGGCCGGCATGTCCGCGCACATCAACGCGATCGCGCCGACGTCCGCGCTCGAGACGACCAGCGGGCCCCGACGCGCCGAGTTCTGCGCCACCAGCTGCGCCGACATCGCCTGCTCGTGGGTGCGACGGAATCCGGCCACCCCGTCGGCAGGCACCCCGACCGCGAGCGTGACCGGGTGCTCCCAGCCGGCCACGATCGGCCCGATCCCAGACAGGTCGACCGACGGCCCGACGGCCAACCAGGCCCACACCTCGTTGTCGGCGCGCGGCAGGACCAGCGGTGGGCCGTTGCAGCCGAGCCGTTCCGCGAGGGCACCGACCGACCGCTCGAGAAAACTCGTCCCGCCGTCCCTGGATTCGGCCCGCTCGGTCCACACCGCCAGCGCCAGATGCCGCTGGGCCAGCCGATATCCGAGGGTCAGTTCGGCGGCGGCCAGGTCCGTGGCCCGGCCCGTAAGGAGCTGTCCGATGCAGGCCTCACGGGAGATGCTGCTGCGACGCAGCCACAGCGCGCGCTCGGTCTCGTAGGCGGCCGCGAGCTGGTGCGCCACCCGATCGCCGTAGCCGGCCGTGTCGGTCATGATCAGCAGCGCGGCCTGCGCGACCACCGCAGCGTCGTCGCTGAGCAGTTCCATCTGCTCGAGGCACCACCGCATCACGGTGTCCGTGGACAGGCGGTTGGCCCGCTCCATCGCGGCGAGCGAGACCCCGCGTTGCGCGAGCTGCCGCGCGTACTCGATCGCCGTCGCGGGCGCGTCGGTGCGCCCCGCCTCGATCCGATGCTGCAGGATCTGGCGGATCGAAGCCAGCGACTCCACGGTGGTGGCGACCTGCATGGTGGCGATCAGCGGATCCCTGGCCTCCTCGATCTCGGAGGTCAGCCGATCGATCACCCGCGCCGCGAGTTCCTCGCTCTGCGCCTCCATCGCCGAGGCGAGCGCGACCACGAGCTCCCGCGCACCCAAGGCCACTTCACCTGACGATCGCATGCCGCTGCTCCCTCACGCCCGACAACGTGGCGGGGCTGTCCGCCGTGTCGCAGGGCATTGTGCCGGACCCTGGCCCCACTTGACCAGAAATCCGGTGTTGCCCCTGCCCCGGGGACCGGTCGATCACGCGATGAGCAGCGGGTTCATCGCATGATCGCAACGAGGTGATCGGCGGGGCGAGCCCCAGTCGATCAGGCGCGGTCGCGCAGCCAGCCCGCCAACCAGGTGGTCGGGGTGTTCCCCGCTTTGTCGACGGCGTACCCCTGGTAGTCCTGGTGCGCTCCCGACCCGTAGAACCGTTCGAGCTGCTTCCGACGGCCCACGTTCGCCTCATCGGTGAGCTGGTTCTGCAGCGTGGGGATGCCGCCCGCGCCGAGCAGGTCGTTCCAGATCATCGTCGCCTCGTCGCCGTAGCGCGGGGAATCCGAGGAGCCCGGATCCGAGTTCTGTGCGAGGAAGCCGGCCAGCCGGGTGACGAAGTCGGTGCGCTCGGTCGCGCAGTACAGGTCCCCGGGTGCGCAGAAGGTCACCGTGCGATCGCTCAGCCAGCCGAACCCGCCGATTCGCGGGCCGCCCGAGCCGATGCCCGGCACGGCCGGGCCGATCAGCACGTCGCTGTCCGCGCGGCGGGGGTCGGAGAGCAGCCCGACGGCCGCCACCTTCTCGGGGCGGATGGTGCTGGTGCCGGTGCCGATCTCCGCGGCCAGATCGCCCGCGGCGTCCGCGCCCTGGCTGTAGCCGATGATGCCGAAACGCGTATTGGCGCAGGCCTTCTGCATCGCCTCCAGCATCCCGCGCGCGTTGTCGGTGGCCTGCTTCTTCGATGCCCCGTACACCTCCGTCTCCCACGGGAACGCGGTCGCGGCGTAGGTGACGTAGTCGGACCGGATCTTCGACGCGGGAAGCGCGTTCGTCACGGCGGCGAGCATGCCGGGGCCGGGACGCTTGTCCGGCTGCGTTGACGTCTCCCAGGTACCCGGGACGGCCACCACATACATGCTCGGGCAATTGCCTCCGGCCGGATCGGCGTGCGCGGCCGTGCCGGAGAGCACCGTACCCACGGTGGCAGCAGCGAATGTGGACAGCACTGCGATGGACTTCTTCAGGCGCATTGTGCGAGCCCCCTCTTTCCTTCCGATTCCCGGTCCGGCCAGCCCATACTGCCCGCGGGAGGTATCAAAAAGATGCACAGACGATGAACCAGACGCTACCGCAGACCCCGGGGTCTGCGCGCGCCGAGATCACCCTCCGCGCGATACCCCCGGGGTGCACGCGGGCCCACCCCCGACGCGAGGCAGAATCGAACCATGGTCGATGCCGCCGTACTCGTGACGATCGCCTCCGTCTGCGTCGGGTTCGTCCTGTTCGTGACCGCGGCCAGCGGCGCCCGCGGCCGCTGGAATCGGGGGCTGGTCATCGCCCTCTTCGCGGCCGCGATCTGCTGCCTGACGGTCGTCCCACTGACCGTCGCGCTCACCGCAGGGGTGTAGCGAGACCTCCCCGCCGCGAGCGGCGGGTGCGCCGCCGGCCGTGAGCCGGCGACGCACCCCGAGCGCTCGGCCTCGATCAGGAGCCGAAGATGCTCTCCAGGCTGCCGAGTCCGCCGCCGTTACCCGGACCGGTGGCACCGGGCACCGTCAGCGTCTGTGGAGCCGAGGCGGAACTGGTGAACCCGGCGTCACCGGTGAACTCCGCCGTGACGTTGTAGGTGCCGGAGTTGTGGAACGTGGTGGGTAGCGTCGCGACACCGTCGACAACGTCCACGGGGCCACCGATCAGCGCGGTGCCGATCTTGAACTGCACCTTGCCCTTGGCGTTGGCCGGGTCGACCGTCGCCCTCAGCGTCACCGGGACGTTCTTCTCCACGGTGCCGGGTGCCGCGAGCGTGGTGGTGGTCTCCACGTCCGCGGGTGCGGGCGTCGTGACGCTCACCGGGAAGGCGAGCGAGGTCGACGGCGCGAAACCCTGCGCGCCGCTGAACTTCGCGACCACCCTGTGGGTTCCGGTCGTGGTGAACGTGTACGGCGCCACGGCGATGCCGTCGGTGCCGACCATGCCGGTCACCGGAGCCCCGCCGTCGACGATGAAGTTCACCGTGCCGCCGGTGCCCTCGGGGGTGACCCGCGCGGTGAGGTTCACGTCCTGGCCGACCTTGGCGTTGGCCGGGGCCTCGACCGTGGTGGTGGTCGCCGTTTCCGGCGGTGCGTCGGTGGTGACCTTGACGATCTTGACCGCCGAGGTGGATCCCACGAATCCGGTCGCGCCGGAATAGACCGCGGTGATCGGGTGGTCGCCGTCGGTGGTGAACGTCGTCGTCAAGGCCGCGTTGCTGCCCGCCAGCGCGATCGGGTCACCGATCGGGGCGTCACCGTCCTTGAACTGCACCGTGCCGCCGTTCGCTGCGGGTGCGACGTTGGCGGTCAGGGTGACCGGGGTGCCGTTCTTGGCGCTGCCCGGGCCTGCGAGGGTGGTGGTGGTGGCCTTGTCCGCCTCGGTGATGCTGGTCGTGGCCAGCGGGCCTGCACCCCCGTTGAGGGGCGCGCTCTCACCGTCACGTGGAGAGCACTGGGTCGGAGCCCATGCGGTGATGATCAGGCTCGCCTTCGGCAGGAACGTCAGGAAGTTCTTGTCGTTGGCCCACGCCCCCGCGTCACCGCCGGTGCGCAGCTTGATCTGGACGTTCCCGGACGCACCCGCCCGCAGCCGAGCCTTGACCTTCGGCAGTTGGAAGGTGGTGTTCGCGCCGCTCGCCGCGGGCGCGACGATGCCGCCCTCGGAGTTCTTGCTGGAGTTGGGACCGTTTCCGATGGTGGCATTGTTGCCCGAGAGCCGGATGACGGTCCCGTTCGGGTCGACCGTGCCGCTCTCGTTGACCCGCAACACATTAGGTGCGACGCCGCTGAGCCCTGAGCTGGTTCCCGGCACGATGTCTGCACCGAGGAACTCCGCGTTCTGTGGCACGTCGATGTCGATCTTGATCCGCGAGACGTTTTGCACGCTCGCCCCCGACACCGAGTTGGGGTAGGTGATCGGCGGGGGCGCGACGGTGACCTCGTACTCCTGGCCGGCATTCACCGTCGCGGGAGCATCGATCGTCACCGAGGAGGGCTGCGCCTGCACCTGCGGTCCGGCGACGGCCGACGGGGTCGCGAGGCAGGCGGCGGTGAAGTTGGTGGTGATCGGGGCGGCCTGGGCAGGCATGCCACCGAACACGGTGATCCCGACGACGGCCGCCGCGGTGATCGGAGTCGCTATCCGCCGAATTCTTTTGTTCTGCATGAATTCTCCTGAGATAGGGGAAAGTCTGGATCCCCACCCGGGCCCGGGGCGCGCACGCGTCGCGCCCCGGGGCCGGCCATGGGGGTGGGTCGACTAGCTACCGAAGAGGCTGGACAGCGATCCGGTGTCGAGGCTGCCCGTGCCGCCGGGGGTCCCCGCGGCCGCGACGTTCACCACGGACGGACCGGAGACCGAGTCCTTGAACCCGGCGCCCCCGATGAAGGTGGCGGTGACGCCGTAGGTGCCCTCCTCCGCGAAGGTGTGCGACATGGTGGCCACGCCGTTGACGACGGCCACCGGGCCACCGATCGGGGTGGTACCGACCTTGAACTGCACGGTGCCGTTGGCACCCGCGGGCGCGACGGTCGCCTTGAACTGCATGGCCTGTCCGACAGCCGCGTTGCCGGTGACCGCGAGGGCCGTCGTGGTGGCCTCACGGGTGTCGGGCTCGGTCACGGTGACGGTGAACCCGGGCGAGGTGGATCCGGTGAAGCCGGTGGTGCCGGTGAACTCGGCGACCACGTTGGCGGTGCCGGCGGCGCCGAAGGTGTGCGGCAGGATCGCGACGCCGTCACCGGTGCCAACCGGAGCGGTGCCAACCTCCGTGCCGTTGACGAGGAACTTGACGGTGCCGCCGCTCGGGATCGGGTGCACGGTGGCCGACAGGTTCACCGAGGTTCCGACGACCGCGGTGACCGGCTCGAGCACGGTGGTGGTGGTGCCCCAGTCGGCGTCCTTGACGATCAGCTCGGCCGGCGGAGACACCGAGTCGGTGAATCCGGCGGTGCCGGTGAAGACACCGACGAAGCTGTGGGTGCCCGCCTCGTCGAACTTGCGGGTGATCGAGGCCGTGCCGTTGACCACGGGGACCGGTTCGCCGACGTTGGTCGCTCCGTCCTTGAACTGCACGGTGCCGACCGCGGTCGCGGGGGTGACCGTCGCGGTGACCTGGACGTCGTCGCCGACCAGCGCGGTGGCCGCCACCTGGATCGCGGTCGAGGTGTCGGCGGTGACGTCGACCGTCTTCACCCCGGAGGTCGAGTCATGGAAGCCAGGTCCCCCGGTGAACACCGCGGAGATATTGTGCGCGCCAACGGAATCGAAGGTGTGCGAGAGGGTGGCGTTGCCGTTGGCCACGCCGACCGGGCCGCCGATGTTCGCGGCACCGTCCTTGAACTGCACCGTACCGACCGCGTTGGCGGGTCCGACATTCGCGGTGAGGTCGACCGAGGTGCCGGTCTTGGCGGTGGCCGGGACCTGCAGGTCCGCGGTGGTGTTGACGGAGGGGTCGACGACACGCACCCACGCGCCTGCCGGGTTGGCGCCCGACTGCGTGCTGAACGCATAGACGTCGAACACGAAGCCGGCGTTGTAGTCGCCGAAGGGCTGGGTCGTGGGGATCTTGTAGGTGACGTCGAAGTTCACGTTGTCGAGATAACCCTTGGTGCCCAGGATCGGCACCGAGTTGCAACCGCCCCCGGTGCACGTCGCCTTGACGCCCGCGGCGCCCTCGTTGGTGACGTTCGACTGCTTGCTCACCGTGTGCGAGAGGTACTGGAAGCCGGCGGGCTGGATCTGCCGGATCGCGGTCATGTACCGGCCGATGCCTGCGGTCTTCCAGATCTTGGCGGTGTAGGTCACGGTGTCGCCCGGGTGGACGACGTTGACGCCAGGCGTGGCGGGGTCGACCGCGGTCCCGTTCACGGCGGTCAGGCCGAGGTTCCATCGCAGGTTGTCGGCCGACTGGTCGCCCGACGAGGCCGGCGGCGGCGGATCGGCGGCGGCGGTGACGGCGCCGCCGAGCAGCAGTCCCATCGCGGCGGTTGCCGCGACGATCGGTGTCGCAAAGCGACGGGTCATGGACAAGAGCACGGTTACCTCCTGAGCGGCCCACCGAAGTGGGTTGCAGTGGCGTGACTCACATCACAGAATCGCCGGAAGCCTAACCGTCACAAAATGGATACGTGCCCGCTTTTCTGAACATTCGTCCATATGACCGACAGACCGGGAAATCACCCCGTTACGCAGCGAACCCGCCGCCCCGAGCTGTCGGGACGGCGGGTTCGCCGTTCAGTTGCCGGCCGTTACCGGCCCGTGATCATCGCTGCGGTGCCGCCGTGGGAACGATCGGCGACGGCAGCGCGGTCTCGCCCTCGAGGAACTTGTCGACGGCGGCCGCGCAGGCGCGACCCTCCGCGATGGCCCACACGATGAGCGACTGGCCGCGACCCATGTCACCGGCCACGAACACGCCGTCCACGCTGGTCGCCCACTCGCCGGAACGGGTCACGTTGCCGCGCTCGTTCAGGTCGACGCCCAGGTCGGTCAGCAGGCCCGGCTTCTCCGGTCCGACGAAGCCCATCGCCAGCAGCACCAGGTCGGCCTCGAGCTCGAAGTCGGTGCCCTCCTGCTTCTCGAAGCGGCCGCCGACCATCTTGACCTCGTGCGCCCTGAGGCCGGTGACCTTGCCGTCCACTCCGGAGAACTGCTCGGTGTTCACCGCGAACACCCGCTCGCCGCCCTCCTCGTGTGCCGAGGAGACCCGGTACATGAGCGGGTACGTCGGCCACGGGGTGGAGTCCGCGCGGGCCTCCGGCGGACGCGGCATGATCTCGAACTGGTGCACCAGCTCCGCGCCCTGGCGCAGCGAGGTGCCAAGGCAGTCGGCGCCGGTGTCGCCGCCACCGATGATGACGACCTTCTTGCCCTCCGCGGTGATCGACGGTGCGTCCGCATCGCCGAGTTGCACGCGGTTGGCGATCGGCAGGAACTCCATCGCCTGATGGATGCCGTCCAGCTCGCGACCGGGGATCGGCAGGTCGCGCGCCTCGGTGGCGCCACCGGCCAGCACGACGGCGTCGAAGTCCGCGCGCAGCTGATCCGCCGAGATGTCCACGCCGACATTGACTCCCGGGCGGAAGATGGTGCCCTCGGACTCCATCTGGACCAGGCGCCGGTCGATGTGGCGCTTCTCCATCTTGAACTCGGGGATGCCGTAGCGGAGCAGACCACCGATGCGGTCGGCCCGCTCGAACACGGTCACGGTGTGACCGGCCCTGGTGAGCTGCTGCGCCGCGGCCAGGCCGGCAGGCCCGGAACCGACGATCGCGATCTTCTTACCGGTCAGGCTGGACGGCCGCACCGGCTTGACCCAGCCCTCGTCGAAGGCGCGGTCGATGATCTCGACCTCGACCTGCTTGATGGTGACCGGATCCTGGTTGATGCCGAGCACACAGGACGCCTCGCAGGGCGCCGGGCACAACCGACCGGTGAACTCCGGGAAGTTGTTGGTCGCGTGCAGACGGTCGATGCTGTCGCGCCAGCGATCCTTGTGCACCAGGTCGTTCCACTCGGGAATCAGATTCCCGAGCGGGCAACCGTTGTGGCAGAACGGGATACCGCAGTCCATGCATCGGCTGGCCTGGGTGCGGAGGGTCTTCGAATCGAAGTCCTCGTACACCTCCTTCCAGTCCATCAGTCGCAGCGGCACCGGCCGCCGGACCGGCAGCTCGCGCGAGGTGTGCTTGAGGAAGCCGCTTGGATCACCCACGAGCTGCCTCCATGATTGCCTCGTCCACGTCAGTTCCGTTCTTCTTCGCGGTGTCGATCGCCACGAGCACCTTCTTGTAGTCGCGCGGCATCACCTTCACGAAGTGATTCACCTGCTGAGACCAGTCCGAGAGGATGCGCGCGGCAACCTCGGACCCGGTCTCGTCCCGGTGCCGTTCGATGGCACCCTTCAACCAGCCGAAGTCCTCGTGCTCGAGGTCCTCGAGATCGACCAGTTCCGTGTTGAGGTCCTTCTCGAAGGACTTCTCCGGGTTGTAGACGAACGCCACACCGCCGGACATGCCGGCACCGAAGTTGCGTCCGGTCGCGCCGAGCACGACCACCCGTCCACCGGTCATGTACTCGCAGGCGTGGTCGCCCACGCCCTCGACCACCGCTGTCGCGCCGGAGTTCCTGACCGCGAAACGCTCACCCGCGATGCCGCGGATCAGGGCCTCGCCGCCGGTGGCGCCGAACAGGATCACGTTGCCCGCGATGATGTTCTCCTCGGCGACGAACCCGTCGGCGGCCTGCAGCGGCGGGCGCACCACGATGCGTCCACCAGACAGTCCCTTGCCGACGAAGTCGTTGGCGTCGCCGTGCAGGCGCAGCGTCATGCCCTTCGGGACGAAGGCGCCGAAGCTGTTGCCCGCGGATCCGGTGAAGGTGATGTCGATGGTGTCCTCGGGCAGGCCCGCACCGCCGTACGCCTTGGTCACCTCGTGGCCGAGCATGGTGCCGACCGTCCGGTTGACGTTGGTGATCTTCGACTCGAACTTCACCGGCTGACCGCTGTCGATGGCCGCACGACTCTGTGCGATCAACTGCTGATCCAGCGCCTTCTCGAGCCCGTGGTCCTGCGAACCGGTGCAGTACAGGTCCTGATCCATGAAGGACGACTCGGTCTTCGCCAGGATCGGCGACAGGTCGAGCTTGGATGCCTTCCAGTGCTCGAGCGCCTCGGTGGTGTCCAGAGCGTCGACCTGGCCGACCGCCTCGTTGATGGTGCGGAAGCCGAGCTCCGCGAGGAGCTCACGCACCTCCTCCGCGATGAACATGAAGAAGTTCTCCACGAACTCGGGCTTGCCCGCGAAACGCTTGCGCAGCACCGGGTTCTGGGTCGCGACGCCCACCGGGCAGGTGTCGAGGTGGCACACGCGCATCATGATGCAGCCGGAGACCACCAGCGGCGCGGTGGCGAATCCGAACTCCTCGCCGCCGAGCAGCGTGGCGATGATCACGTCGCGGCCCGTCTTGAGCTGGCCGTCGACCTGCACCACGATCCGGTCGCGAAGACCGTTGAGCAGCAGCGTCTGCTGGGTCTCGGCCAGGCCGAGCTCCCACGGCGCGCCCGCGTGCTTGACCGAGGTCAGCGGGGTGGCGCCGGTGCCACCGTCGTGACCGGAGATCAGCACCACGTCGGCGTGCGCCTTGGAGACACCCGCGGCGACGGTGCCGACACCGATCTCGGAGACCAGCTTGACGTGGATACGAGCTGCGGGGTTCGCGTTCTTCAGGTCGTGGATCAGCTGTGCGAGATCCTCGATCGAGTAGATGTCGTGGTGCGGCGGCGGCGAGATGAGGCCGACGCCCGGGGTGGACCCGCGCACCTCGGCGACCCACGGGTACACCTTGTGCGGCGGCAGCTGGCCACCCTCGCCGGGCTTGGCACCCTGCGCCATCTTGATCTGGATGTCCGTGCAGTTGCTGAGGTAGTGCGCGGTCACACCGAACCGGCCGGACGCGACCTGCTTGATCGCGGACCGGCGCCAGTCGCCGTTCGCCTCCACCTCGAAGCGCGACGGATGCTCTCCGCCCTCACCCGAGTTGGAGCGACCGCCGAGACGGTTCATCGCGATGGCCAGCGTCTCGTGCGCCTCGGCGGAGATGGAGCCGTAGCTCATCGCACCGGTCGAGAAGCGCTTGACGATCTCGGAGGCGGGCTCCACCTCGTCGATCGAGATCGGCTGGCGCACACCGCTCTTGAACTTGAACAGGCCACGCAGCGAGGCCAGGCGCTCCGACTGGTCGTCGACGAGCTTGGTGTACTCCTTGAAGATCGAGTACTGGCCGGTCCTGGTGGCGTGCTGGAGCTTGAACACCGTGTCCGGGTTGAACAGGTGGTACTCGCCCTCGCGGCGCCACTGGTACTCGCCGCCCACCTCGAGCTCGCGGTGCGCGCGCTCCTCGGGACGGTTCAGGTACGCGGCCGCGTGCCGGATGGAGATGTCCGCTGCGAGCTCGTCGAGGCCGATACCACCGAGGCTGGAGTTCAGCCCGGTGAAGTACTCGTCCACCAGCTCCTGCGACAGGCCGATCACCTGGAACAGCTGCGCGCCCGTGTAGGAGGCGAGCGTGGAGATGCCCATCTTGGACATCACCTTCAGCACGCCCTTGCCTGCGGCCTTGATGTAGTTCTTGACCGCGTCCTCGAAGGCGATGCCGGTGAGGTCGCCGCCCTCGATCATGTCCTCGATCGTCTCGAAGGCCATGTACGGGTTGATGGCCGCGGCGCCGAAGCCGACGAGCGTGGCCATGTGGTGCACCTCGCGGGCGTCACCGGTCTCGATGACCAGTCCCACCTTGGTGCGCGAGCGCTCCCGGACCAGGTGGTGGTGCACGGCCGAGGTCAACAGCAGCGACGGGATCGGGGCGAACGTCTCGTTCGAGTTCCGGTCGGAGAGCACGATGATCCGGGCCCCGCCCGCGATCGCCTCGGACACCTGGAAGCGGATGTCGTCGAGCGCCTTGCTCAGGCCCTTGCCGCCGTCGGCGACCCGGTACAGGCCGGGCACGACAACCGAACGCAGGCCGGGGAAGTCACCGTCGTCGTTGACGTGGACCAGCTTGGCGAGGTCGTCGTTGTTCAGGATCGGCTGCGGCAGCGCCAGCAGGCGGCAGGACGCCGGGCCCGGGTGGAGCAGGTCGCCCTCCGGTCCCATGCTGCCGCCGAGGCTGGTGACGACCTCTTCGCGGATCGCGTCCAGGGGCGGGTTGGTCACCTGTGCGAACAGCTGCGAGAAGTAGTCGAACAGCAGGCGCGGGCGGGCCGACAGGACCGCGATCGGGGTGTCGGTGCCCATCGAACCGAGCGCCTCACCGCCGGTCTTGGCCATCGGCGCGATGAGGACGTTCAGTTCCTCGTTGGTGTACCCGAACATCTGCTGACGGATCAGCACCCGCTCGTGGTTCATGTGCACGTGGTCGCGCTCGGGCAGGTCGGCCATGTGGACCAACCCGGCGTCGAGCCACTCCTGGTAGGGGTGCTCGGCCGCCAGCTCCGACTTGATCTCGTCGTCGCTGATGATCCGGCCCTGCGCGGTGTCGACCAGGAACATCCGGCCCGGCTGCAGGCGGACCTTCTTGATCACCTTGGCGGGATCGATGTCGAGGACACCGACCTCGGAGGCCATCACGACCAGTCCGTCGTCGGTCACCCAGATGCGGCTCGGGCGCAGACCGTTGCGGTCGAGCACGGCGCCGATGACGGTGCCGTCGGTGAAGCACACCGAGGCGGGTCCGTCCCAGGGCTCCATCAGCGTGGAGTGGTACTCGTAGAACGCCCGGCGGGCCGGGTCCATGCTCTCGTGCCGCTCCCACGCCTCGGGGATCATCATCAGCACGGAGTGCGGGAGGCTGCGGCCACCGAGGTGCAGCATCTCGAGCACCTCGTCGAAGCGCGCGGTGTCGCTGGCACCCGGGGTGCAGATCGGGAAGATCTTCTCGAGCGCGCCTGCACCGAACACGTCGGACTCGATGAGCGACTCGCGAGCGCGCATCCAGTTCTCGTTGCCGGTGACGGTGTTGATCTCACCGTTGTGTGCGACGCGCCGGAACGGGTGCGCCAGCGGCCACGACGGGAAGGTGTTGGTGGAGAAGCGCGAGTGCACGAGGCCCAGCGCCGACTCCATCCGCTCGTCCTGGAGGTCCAGGTAGAAGCTCTTGAGCTGCGGCGTGGTGAGCATGCCCTTGTAGACGATGGTCTGGCCGGACAGGCTCGGGAAGTACACCGACTCGCGGCCAGGGCCGTCCGCACCCGCCCCGCCGTCGCCGAGCTCGTGCTCGACGCGCTTGCGGACCACGTAGGCGCGCCGCTCCAGGGCCATGCCGGTGATCGACGCGTCGGCCGCCACGACGAAGACCTGCCGGAACGTGGGCATCGCGTCGCGCGCCATCGCACCAAGCGAGGAGTCGTCGGTGGGGACCTCGCGCCAGCCGAGGACCGTCAGGCCCTCCTCCGCGGCGATCTTCTCGACGCCCGCGGCGGCCTCGTCGGCGGCCGCGGCGTCCTGCGGGAGGAACCCGATACCGGTCGCGTAGGCACCCTCGGCGGGCAGGTCGAAGTCGACGACCGCGCGCAGGAACGAGTCCGGGACCTGCAGCATGATGCCCGCGCCGTCGCCGGTGTTCGGCTCGGAACCGGCAGCACCACGGTGTTCGAGGTTCACCAGCGCGGTGATGGCCTTCTCGACGATGTCGCGGCTGCGTCGCCCGTGCATGTCGACGACGAACGCGACACCACAGGCGTCGTGCTCGTTCGCGGGGTCATAGAGGCCCTGGGGTCCGGGAGACCTGTGGCCTGGAAATTGCTTCATACCTAGCCTTCGTGTGCGTCAGATGCACAGACGACCAGCAACGCTGATGGCCATCACGTGGCAATACAAAGCGCCGACGCAACACTGGGCCGGCGCGCCCATTCAGCTGCGGCGGCAGACGGTGATCGGGATGTGTCCCCGCCTCCGCCGACGTGGCTGAGTGACTATCTGGACGGTTGTGTGTCCAGCATGTTCCGAACACGATAATTCAGCACCCCCGTTGAGCGCCAACTTAGGTTAGCCTTTTTGGCCGCCTGACCAGTGCATAGGTCGGGAATCCCGGCGCTCATGGGCCGTCGGAATCTACCCCGAGCAGGGCGCGCATGACCGCCTCGATCTCGCTCGCGGGATCGAATTGTGATGCGGGCGTTGACAACTGATGCAGGATCATCCCGTCCACGTAGTCAGCCAGGATTCGGCACACCCGCTCCGGCTCGACCGCTCCGAGCCCCGCGAGCAGGCCGGTCGCCCAGGAGAGGAGTTCGCCCCTGGCCCGGCCGAGCGGGGTGGCCAGCGCCGGCTCCGCCACCGCGGCGACGACCAGCGCGTACCGAGCGGCGGTCCGAACCCGGTCCGGTCCGGTCGCCGACCGGACGAACGCGGTCATCCCGGCGACGAACTCATCCACCGAGACCGGCTGGGGCACCGCCGCGAGCGCACTCCAGTCCTCACGATCGCGCTCGACGAGCCGGAGCATGACCGCCTCCAGCAGCGATTCCCTGGTCCGGAAGTAGTTCGAGGTGGAGCCCTGCGGGATGCCGGCGACCTCGTCCACGGCCCGGTGCGTGATCCCACGGAGGCCGCGGGTGCCGAGCACCTCGATGGCGGCGTCGAGGACGCGCTCGCGCTTACCGGACATGCTGCGACACTACAACAGTAGTATTGTCACTACATCCGTAGTAACGTGTCGGATATGAGGCGAACAGCAACCGTCGTCGGCGGCGGCATCGGCGGCCTCACCGCCGCGAACTACCTGATCCGGGCCGGATGGGAGGTTCGGGTGCACGAACGCGCCGATGCGCTGCCCGACACCGGCACCGCGCTCGGCCTGTGGCCGCAGGCGCTCACCGCCCTGGACGCGATCGGACTCGGCGACCGGGTCCGAGAGCTCGGCGTACCGCAGTCGTCCGGCGCACTGCTGCGCCCGGACGGCACCGCGATCGCCCGCATCACGGTGCGGGGCGGGTCCACCACCCTGCTGTCGCGGCCCGCGCTGCTGAGCACCCTGGCCGCGCCGCTGGCGCCGGGAGTGCTGCGCTACGACACGACCGGCGACCGAACCGGCGACGGGGCTGACGTCGTGATCGCCGCGGACGGCATCAACAGCCGGATCCGGGACGCGGTGTTCGGCGAGCGCTACCGCCCCCGCCCGCTCGGGATGGCCGCCTGGCGGGGCTGGGTGTCCGGCACCGCCGACAACTCCGCCGAGACCTGGGGCGACGGCGCGCTCTTCGGGATCAGCCCGCGCGACGGTGGCCTGACGAACTTCTTCGCCGCGGTCCGCATGAAACCGGACATCGCGGGAGTGGAGCCTGCGGAACGACCAGACAACTCCGACGGCGGCGCCGCCTTCCTGCGCGAGCGGTTCGGCAGCTGGCACCCCGAGGTCCGGGCGATCCTCGACCGGCTCGACACCGCCACGCTGCTACACCACGACCTCTACGAGAGCCCGGCGCTGCCGTCGTACGTACGGGGCAACGTGGCCCTGATCGGCGACGCGGCACACGCGATGGCACCGAACCTGGGCCGCGGAGCCTGCGAGGCGGTGGTCGACGCGGTGGCCCTCGGCAGGGCGTTGACCGAGAGCGCGGACGTGTCCGAGGCCCTGCGTCGTTACGACCGGCGCCGTCGGCGGCCCACCCGTGCGCTGGTACGCGCCTCGAGGACCATGGGGAAGATGGCGACCACCACCCGACTGACGCCGCTGCGGGATGTCGCGATCGGCCTGGCGACCAGGCTCGGATGACGCGGGACCGCGAAAGGACCCCGAAATGACGACTGACCGCAGCGATCAAGTCAGCTGCGGTCAGTGTTGACGTAACCATAGCGTGACCGGATCGTGACTCGCTGGATTGTGAGAGACGTCACGAGCTTTCGTGTCGATCACCGGAGTCGGAGCATCGGCGACATCGCAGGAGAACACCCCCGCGGCCGACGTGGAGCCCACGCGATACGTTCGCCCCGTGACGGGAACACCGTTGGGACACACTGCCGATCGGCGGAGCTTCCGACGTCGGCAAGAGCCGGGTCGCAGCCCAACTGGCCGATGAGTCAAAGGACTACGCCTCGCGGGAGCCCCGTAGCGGGGTGCAGCGGCATCGGGCGCAGCTCGCATCGGGCGGGTGTTGAACGCCCCATCTGACGCGATGAGTTCGGCCACGGCCTCTTGAGAGACATATGGGCCAAATCAACCAAAAAAACGAGGCCACGAACTCTTTCGAGTTCGTGACCTCGTTCGTCGCAGTTCATCGAACTGCTCATGGTGGGCGAAGGGGGACTTGAACCCCCACGTCCCGAAGGACACTGGCACCTGAAGCCAGCGCGTCTGCCATTCCGCCACTCGCCCGAGCGACGCCGGAAACATTAACACGTGGCGGTCGGGAATGACGATTCGCCCCTTCGACCTGCGAAGGAAGCGATCACCCACACCGGCATCGGGCAAAGGTAGATATCATGCAGTGGCGGCATCGAGGCCGCGACACGCCACCGGGACCGGAGAGGAGCCACGATGGGGATCGTCCAGCGATTCGAGCGCAAGCTGCAGGGCGCCGTCGGGGATGCCTTTGCCCGGGTCTTCGGAGGCGGCGTCATGCCCCAAGAGGTGGAATCCGCACTCCAGCAGGAGGCCACCGACCGGGTTCAGCACCTCGATGGCGGACACCTGCTGGCCCCCAACATGTACGTGATCACCATCAACGAATCCGATCACGACGAACTGGCGACGGACCGGGACTTGACAGTCAAGGCCTTCGCCCGACACCTTGAGGGCTTCATCCGCGACCAGGGATGGCAGACCTATGGCCCCATCACCGTGCGGTTCGAACCGAGCCCGGCGTTGCACACGGGCCAGTTCCGGACCAGCGGGACGGTGGACCCCGACGCGGGGCGGCCACCGGCTCGTAGCCCAGGCCCGGAAGTGCACGCAGTCCCGCTACCTCGACCCTCCGCTCATCCGAACCCAGGAGCTGGCCCCATGACGCAGAACTCAGGCTACGACGCCAACCGCGAGCCCGCGGACAACGAGGGCCGGCCCGAATACCAGCCGGCATACGCCTCGAACGGGTACGCCAACGGCAACAGCTACCCCAGCGAGCAGCCGCGCAACAACGGCTACGCGAGCGAGCAGCCGCGCAACGGCTACGAGCGCCCCTACGGCGGCGGCTACCAGGATCCGTACGCGCAGGGCGGCAACGACCCGTACGCCCAGCCGGCGAACGATCCCTACGCGCAGGGCGCAGGCGATCCCTACGCGCAGCAGGGCGGCAACGACCCGTACGCCCAGCCCGCCAACGATCCCTACGCGCCGCAGGGCGGCTACCAGCAGGGCGCGCCGGCCTACCCGCCGCAGTCCCCCGGGTACCCGCCGCAGCAGCAGGGCTCCGGCTACCCGGCCCAGCAGGCCCCGCAGAACTACGACTACCAGCAGGGCGCGTACGGCCAGGACTACCCGGCCTACGACCAGCAGCAGTACGGCGCGGGCGCGGGCGCGTACTCGGGCTTCGATGCCGACCGCACCTTCACGGTCACCCTGCAGCTCGAGGACGGCAGCGGCCGCAACTTCCAGCTCCGCGAGGGCCGCAACGTGATCGGCCGCGGTCAGGAGGCACAGTTCCGGCTGCCCGACACCGGAGTCTCGCGTCGCCACATCGAGATCCGCTGGGACGGCCAGGTCGCGATGCTCTCGGATCTCGGCTCGACCAACGGCACCACCGTGAACGGCGCCCCGGTTCAGGATTGGCAGCTCGCCGACGGTGATGTGATCCGCGCGGGCAACTCCGAGATCCTGGTCCGTATCCTCTGATCCGCCACGGCGGTAACAGCCGAACCAGCGGAAGCCTCTTCGGATTCCGTATGGTGGTTGCGCACCCATATAGCGATCGACACAGGCCGCATCGCCATAGGATGCTGCCTATAAAATGCAGGAGTTCGGGACCACCCGATCGCCACGAATGAGGAGGTGGACCGCCGTGCAGGGACTCATCCTGCAGTTGACCAGGGCGGGCTTCCTGCTGTTGCTGTGGCTGTTCGTCTGGGGCGTGCTCCGTGCCCTGCGCAGTGACGTCTACGCAGCCTCGGGTGTGCGTGTCCCGCCCCGGTATTCGCGGAGCGCCTCGGTGCTGCCCTCGTTCGGCAAGCCGAAGGTGGCCAAGTTCCTCATCGTCACGCAGGGCGCGCTGGCGGGCACCCGCATCACGCTCGGCGCGCAGCCCGTCCTGATCGGCCGAGCCGACGATTCCACCCTCGTGCTCACCGACGACTACGCCTCCACCCGGCACGCCCGGCTGTCCCAGCGCGGAACCGACTGGTACGTGGAGGATCTCGGATCGACCAACGGCACCTATCTGGACCGCGCGAAGGTGACCACCGCGGTGCGGGTGCCCCTCGGCACCCCGGTTCGCGTGGGCAAGACCGTGATCGAGCTGCGCCCGTGACCCTCGTCCTCCGTTACGCGGCCCGCAGCGACCGCGGCCTGGTGCGCTCGAACAACGAAGATTCCGTGTACGCGGGCGCCCGGCTGCTCGCGCTCGCCGACGGCATGGGCGGCCACGCCGCAGGCGAGGTCGCCTCCCAGCTGATGATCGCGGCCCTCGCGCATCTCGACGACGACGAACCCGGCGAGGACCTGCTGGGCAAGCTCGAGGCCGCCACCCGCGCGGGCAACGCCGCCATCGCCGATCAGGTCGAGGAGGAGCCCGAACTCGACGGCATGGGCACCACCCTGACCGCGATCCTGTTCGCGGGCACCAAGCTCGGCCTGGTGCACATCGGCGACTCGCGCGCATACCTGCTGCGCGAGGGCGTGCTCACCCAGATCACCCGCGACGACACCTTCGTCCAGTCCCTCGTCGACGAGGGACGGATCACCGCCGAGCAGGCGCACACCCACCCGCAGCGTTCGCTGATCATGCGGGCGCTGACCGGCAACGAGATCGAGCCGACGCTCACGGTCCGGGAGGCCCGCGCGGGCGACCGGTACCTGTTGTGCTCCGACGGACTCTCCGATGTCGTCAGCGACGAGACCATCTCGGAGGTGCTCGGCGAGGGGGAGCACGGCGAGTCCGCCGACCGGCTGATCGAACTGGCGCTGCGCAGCGGCGGACCGGACAACGTCACGGTGGTGGTCGCCGACGTCATCGACCTCGACTACGGCCAGAGCCATCCCATCGTGGCGGGCGCCGCCTCCCACGAGGACGAGGACGACTCCCCGCCGCCGGACACCGCCGCCGGACGGGCCGCCGCCATGCGCCCGCCGCGGGCGACCCCGCGCCGGGTGACCGGCCCGGTCGACACCGAGGCCGCGAAGCCGAAGCGACGACTGACCTGGATCCTGTTGGGACTGGGGCTGATCGCCGTCGTGGTCGTGGGACTCGTTGTCGGGCGCAGCCTGATCCGCAGCAACTACTACGTGGGTGCGGATGACAGCCGGGTGACCGTGCTGCGCGGCGTCCCCGGTTCCGTGTTCGGGTACTCGCTGCAGGAGGCGAACCTCGTCGGGTGCATCACCAACAGCGGCTCGCTGAGCCTGGTGACCCCGGACGCGGAGCCGACGAACTGCACCCTGCTGATGGTGGACGACCTGCAGCCCTCCGCGCGTGAACAGGTGCGCGCCGGCCTGCCGTCCGGGAGCCTCGACGACGCCAAGCGTCAGATGAGCCGTCTCGCCACCGCCGACCTGCTCCCGGTGTGCCAGAGCGTCACCGCCGCGCCCCCCGCGCCCCCAGCTCCCCCGGCGACCGGTGCCCCCGCCGCGCCGACCATCCCGGCCTCGCCGCCCACCCAACCGCCGCCGTCCGCGGCGCCGCCGACGCCCACCACCACCGCGGCGCCGCCGCTCAGCCCCTCCGAGTTGGCTCAGGCACAGGTGCCCGGGCAGAACTGCAGGACCGGCCGCTGATGTCTGTCTCCGCGGCACCGTCGGGGCCCTCCTTCCCGAGTCCGGCCGGAGGGTTCGCGCCCGCACCCGTGCAATCGAACCGACGCAACGTCGAACTGGTGCTGATCTGCTGCGCCATCGCGATCACCACCCTGTCGCTGATCCTGGTCGAGGCGAGCCAGGAGCAGAAGATCACCCTCGACCTGGCCAAGTACGCGCTCGCCTATGCGGTCCTGTTCGTCATCGCCCACCTCGCGGTGCGCAGGTTCGCGCCGCACGCCGACCCCTTGCTGCTGCCGATCGTCGCGCTGCTCAACGGTCTCGGACTGGTGCTCATCCACCGGCTCGACCTCGCCGACGCCGCGACCGCGGCCTCCTTCGGGTGGGAGATCCCCTCCCCCGACGCCAATCAGCAGGTGCTGTGGACCGCGCTCGCGATCGCCGGCTTCATCGCGGTGCTGGTGTTCCTCGAGGACTACCGACTGCTGGCGCGCTACAGCTACACCCTGGGCCTTGCCGGCCTGGTGCTGCTCGCACTCCCCGCGGTGCTGCCGTCGTCGATGTCCGAGGTGAACGGCGCGAAGATCTGGATCAAGTTGCCGTTCTTCAGCATTCAGCCCGGAGAATTCGCCAAGATCCTGCTGATCATCTTCTTCGCCTCCGTCCTGGTGTCCAAGCGCGAGCTGTTCACAACGGCGGGCAGGCATTTCTTCGGCATGGACCTGCCGCGCGCCCGTGACCTCGGGCCGATCCTCGTCGCCTGGATCGTCTCCATCGGCGTGCTGGTGCTCGAAAAGGACCTGGGCACCTCGCTGCTGCTGTTCGGCACCGTGCTGGTGATGCTCTACATCGCCACCGAACGGGTCGGCTGGCTGCTGATCGGCGGCGGGCTGCTCGCGCTCGGGTTCGTGTTCGCCTATCAGCTCTTCGGCCACGTCCGGGTCCGGGTGAACACCTGGCTCGACCCGCTCGGCGACTACAACAACACCGGGTATCAGATCTCGCAGTCGCTTTTCGGGCTCGCAACCGGCGGGCTCGCCGGAACCGGCCTCGGCAGCGGGCGGCCGTCCCAGGTCCCGTTCGCGAAGACCGACTTCATCGTCGCCACGATCGGCGAGGAGCTCGGGCTGATCGGCCTGGCCGCCGTGCTGATGCTGTTCCTGATCTTCGTCATCCGCGGGCTGCGGACCGCGCTGGCGGTGCGTGACAGCTTCGGCAAGCTGCTCGCCGCCGGGCTCTCGTTCACCGTGGCGATCCAGGTCTTCGTGGTCGTCGGCGGTGTGACCAAGCTGATCCCGCTGACCGGCCTGACCACCCCGTACATGTCGTACGGCGGCTCCTCGCTGCTGGCGAACTACCTGCTGCTGGCGCTGCTCATCAAGATCTCCGACTCCGCGCGGACCCCACCGAAGCCCACGAAGAAGGGACCCGCCCCCATCGCGGACGCACCGACCGAAATGCTGAGGCGCCCATGAACACGCCCCTGCGCCGCGTCGCGATGGCGGTCATGGTCATGGTGGTGGCACTCCTGGCCAACGCCACGTACGTGCAGGTCATCAAGGCCGACGACCTGCGCACCGACCCGCGGAACTCCCGGGTCCTGCTCGACGAGTACTCGCGTCAGCGCGGACAGATCTCGGCGGGCGGTCAGGTGCTGGCCGCGTCGGTCCCCACCGACGACCGGTACAAGTACCTGCGCACGTATCCGCCGAACCCGGCGGCACCGTCGAGCCCGTTCGCGAACGCGCCGGTCACCGGCTTCTACTCGATGCTCTACGGCAGCACCGGACTCGAACGCACCGAGGACCAGGTGCTCAACGGCTCCGACAACAGACTGTTCGGGCGACGGTTCTTCGACCTGGTCTCCGGCCGCGACCCGCGCGGCGGCAACGTGGTCACCACTCTCGACCCGGTCGTCCAGCAGGTGGCGTACGACCAGCTGACCGCCAAGGGCTACACCGGCTCCGTTGTCGCGATCCGGCCCAGCACCGGCGAGGTGTTGGCGATGGTGAGCACGCCCAGCTACGACCCGAACCTGCTGGCCAGCCACGACGGCGCGGTCAGCACCGAGGCCTGGGAGGCGCTGAACGAGGACGAGGACAAGCCGCTGCTCAACCGGGCCATCTCGCAGACCTATCCGCCCGGCTCCACGTTCAAGGTGGTGGTCACCGCCGCCGCGCTGAGCAACGGGGCAA
Source organism: Rhodococcus sp. OK611 (assembly GCF_003050885.1). NCBI lineage: Bacteria > Bacillati > Actinomycetota > Actinomycetes > Mycobacteriales > Nocardiaceae > Rhodococcus > Rhodococcus sp. OK611. The sequence continues at coordinate 63,828 of NZ_QAOZ01000003.1, forward strand.
ACCCGGAGGAGCAGCTGACCGCGGCGCCGAACATCACGCTGCCCGGCACCAACACCACGCTGGAGAACTACAACGGCAGCACCTGCGGCGGCGGTCCGACCGCCTCGCTGCGGGAGGCCTTCGCGAGGTCCTGCAACACGGCGTTCGTCGAGCTGGGCATCCGGACCGGCGCCGACGCCCTCAAGGACGAGGCCGCCGGATTCGGCATCCAGCCCGATTCGCCCGGCATCCCGATGCCGGTCGCGGACGGCACCGTCGGATCGATCCCCGACGACGCCGCGCTCGGGCAGTCCAGCATCGGTCAGCGCGACGTCGCGCTGACCCCGCTGGAGAACGCCGTGATCGCCGCGACCGTCGCGAACGGCGGCGTCCGGATGCAGCCGCACGTGGTGGCCCAGCTGCAGAGTCCCGACCTGTCGAACCTGGCGACGACGCACCCCGAGTCGCTGGGTCAGGCGGTGTCCCCGCAGGTGGCCGCGACGCTCACCGACCTGATGGTCGGCTCGGAGAACAACACCGGCGGCGGCAACAAGATCCCCGGCGTCCAGATCGCGTCCAAGACCGGAACCGCCGAGCACGGCAACGATCCCCGCAACACCCCACCGCACGCCTGGTACATCGGGTTCGCCCCGGCGGCGAACCCGGAGATCGCGATCGCCGTGCTCGTGGAGAACGGCGGCGACCGCGCCCTGGCCGCGACCGGAGGCTCGGTCGCGGCACCGATCGGGCGGGCCGTCATCGAAGCCGGACTGCGGCAGGGGGGCTGAGTCATGAGTCTGAACAACGGCGCGGTGATCGCGAACCGATACCGGCTGCAGCGGCTGATCGCCACCGGCGGCATGGGCCAGGTCTGGGAGGGCGTCGACAACCGCCTGCACCGCCGGGTCGCGGTCAAGGTCCTCAAGTCGGAGTACTCGGCGGACCCCGAGTTCCTGGAGCGCTTCCGCACGGAGGCCCGCACCACCGCCCAGCTCAACCACCCCGGCATCGCGGGGATCTACGACTACGGCGAGACCCTCGACAGCGTCGGCCAGTCCACCGCGTACCTGGTGATGGAGTTGGTCAACGGAGAGCCGCTGAACGCGGTGCTGGGGCGTGTCGGCCGGCTGGCGCTGCCGCACGCGCTCGACATGCTCGAGCAGACCGGCCGCGCCCTTCAGGTGGCGCACGAGGCGGGCGTGGTGCACCGCGACGTCAAGCCCGGCAACATCCTGATCACCCCCGCCGGCCAGGTGAAGATCACCGACTTCGGCATCGCGAAGGCCGTCGAGGCCTCCCCGGTGACCCGGACCGGCATGGTGATGGGCACCGCCCAGTACATCGCGCCCGAACAGGCCCTCGGACAGGACGCCTCGCCTGCCAGCGACGTGTACTCGCTTGGCGTCGTCGGCTACGAGGCCCTCTCCGGCCGCCGGCCGTTCGTCGGCGACGGCGCGCTGACGGTGGCGATGAAGCACGTTCAGGAGGTGCCGAGCCCGCTGCCTGCGGATCTGCCGCCGAACGTGCGCGAGCTGATCGACATCACGATGGCCAAGGACCCGGCCGCGCGGTACGGCAGCGGCGGCGAATTCGCCGACGCGGTCGCGGTGGTCAGGTCCGGCGCGCGGCCGCCGCTGCCAGGGGCGGGCCTGCCGCCGCGGCCGATGACGGGGGCGGTGCCGCCCATCGTCGGGACCCAGATGTTGCCGACGTCCCAGCGCGAATATGCTGGCCCCGATTCCGGGTCGGTGCCGGCGGTGGCGACGGGCATGACCAAGGGACAGAAGATCCTCGCGTGGGGCGGCGGCGGCCTGCTGCTCGCGGCCCTGCTGATCTCCGTGTGGATTCTCCTGTCCGGCGGTGACGGAGCGCCGAGCAATCCGACGCCGCCGCCGGTGACGACGACGCGGCCCGTGGTCACCACCACCACCCGCCCGCCCGTGACCACCACGACGGAGCGGACGACCACGACCGAGGAACCGACGACCACCACGACGGAACCGACCACCACCACCACCGAGGAAACTACGACCACCACGGAGCCGACGACCACCACGACGGAACCGACCACGACCACCACGACAGCGCCCCGCACGACCACCGCCACGACCACGCCGGACGTCCTCGAACCGGCCCCGCAAGGACAGCCATGACCACACCCCGCAAGCTCTCCTCCCGCTACGAGCTGGGCGAGATCCTCGGCTTCGGTGGCATGTCCGAGGTGCACCTCGCCCGCGACATGCGCCTGAGCCGGGATGTAGCGATCAAGGTGCTGCGCGCCGATCTCGCCCGCGACCCCACGTTCTACCTCCGTTTCCGCCGTGAGGCGCAGAATGCGGCGGCACTGAACCATCCGGCCATCGTGGCCGTCTACGACACCGGCGAGGCCGAGACCGACGGCGGTCCGCTGCCGTACATCGTGATGGAGTACGTCGACGGCGACACGCTGCGCGACATCGTCCGCACCGAGGGCCCCATGCAGGCCCGGCGCGCGATGGAGGTCATCGCCGACGTGTGTGCGGCGCTCGATTTCAGCCATCGCAACGGGATCGTGCACCGCGACATCAAGCCGGCGAACATCATGATCAACCGCGCGGGCGCGGTGAAGGTGATGGATTTCGGCATCGCCCGCGCGATCTCCGATGCCTCCAGCCCGATGACGCAGACATCCGCGGTGATCGGCACGGCGCAGTACCTCTCGCCCGAGCAGGCGCGCGGCGAGCAGGTCGACGCCCGCTCGGACGTGTACTCGCTCGGCTGCGTGCTGTTCGAGATCCTCACCGGCGAGCCGCCGTTCAAGGGCGATTCCCCGGTGGCCGTCGCCTACCAGCATGTCCGGGAGGACCCGGCCCTGCCCTCGAGCGTGAATCCGAACGTGCCGCGCGAGCTCGACTCGGTGATCCTCAAGGCGATGAGCAAGAACCCGGCCAACCGGTACCAGAGCGCCGCCGACATGCGCTCCGATCTGGTGCGGGTGCTCGGCGGTCAGCGTCCGGGCGCACCGATGGTGATGAACGACGAGGACCGCACCACGATCCTCGGCGCGGTGGACGCACAGAACCGGTACGGCGCGGCCCCCGTCTCGCCCCCGCCGGTGGCGCAGGCGGCCGCGCCTGCGCCGGAGGACGGCCAGCCGCGTAGTCGTAAGGCGGTGCGCGCGGTGCTGCTGTCGCTGGCGGCCCTGGCCGTGATCGGCATCGTCGGCGCGTTCCTGTGGTCGCTCGGCCCCGGCTCGAAGGCCGCGCAGGTCACGGTCCCGAACGTCGCCAACCAGTCCGCGCAGGACGCCCAGAACGCACTGCAGGATCTCGGTTTCCGGGTACAGAGCCAGCCGAAGCCGAGCGATAACGTGGCCTCGGGCAACGTCATCGCCAGCATCCCCGTCGCGGGAACCAGGGCCGACGAAGGCACCACGGTGACTCTCGACGTGTCAACCGGTCCGCAGGAGGTGGAGGTCCCGACGCTGACCGGCATGACACAGGCGCAGGCGGCGCAGGCGCTGAACACGATCGGCCTGCAGTTGGACTCGACGGTGAGCACCGCCGCGTCGACGCAAGACCAGCTGGACAAGGTGGTCGCGCAGAAGCCGGAAGCCGGGTCGAATGTCGCGCTGGACGGCGCCGTGAAGATCACCCTCGGCAGCGGACCGGAACAGATCCGGATCCCGAACGTCGTCGGCCAGACCCTCGACGTCGCGCAACCGAACATCGAGGGCGCGGGCTTCAAGGTCCAGGTCGAGAACATCGACTCCGGCAAGCCCAAGGGCGAGGTCGTCTCCACCGACCCGACCGGCGGCAGCGCGGCGGCCAAGGGCGCCACCGTCAAGATCCGGGTGTCGAACGGCAACATGGTCACGATGCCCAACCTGAACAACCAGAGCGTGTCGCAGGCGCTGGACTCACTGCGGCGCGCGGGTTGGACCGGATCCTCGAGCCAGCTCGTCCAGCATCCGGAGGCCACCCTGGAGACCGATCAGGTCGGCAAGGTGGTCACGCAGGCGCAGCCGGCGGGCTCGGAGATCTCCAAGACCTCGACCATCTCGGTCGGGATCGGTCAGCTCGGCATTCCCCGGTAGCCGATAACCCGTTCCGTTGAGGGGCATCTTCGTGCGGTTCGACCGCGCGAGGGTGCCCCTCACGCGTAGGCGCGGCGTCCCGGACGCCACTGCTACCGAAAGGCCGGTTCGACGAACCGTTCGACGATCCGGCGTTCGGCCGCCGGGTCGCCTGCCGGCACGGTGAGCAACGAGATGACCACCCGCACGATCCACTGCGCGGCCTCCGCATCGGGCACGATGCCCGTCAACGCCGTGGCTACCCTGCCGAGTTCGGGAGACGACGCGAGGTAGTCGTCGCCGCGGCCGGTGCGGGAGTTCGTCAGCCACTGTGACAGCGCGGCATCCGCGCGCACGGCCGCGACGGAGATCAGGATCGCCTCGACGATCCGGCGGGAACCGCTCAGCGGTTCGACCTCGGCCGCGACCCGCAGGGCCACCGCCGCGGCGGCCGCGGAGACGACGCCCCCGACCAGAGCGGACTTGCCGCCGACGTAGCGGTAGAGCGTCGCGCGCGAACATCCGGCCCTGGCCGCGACATCCTCGACGCCGACCTGGTCGATCCCCCGCTCGAGGAACAGCTCGGCCGCTGCGGCATGGATCCGCTCAACCCCGATCGCGCGCCGGTTCCCGCCTGCCAGCCAGTCCTTGGCCGGATCCGATTCACGCACGGAACACCTCCTGGCGGCGTCTCACCGAAGTCTCACGGTGAGACGAAATTGTCTCTCAGTCTATAGCGGAGGCGGAGATGCAACGTCGTGAGCAGCGTGGGGCCGTCACCTTCTCCACGGCGTGAGATTTCCTGTTTGAGCAGGTCACGATGCCTGATCTCAACTTTTTCGAGCCCTTGACAGGCCACCGTCGGCAGGTGGACGGTGGTGGCGCTGAAACAGGTTCTACTAACGGTGGGAGATTCGATGACCGCGTTGCCACTCGAGGGGATCGACCTCTTCGATCCGGCGAATCTCGACGACCCGAACGGGCTGTACCGCACACTCCGAGAGAACTCACCCGTCCACCGGGTCCCGGGAACCGACTTCTATCTCGTCTCCACCTGGGTTCTGGTCACCGAGGCGGCGGCACGCGTCGACGACTTCTCCTCCAATCTGACCGGGGTCCTCGTTCAGCAGGCCGACGGGCCGCCGGTGACCTTCGACATGGACGGCGGCGGCCGGGCGGTGCACGTGCTCGCGACCGCCGACGACCCGACGCACGCCCACCACCGCAAGCTGGTGCTGCAGACGCTCGGCAAGAGGATCCGCGCGCTGGGCCCGACGGTCGATCTCCTGGTCGACCAGCTGTGGGCCGAGGGCGTGCGGGACGACCGGATCGACTACGCGACCGACATGGCCGACAAGCTGCCCCTCGCCCTCATCGCCCATCTCGTCGGCCTGCCCGAGAGCGACGTCCCGCAGCTCCTGACCTGGGCGTACGACAGCACGGAACTGCTCGGCGGAGTGGTCACCGCGGACCGGCTCGGGCAGCTCGTCACCTCGTCGGTCGAGCTCGCCGGCTACCTGCACACCCACTTCGTCCGGGCCAAGGACGATCCGAAGGACGACCTCATGGGTGTGCTGGCGCGCGCCTGCGCGACCGGTGACCTGACCGACGACGTCGCGGTGCTGATCCTCGTCCAGTTGGTCGGCGCGGGCGGCGAGTCGACGGCCGGGCTGATCGCCAGTTCGGCACGGCTGCTCGCCACCCACCCCGACGTCCAGCGCGCACTCCGCGACGATCCCTCCCTGATCGACCCCTTCCTCGACGAGGCGCTCCGGCTGAAATCCCCGTTCCGGGCGCACCACCGGCACGTCGTCGCGGACACCACGCTGGGCGGGGTCGCGCTACCCGCGGGCAGTCACGCCCTCCTGCTGTGGGGGTCGGCGAACCGCGATCCCGCCCGGTTCGAGCGTCCCGACGAGGTCGTCCTCGACCGCCCGGGCATCCGCTCCCATCTCGCCTTCGGCAAGGGTGCCCATTTCTGCATCGGGTCGGCGCTCGCGCGGATGGAGGCCCTCGCCGCCGTCACCCCGCTCCTCGAACGCAGCACCCGGATCTCCATCGCCGACGAGGCGAGCTGGGTGCCGAGCATCTTCGTGCGGCGCCACCTCCGGCTGCCGCTCCAGATCAGCTGACCGACAGCCCGACACGATCCCGACAGGACATCGAATGAACATCTCTCCGAGCGACCTCGTCACGGCCTTCTGCGCGGAATGGAAGGCGGGTGACGCGGCGTCGATCGCTGGATATTTCAGCGAAGACGCTGTCTACCACAACATTCCGATGGAACCACTGTTCGGACGCGCGGCCATCGCCGACTTCCTGGACGGCTTCATTTCGGCATTCGGAGGAATCGAGTTCACCATCCACCACCAGGCGTCGAACGGGACCGTCGTCCTCAACGAACGCACCGACCGGTTCACCCTCGGGGACAAGCACGTGGAATTGCCCGTGATGGGTGTCTTCGAGATCGAGGCGGGCGAAATCACTTCGTGGCGAGACTATTTCGACCTCGCCCCGATCACGGAGCTCATGTCCGGGCATGCCGACTGAGCTCGGCGCACGGCTCAGTTGTGGGTGAGCGCGGACCCCAGCGCCTGGGCGACCTCGGCCTCGAGCGTCGAGACGAGCGCCTCCGGCGGCCGCTGCCCGCACACCTCTAGCCAGTTCGCCAGCATCCGGTGGCCGCCCTGGGTGAGCACCGACTCCGGATGGAACTGGACGCCGTGGATCGGCAGCTCCCGGTGCCGCATCGCCATCACGATCCCGGTGTCGGTGTGCGCGGTGGCGATCAGCTCGTCCGGCATCGTCTCCGGCAGCACCGTCAGCGAGTGGTAGCGGGTGGCGGTGAACGGGTCGGGCAGCCCGGCCAGCACCCCGGTGCCGTCATGACTGACCTGGCTGGTCTTGCCGTGCAGCAGTTCCGGTGCCCGGTCGACGGTGGCGCCGAACGCTGCGCCGATGGACTGGTGGCCGAGGCACACCCCGAGCAGCGGGGTGCGGGCCGCCGCGCACGCCGCGACCAGGTCCATGCTCGCGCCCGCCCGCTGCGGCGTGCCCGGTCCCGGGCTCAGCAGCACCCCGTCGAACTGCGCCGCGACGGCGTCGCGGTCGGCCAGCTCCGGGTCGTCGTTGCGCCAGACAGTGGCCTTGGTGCCGAGCTGGCCGAGGTACTGCACCAGGTTGAACACGAAGCTGTCGTAGTTGTCGACGACCAGGATGCGCATTCCAGCAGGATATGCGGCTTCGTCGCCCGTGCGCGATCTGCACCCCACCTGGGGTACGGATCACGCACGAGCGGCGCGGCGGCCTAGTTCGCGAACTTGGTCCGCAGCTGACCGGTGTAGGCCGGCACGGTGAACGTCTCCGACGCCTCCTGGGTGTACCCAAGCCCGTAGCGGACCGCGTACTGCTTGAAGGTGCGCACGCCGGGCTCGGCGGCGAGCGCGGCCTCGATCCGGGCCGGGTCGCCGATCGCCGTCATCTGATACGGCGGGCTGTAGGTCCGCCCGTGCAGCAGCAGCGTGTTGCCGATACAACGCGGCGCCGAGGTGTTGACGATGCGCTGGTCCTGCATCCCGACCGCGACCGCCCCGCCAGCCCATAGCGCGTTCAGCACGCTCTGCACATCCTGCTGGTGCACGACGAGATCGTCGGGCGAGGCTCCGGCGGGGAACTTCCCGTCGGAGTCGCGGGGCGCGTCGGTGAGGGTCACCCGAACGCCGGGTCCGGTGACCGCAGCCAGGCCCGCCGCGGCCTCCAGCGCCCGGCTCTGCTCGAGGACGCCTGCGACATCGGAGTCGGAACCGGCCGCCTCGTCCTGGAGGGCGGCCAGCTGCGCGGCCAACCCGTCGCGCACCCCCGCCGCGTCATCCACGTCCGCCTGCGCGCTGCGCACGAGGTCGGAGAGCCTCGTGGTGTCTCCGCGCCGCAGCTCGTTGCCCTCCGAGACCGCGCGGGTGGTCGCCAACAGCAACCCGGTGACCACGCAGACCACCGGGACGCAGATCTTCCAGAAGAGTTGCCTGCGCGGCGCCGCGTGCGCCGCAGGCCGGTGGGACACGGTCGGATCGGGTGCGGTCGGATCGGGTGCGGTCGGATCGGGTTCGGTCACAGCCGCCCGCCTCCTCCCCTGTCCGCTCGCAGGTCCAGCCAGCAGACCCTGCCCGGGCACGTCTGTGCTCGGCTAGCGTGTACTCACCACCGGTAATCTCGAATCTACCTGGTGGGCGTCGACGCCGACGCCGACGCAATCGCACGATCCACACTGAACCAACGAGGACGTCATGCCCAAGTCGAAGGTCCGCAAGAAGACCGACTACACGATCAATCCCGCGAACCGCACGCCCGTGAAGGTCAAGGTCGGCCCATCCAGCACGCTCTACGTGTCGGTGATGCTCGGCTTCATGCTGGTCGGACTCGCGTGGCTGATCGTCTACTACCTGGCCGCGGACCAGATCACCTGGATGAACGACCTGGGGGCCTACAACTTCCTGATCGGCTTCGGATTCATGGTTGTCGGCCTCATCATGACGATGAGATGGCGCTGAGCTGGGGATATCCCCATTCTGACCGCGTCAATTACATCGTTGTCATTCATCCCCAATGTGGATAAACCCTGTGGATAACTGTGGAGAGCCTGTGCACAACCCCGAAAACCCTGTGCACAACCCCGAGCTCGCATGGTCCACACCCACCGGTGCGCTGATCGCGACCGGTGTCGGCGGGGTGGCCATGCTCCTCGCCGCCGCGGCGGTGGCGTCGGATCCGGCGGGACGGGTGCTGATCGGCCTCGGCGCGCTCGGGCTACTGGTGATCACCGCACTGGGGCTGCGCCAGCGGCCGCGGCTCGCCGTGCTCGACGGCGCGAGGGGGATCGCGGTGCAGCGGCTGACCGGACGCCACGAGTACCCGGCGTCGGAGCTGAGCCGGGTCCGGATCGTGCGCTATCCGCGGCTGGGCCGTCGGGTGCCGATGCTGGAGATCGACGTGCGCCCGCCCGGTGTCGACGACGACAAGCTGATGATCTTCGGTCGCTGGGACCTCGGTACCGATCCCACCGATGTCTTCGAGGCGCTCGCCGGCCGCGGGCTGGTGCCGCCGGAGCGGCCGCGCCCGTAGCCGGCGAGGCGACTACATCCCGAGTTCGGACCGCAGCTGCGCCATCCGCAGCGCGATGACGCCGACCGAGACGACGGTGACGGCGGCGAGGCCGCCCCAGCCGAGCGTGCGCGCCTTCTGGCGCTCCGCGGGGGTGCCGAGGCTGCCGGGGGCGAACATCAGCGCCGCGGTGGCGGCGGCGCCCGCGACGAGCCCGCCGAGGTGCCCCCACAGCGAGATCCCCGGGATCGTCACGCTGATGATCACGTTGAGGGCGATGATCGCCAGGACCGGGCCGGGGCTGCGCTTGAGCCGCAGCAGGATCACCGCCTGCGCGCCCATCAGTCCGAAGACCGCACCCGAGGCGCCCGCGGTGACGGCGTTCACCTGGAAGGCCATCACGGCTGCCGAGCCACCGAGGATCGAGACGAGGTACACCGCGACGTAGCGGGAGCGCCCGAGGATGATCTCGGTGTCGCGGCCGATCACCCAGAGCGCGAACATGTTGACCAGCAGGTGGACGGCACCGAAGTGCAGGAAGCCGCTGCCGACGACACGAACCAGGTCGCCGTCGGCGACCGCGGGCGGCCAGAGCGCCCAGCTGGTGAACAGCGGCGAGCCGAGGTGGTTGTTCGCCACGTTGCCGGACTGGAGCACCGTGATCGCGTAGATCAGGACGTTGAGCCCGATCAGGACGTAGGTGACGATCGGGGTCGGCAGGCCGGTCCGGAGCTGCGCACCGGCGACGGTGCGGGCCGAGCGGGTGGTCTTGGCGTCGGCGGCGATGCAGTCGACGCAGTGCTGGCCGACGGCGGCCGGTCGCAGGCACTCGACGCACGCGGGACGGCCGCAGCGGGTGCAGGAGAGCGCGGTGGGCCGGTCCGGGTGCCGGACGCACCGCGGTTGGGGCGGGGTGCCGTCACCGGCAACGCCACCCCAACCGGGGTTGGTCATCTCGCGGTACCGATCAGGAGATGGTGATGCTGTTGATGACGACCGCCTCCAGCGGGCGGTCCGTGCGGTCCACCGAGGTTCCGGAGATGGCGTCGACGACCTTCTTCGACTCCTCGTCCACGACCTCACCGAAGATGGTGTGCTTGCGGTTGAGGTGCGGGGTCTTGCCGGTGGTGATGAAGAACTGCGAGCCGTTGGTGCCCGGGCCTGCGTTCGCCATGGCCAGCAGGTAGGGCTTGTCGAACTGCAGCTCCGGGTGGAACTCGTCGCCGAACTGGTAGCCGGGGCCGCCACGGCCGGTGCCGGTCGGGTCGCCGCCCTGGATCATGAAGCCGTCGATGACGCGGTGGAAGACGGCGCCGTCGTAGAACGGTCCGGTCTTGCCGCCCGAGGCGTTCTCGGTGCTGTAGTTCTGGGTGCCGTCGGCGAGTCCGACGAAGTTCGCGACGGTCTTCGGCGCGTGGTTGCCGAACAGGGCGATCTTGATGTCGCCGCGGTTGGTGTGCAGCGTTGCGGTTGCGGTCTGATTCGGTGAGGTCACTCCACCATGGTGCCATTCCGCCGTACGGAACATGTGCGACAGTGGACAGATGACTCGCGCGACGAAGTCCACCCCGGTTTCTGTCCCCGCCCCGGCCGAGCAGGCGCCCACCCTCGAGGTGGTACCCCCCGCCCCCGAATCCACCACGCTCAGTAGCGCATTGAGGCTCGCGCAGCTCGCGGCGCTCGGGTTCGCCAGGGGAACGGGAGGTGTCGCGAAGGGCACCGGAGTGGTGGCCAAGGGCACCGGAGCGTTGAGCCTCTATCTCGGCCGTCAGGGCTACACCCTGGCCAGGAAGGCACTGTCGTCCCGGCCGAAGGCCGTCCCCGCCCTCGCGCTGGTGGACGAGCAGGCCGTGGCGGCCGTGGCCGCCGAGCAGGTCAAGGGTCGCGGCCGCAGGCGCGGCAGGCGTGCGCTGCTCGTCGTCGGTCTCGGTGCCGCCGTGGCGGCGGGCGCCGTGTACCTCAAGGAGCGTCGGCGCGAGGTGCCGCCTGTCGCCCCCGCTCCGCCGAGCCTGCAGGATTTCGAGAACTCCTGAGCGCCGCTGTCGCCGCGGCACAGCCCGCCGCGGCGACGGCCATCGACGACCACAGCATGGGCTCACGGCCGCCGGCGTCGCCGAACGCCAGCAGGCCGAGATTGACGGCCGCGTGGAACACGGTGGCGATCAACAGGCTGCCCTGACGCCCGTTGTCGAGGAGCACCGCGAGCAGGACGGACATCGCGATCGTCGCCGACAGGAAGGCCGCCGCATAGGCGGCGCCCGCCGCGAACACCTGCACGTGCCACACCCCCCAGACGGTCCCGACGAGCACGCCGGTGATCAGCATGGAGTGCCTCGTGCGCAGGTAGGGCTGCAGGAACCCCCGCCAGCCGAGTTCCTCCCCGTATGCCCCGACGCACTGCGCAAGGACCAGCAGGCCCAGCGGCGCCGCGCCGGCGCGGACGGCCGAGAAATCGGGGCCTGCGCCGAGGGACACGAGCACCGCCGCCGGCAGCGCCAGGATGATCACAACCGAGCCGCTCGCGGCCGCGAGGATGGCCGGGTCGGGCCGCCACAGGCTCACCGCGAGCGGCGGCCGCCATCTGCCCCGCCACACCAGCAGGACCGCCGCCACCGCGATCGCGGGTGCGAACTGCACCAGTTCGAGCAGGTCCGGGTCGGGGCCGGTCACTGCCTGGAGCGCCACGAGGACGCCGCCCGCGAGAAACGCCACCAGCACGTACACCGTCGTCGGCGCCCACCTGCGGGGCGGGGCTGCGTGGGTCGTCATGCCACGAGCATCGCGGCTCGCCGACGGCAGCACATCACCCCACGGTATCGGTGGCCCCTGCTACCGGAGGGCCAGGAGGCGTCAGGATGAACAGGTGCTCGGTGCCGGTCGATCGTGGAACCGGTCGACCATGTAGGTCAGTGCCTCGGGCAGTCCGAGGACAAGCGGCGCAGCGTGGTTGATCACGGAGCCAGGCAGGACGCTCGGGAGCGGGTTCTCGGTGAACTGCACCGTCGCGCCGCGACCGCACCAGGCCCCGGCCAGCTGTTCGGCCTGGCCGAAGGGCACCACGTCGTCGTGGTTGCCGGACTGGATCAGCACCGGCCCGGTCGGCGTCCTCGTGCCGATCCGCTGTCGCTCCAGCAGTTCCTTCGCCAACGGCAGCCGGTCGAGCACCACGGAGAGCGATTCGCCGCTGCGGGTGTACTCGTTGGTCTTCTGGAAGGCGAAGCGCGCACCGGTCTCGATGACGCAGTAGTTCCGCGTCTCCGCCAGCATCGCCTTGCCCTTCTCGTTGAGCTCCGCCTCGATGAGCGGCCGGGACTCGGGGTAGGCCTGGGCCAGACCGTTGATCGCGTAGCCGATCGCGCCGGTGAGGAAGGAACCGTCGATCTGCGCCAGGGTCGCGGCGAGGTCCGCGGGGGGCGCCCCGGCGTAGGTGCCCTTCACCTGCAGTTCCGGCGCGTAGTCGGCGGCGAGCTCGGACGCGGCCGCCGCGGCGCCGCCACCCTGCGAGTACCCCCAGAATCCGACCGGGCCTGCCGGGGTGATCGAGGTGCCGGGCAGGTTCTTGGCGGCACGGGCCGCGTCCAGCACCGCGTGCGCCTCGGCCGCGCGGTTGACGTAGGTGTGCATGCCCGGCGTGCCCAGGCCGTCGTAGTCGGTGACGACGACGGCGATCCCCTGCAGCAGCAGCCCGTTGATGCCGAGCACCTCGTACTCGGTCATCAGGCCGATCGGTGCCTGGTAGGTCAGGAGCTGGTTCAGCAGCTTGGAGGGGGCGCACTGGTCGCCCTGGCCGTGGGTGCCGACCGCGAGGCTGACCAGGGGCCGGGGTCCGGGGCCCTCCCACTGCCGCTGCGGCTCGAGGTAGGTGCCGGTGACCGCGTTGGCCGCGCCGTTCGCGTCGGTGCTGCGGTACATGATGCGCCGTCCGTCGGCGGGGAACGCTCCGTCTGTTCCCGGCACCCGGAGCGCGAGTTCGGACGGCTCGCTGCGGATCAGGTCGCCGGGTGCGCTCGCCGTCAGATCGGCAGGCGGCGTGTAGAAGTCCGCGGGCGCCGCGGCGGCGGCGGGCGCCGCGATCGCGGCCACGACCACCGACAGGGCGGCCGCCACGACCGCACCCCGCCACCCGATTGCGCGCACACTCTTGTCCACCGTCGACTCCGCCCCGTGTTCGTTGACTCCGAACACGAAGCCGTACGCACGGTAACACATACTTTTCGCGCGACGGTCGGGCCGATTCGGGCTCTCGGACATGCGACCGCGCGGCACCGAAACCAATTGCTGCACAGGTTTGTTCACAATTGCACAGGCACGGCACCGGTCGCCGAGTGTGCAGCTACCGTCCGCCCCTCTCGGCATTTACGCCGACACCTGCACACTCGGCGATGCACAGCGCACAGCCCGCGACCAGGAGCTGATCGCGGGCTGTGTGTTTGTCGTGTGTTGCTGTGCGGGCGCAAATCAGGGCGCCGCGGGTGCCGGCATCCCCGGCAGGGTCGGAAGCGGCCCGACGAAGTTGAAGAACGCCGCCCGCAACGGTTCCCCGCCGACCATGTCCAGCCCGATCACACCGCCGATGAGCGAGCCGATGAGCGATCCGGGGAAGCAGCCGGCGAGCACGCCCACCACGCAGCCGACGAGGAGCCCGATGATCCCGCCGACGGTCTGCCCGACGATCCCGCCCATCTGAGCCTTCTGGATCTCCCCCATCAGGCGCTGTTGGTCCGCGGGGTTGTCCCAGGCGACCGGTTGGACGGCCGAGGGAAGCAGTGTCGGCGTCAATGTCAGGCTCCGGCCGCCGTCACCGATCGCGGGCGCGATCGCGTGCGTCTCACCGTTCACCCGGTACGCGAGGGGAATCGTGCCGATGGACGATCCGTCGCCCCGGAGCACGCTGACCCCGGTCCCGTCGCCGGAGACCCGGAACACGCCCGCGTCGAGCAACGTGACGACCGAGTTCCCGCCCGGCGTGAGTCCCGTGGTGTATCCGACGCCCTGATCCCTGCCTTGCATCTGAGCACCGACCAGCGCGGCTGGGTCGGCGTGCGCGGTGACCGCCCCGGCGCCCATCGCGGCCGTCACGAACAGTGCAGTGGCGACAATCTTCCTGAGTTTCATGTCGGCTCCCGGGTTCGGTTGCGATTTCCCCCAGCCGAACAGTAGTCGAGCGCATGTGATCTCGAACACAATTCGATGAACTTGCCCCGGCATGCGATCCGCTCGTGACCTTCGCCCCTGTCAGCAAAAAACACCCCCCACCGGAGAGTGAGGGGTGTTGATGTGACGCTGTGTCCGATTGTGTTGCTGCTGTGGAGCCTAGGAGATTCGAACTCCTGACATCTGCCTTGCAAAGGCAGCGCTCTACCAACTGAGCTAAGGCCCCGTCCGCGCTAGCGGCTGGTGACCTCGTGCCATACATCCTGGCTGCGGCGCTGCGACCGCAGCTTCGTCAGCCCGAAGAGAACGGTCACAACGGCTGCCGCGAGAAGCAGTACCTTCATGCTCGAACCCTTCGTCGGCACGGGGAGTGGGCCTAGGAGGACTTGAACCTCCGACCTCTTCCTTATCAGGGAAGCGCTCTAACCGCCTGAGCTATAGGCCCTTAACCTCGGTCCGGGAGACGCATCGAACTTGTCTCCCTGAACCGAGGCATGAGATTACCCCACCGACCGGCCGCGACCAAAACCGGCCCGGCGGGGAACCGAAACCCGTGGTCAGTCGCGGTCGGCGAGGGTCACTTCGACCCCACCGACAAGGTCCGTGCAGAGGTTGTAGATGAACGATCCGATCGTCGCGAGGGCGGTGAAGAGCACCACGTTGATGGCACCGATCAGCGCGGCGTAGCCGAACACCTGTCCCGCGCTGACAAGGCCCTCGTCGCCCGTCTCCGAGACGATGTCGGTGAAGGCGTTGTTCAGGCGATCCCAGACACCCATGCCGTCGAGCACGACGTACAGGAATCCGACGGCGAACATCCACACGAAGAACAGCGCCACCGAGATCACCAGGGACACCTTGAGCGTCGACCAGGGGTCGACCTTGCGCACCTGGATGGTCGCGCGCAACGGGTCGCCCGCGACCGCATCGATCGGCACCGCAACGAGCGCGGGCTGCGCACCCGCCTTGGGGCCCGCGCCTGCTGCCGCCGCGGGGGCGTCGCCGGGCAGCGGATGCTTGACCGCGGACAGGTCCGGCAGGTCCTTCGCCAGATCGGAGCGGTCGATGTGCCGGGTGGGGCCGTCGATCACCGCCGACTTGGCCTTGGCGGCCTCCTTGCGGGCCGTCTTCGCCGCGTCGGCACCCGACGGAGCTCCCGCCGCGGGCTTACCGGCCGCAGGAGCACCGGGACTAGTGCCCTGGCCGCTCGGGGTCGAGACCGGACGCGTGGCGGGTGCGCCCGCCGGAGCACCCGGACGCGTCGCCGGACCACCCGCGGGCGTCGCGGGGCGCGCACCCGAACCGCTCGTGGGCGATGCCGGACGCGTACCCGGTGCACCCGCGGGGGCACCCGGACGCGTTGCGGCGCCGCCGGTGGGCGACGCCGGACGCGTACCCGGCGCGCCGGCCGGAGCACCCGGACGCGTGCCCGCGCCGTTGGCCTGGCCGCCGTTCTGCTGCGGACGCTGGCCGGGCGCCTGGGTCGGAGCCTGGGTCGGCCGGCCACCCTGCGGGGCGGCCGGTGCGGCGCCGCCCTGCGGCGGAGCACCTGCGGGCCGCGATCCCTGCGCGGGCGTCGCCGGTGTCGTGCCGGACGGCGGAGCCTGCGCCGGACGGGACGGTCCGGTCGGCTGCTGCCCCTGCGGCGCCTGCCCCTGCGGGCGCGGCGGTGTCTGGCCCGTGCCCTGTGCGGGCGGGGCCGGACGGTCCTGGCCGGGAGCCGTGGCGGGGGCCTGCTGCGCGGGGGCGGCAGGCTGTCCTGGTGCCGACGTCGCCGCCGCCGGAGCGTCGGTCTTGGCGGGCGCCTGCGCGTCGGGCTTGGCAGGCGCCGGGGTCGAGGGCGCCGGTGACGGAGTCCCGTTCGTCCCCTCCGGCTTACCTGCCTGCGGCTGAGCGCCCGGACCGGCAGGTGACCCCTGCCGGTCGCTGCCGGGCTGGTTGGGAGTGCTCACTAAGACTCCTTCGATCCGTCACTCGCGGCGGTGTCGGACTCATCGGGTTCATCGGCGTTGCGCGCGATCGCGAGCAGGGTGTCACCGTCCCCGAGATTCATCAACCGCACGCCCTTGGTCTGTCGGCCGGCCTTCCGCACCTGCTTGGCCGCGGTGCGGATCACTCCCCCGCCGGAGGTGATGGCGTAGAGCTCGTCGTCGTCGTCGACGATGAGCGCTCCGACCAGGGTGCCACGACGCTTGTCGTACTGAATCGTCAGCACGCCCTTGCCGCCGCGGCCCTGGACCGGGTAGTCCTCCATCGCGGTGCGCTTCGAGTACCCACCCGAGGTCGCGACCAGGAGGTAGGTGCCGTCACGCACGACGTTCAGCGAGAGCAGTTCGTCGTCGCCGTTGAAGCGCATGCCCTGCACGCCGGAGGTGGCGCGGCCCATCGGCCGCAGCGCCTCGTCGGTGGCGGAGAAGCGGATCGACTGACCCTGCGCCGACACCAGCAGCAGATCGTCCTCCGAGGAGGCGAGCACCGCGCCGACCAGCTCGTCCTCGCCGCGCAGGTTCACCGCGACGATGCCGCCGCTGCGGTTGGAATCGAAGTCGGTCAGCTTCGACTTCTTGACCAGGCCGTTGCGGGTGGCGAGCACCAGGTACGGGGCGTCCTCGTAGGTCTTGATCTGGATGATCTGGGCGATCCGCTCGTCCGGCTGGAAGGCCAGCAGGTTCGCGACGTGCTGGCCGCGTGCGGTGCGGCTGGCCTCGGGGAGCTCGTAGGCCTTCGCCCGGTACACCCGGCCCTTCGTGGTGAAGAACAGGATCCAGTCGTGGGTCGAGCTGACGAAGAAGTGCTTGACGATGTCGTCCTGCTTGAGCCCGGCGCCCTGGACGCCCTTGCCGCCGCGCTTCTGCGACCGGTAGAGATCGGTCTTGGTGCGCTTGGCGTACCCGGTCTCGGTGATGGTGACCACCACGTCCTCGCGGGCGATCAGGTCCTCGTCGTTGACGTCGCCGTCGGCCGCGATGATGCGGGTCCGCCGGTCGTCGCCGTACTTGTCGACGATCTCCTTGAGCTCGTCGCGCACGATCGCGCGCTGACGCTCCGGCTTGGCCAGGATGTCCTGGTAGTCCGCGATCTCGCGCTCGATCTCGGCGAGTTCGTCGATGATCTTCTGACGCTCCAGGGCCGCGAGGCGGCGCAGCTGCATCGCGAGGATGGCATCGGCCTGGATGTCGTCGACGGTGAGCAGCTCGATCAGCCCGGCCCTGGCGATGTCGACGGTCTGCGAAGCCCGGATGAGCGCGATGACCTCGTCGAGCGCATCGAGCGCCTTGACCAGGCCGCGCAGGATGTGGGCCCGCTCCTCGGCCTTGCGCAGCAGGTACTTGGTGCGCCGGACGATCACTTCGAGCTGGTGCGTGGTGTACAGACGGATCATCTGATCCAGCCGCAGGGTGCGCGGCACCCCGTCGACGATGGAGAGCATGTTGCAGCCGAAGCTGGTCTGCAGCTGGGTGTGCTTGTAGAGGTTGTTCAGCACCACCTTCGCCACCGCGTCACGCTTGACGGTGACGACGATCCGCATGCCGACGCGGTCCGAGGACTCGTCGTGGATGTCGGAGATGCCTGCGATCTTCGCGTCCCGCACCTGCTCGGCGATCGAGGTGATCAGGTTGTCCGGGTTCACCTGGTAGGGCAGCTCGGTGATCACGATCGTGGTGCGCCCCTTGGCGTCCTCCTCGATCTCCACCACGCCGCGCATCCGGACCGAGCCGCGGCCGGTGTGGTACGCGTCGCTGATGCCCTGGCCGCCGACGATCAGGCCCGCGGTCGGGAAGTCAGGTCCCTTGATCCGCTCCATCACCGCCGCCAGGGTGGCTTCCTCGTCGGCCTCGTAGTTCTCGAGCGCCCAGTAGATGGCCTCCGCGACCTCGCGCAGGTTGTGCGGCGGGATGTTGGTGGCCATGCCGACGGCGATGCCGCCGGAACCATTGATCAACAGGTTGGGGATACGGCTGGGGAGAACCGTCGGCTCTTGCGTCTTGCCGTCGTAGTTCGGCGCGAAATCGACGGTGTCGTGGTCGATTTCGCGGAGCATCTCCATCGCGAGCGGCGTGAGCCTGCACTCGGTGTAGCGCATCGCGGCCGCGCCGTCGTTGCCGCGGGAGCCGAAGTTGCCCTGGCCGTCGACGAGCGGGTAACGCAGCGACCACGGCTGGGCCATACGGACCAGGGTGTCGTAGATCGAGGTGTCGCCGTGCGGGTGGTAGTTACCCATCGTGTCGGCGACCGGTCGCGCGGATTTCACGTAGCCGCGGTCCGGGCGGTACCCGTTGTCGTACATCGCATAGAGCACGCGGCGGTGCACGGGCTTGAGGCCGTCGCGCACGTCCGGCAGAGCACGGCCCACGATCACGCTCATCGCGTAGTCGATGTAGCTGCTCTGCATCTCTTGCTGAATGTCGACGGGCTCGATGCGGTCGTGCCCCGTCCCCTCAGGCGGCAACGTGGTGTCGGTCATGAGCTCCTCTTCTACTCGGCTTCGCGTCTCCTCGCGGACTGGCCGCCTCGCAGGATGTCGCGCAACCACCCGAGTCTATAGGTGCAGGTCAGCTAGACCCGGCATCACTCGCGGATTGTCGGCAGTTACCACGGCGAACACACCGCGACGGCACTCGAGTCCGCAGGTCGATCGGCCGATCGCCGGGTCACCGAAGTCGGACCCGGCCCCCCGTCGAGGACGGGAGGCCGGGGTTGGCGCCGCGCATCGCGGCACCGAAACTGGCGTGAAGAGTGTTACCCGACCGGCTGACCGAGCCGACGCAGGGCGTACTCGGTGATCGCGACCAATCCGCCCTTGGCCGACTCCCGATCGCGGGCGTCGATGGACATGATCGGCACGTCGGCCGACACCGCGAGAGCCTGCCGGATGTCCTCGAGCGGGTAGCGCGGCGCATCGTCGAACTCGTTGACCGCCACCAGGAACGGCAGCTTGCGGGCCTCGAAGAAATCGACGGCGGCGAAGCTCTCGTCGAGCCTGCGGGTGTCGATCAGCACGATCGCGCCGATGGCGCCGCGGATCAGGTCGTCCCACATGAACCAGAATCGGTGCTGTCCCGGCGTCCCGAACAGGTACAGGACCAGGTCGTCGGCCAGGCTGATGCGGCCGAAGTCCATCGCGACGGTCGTGGTGGCCTTCTGCGGGACCCCGGTGAGGTTGTCGACGCCGTCGGAGGCGTTCGTCACCAGCGCCTCGGTCCGGAGCGGCACGATCTCGGAGACGGCCCCGACCAGGGTTGTCTTGCCCACGCCGAATCCGCCGGCGATCACGATCTTTGTCGAGGTGACCCGATTCTGCTGGGCGCTAGATTTGGCGAAGTCCACCGAGGACCCTTTCGATGAGTTCCCGACGCTCGCTGTCGCTCGCGTCTTCTTGCAGAGTGGCCAGGATTCGCAGGTGGCCGGCCTCGACGAGGTCCGCCACCAGCACTCGCGCGACCCCGATGGGGACGCCAACCCGGGCGGCGATCTCCGCGAGGGAGGGCGATTGCGCGCACAACACCACGATGGTCGCCTCGATGTCGCCCAGCTCCCAGTTCCGGTTCTCCGGATCGGGCAGAACCTGGATCAGCGCCTCCAGCGCCAGCTCCACCGCGGGTTTCGTGCGCCCTGATGTGAGGGAGTACGGCCGGACCAGGCTGGGCCCGGTCCCCGTCTCTGCGTTGTGCTGCTCGTCCATGGCCACCTCGGAATCAGGTCCCGATACCGGCTCGCGGCGTCGCCTGCACCGAGGCGCCGACGCGATCGACCAGGAGTGCCATCTCGTAACCGACCTGGCCGATGTCGCAACCCGACGAGGTCAGCGTGGCGAGGTGTGAGCCGTCACCGACGCTCATCAGCAGCAGGTACCCGTGCTGCATCTCGACGACGGACTGGAGGACGCCGCCGCCCTCGAACAGCCGGGAGACCCCGGCCGACAGGCTCGCCAGCCCCGACGTGACCGCCGCGAGCTGCTCGGCGCGGTCCAGCGGCAGGTGCGCACTGCCGGCCATGAGCAGGCCGTCCGCCGACACCAGCACCGCGTGCGAGACGCCCGGCACCTCACGCGCGAAGTTCGAAACCAACCAATCGAGCGAGTAGCCGCCCGCGGATCCCTGATCCATGTTGAGCGCGGATCCCTGATCCATGTTCATCTGTCTCCTTAGATGCTGTTGCGTTCGGCATGGCTGGCGGCACGACCGTCGCGGATGCCCTTTTGGTGGCGGCTGAGCTTCTCGCGGATGGCGTCCGGGTCGCGCAGCTTGGCAGTGATCTTGTCAGCCCCGTTGACTCCACCCGGAACCAACTGGTGTCCCGGCTGCCGCTGCGGGAGTCCGGACTCGGTGTGAGCCTCCACGCGAGGGGCGCTGGCGCGCTGTGCGGCGTTCCAGCCCTCGTCCGCGGCCGAGGTCCAGTTCTTGCTCCCCTCCCCCGGCGTCGGCGTCGCCAACCAGTCCGAGACGATGCCGGTCGAGACCATGCCACTGAAGATCGGCGTCGTCTCCTGCGGGTGCAGGATCGGGCGCAACGGCTCGACATTCGCGCGCGGCTGGAAGAACGACGCGGTCTTCTGCGAGTTGACGCGGTAGCGGTGCTGCGTGGTGCCCGCGGGCTCCATCCCCTCCGCCATCGTGGCCGGTGCGGCCGGCGCCGATTCGACGACCGGGGTGGGCGCGGCTGCCGGGGCCGGAGCGCTCACCTCCGGATTGAGCTGGGGCAGACCGGTCGTCGCGCCGGGGGTGCGCTGCGGCAGACCGCTCGCGCCGGGGGTGCGCTGCGGCAGACCGGCGGTCGGGGCCAGCGGGCTCGGCTGCGGCGACGGGCTCGGTGCGGATGTAGCGGATGTACTCGGTGCGGACGGGCTGCTCTGAGCCAGATCCTCCTGTGCGGCCGAGGCGCGCTGCGCCAGAACCCCCAGCATCGCCGGGGTACGCCGCGGCAGTCCGTTCGGCTCGGCCGGAGTGCGCTGGGGCAGACCGCTCGGCTCGGCCGGAGTGCGCTGCGGCAGCCCGCTCGGCTCGGCCGGAGTGCGCTGCGGCAGCCCGATCGGACCAGTGGTCAGCGGTCCCGGACCCACGGTGACGGTGACAGGGACGGCAGGTTCCGCAACGGCGGGCTGCTCCCCGGTGACGGGGTAACCGTCGGAATCGACCACGCTCTGTGGACCCGTCATCCCCATCGACATCGGCGAGACGAGTGCGCTGTGCGGGACGTGCACACTGACCGTCACGCCCTGATTGCGGGCGGTGTCGAAGGTCGGTCGCATCCGCACCGTCAGGCCGTGGTGGTCCGCGAGCCGGCTGGCCACGAACAGACCCATGTGGCGGGCCGTCTCGGGGCTCACCTCGCCACCCGAGGCGAGGCGGTCGTTGATGGCCGCCATCTCCGCCGCGGGGATGCCGATTCCGCGGTCGGTGATCTCGAGCAGGAGCCCGCCGTCGACGGCACGCGCGAAGTTGAAGGTCACCTTGCTGTCCGGCGGGGACGCCCGCAGCGAGTTGTCCAGCAGCTCGGCGAGCAGGTGCACGACGTCGATGGCGACGGTGCCGCTGATCGCGCCCTGCGGCGTGGCCTTCACCTCGACCCGCTGGTAGTCCTCGACCTCGGACATCGCGGCGCGCACGACGTCACCGACCTGAACCGGAGCGGAATGGCCGCGACGGGTCCTGGTGCCCGAGAGGATCAGCAGGTTCTCGCCGTTCCTGCGCATGCGGGCGGCGAGGTGATCGAGCCGGAACAGGCTCTCCAACCGCTTGGGGTCCTTCTCCTCGAACTCCAGGTTCTCGATCAGTCCGAGCTGCTGGTCGACGAGCGACTTGCTGCGTCGGGCGAGGGTCTCGAACATGTCGCCGATCTGCAGGCGCAGGTGTGCCTGCTCGCCGGCGAGCTTGAGCGCCTGACCGTGCATGTCGTCGACGGCACGCGCGAGCTGTCCGATCTCCTCGTTGGTGTGCACCGGAATCGGTTCGAATTCGGTCACCGCCGTGACGTCGCCGACCTTGATCTGCTCGATCGCCTTCGGAAGGTCCTCGTTCGCCACCTGGAGCGCCCCGCGCCGGAGTCGGCGGATCGGGCGGATCAACGATCGGGCAACCAACAGGCCGAGCGCGATCGTCGCGAGCAGCGTTGCGAGCACCACGGCGGCGTCGCGCATCGCCGCGGAACGGGTCTCGCTCGCCTTCGCGGCGACCTTGTTGGTGATCGAGCTCGTCGAGTTCTTGATCAGGTTGGTGTAGATCTGCTGGCTGGCGATCATCGAATCGCGCAGCTCGAACAGGGGCGGCTGACCGGAGGGCGCGGCGGACACCATGTCGGTGCGGTCCTTGACCGCCTGACGCAGCGTGGTCAGGGTCGGGTCGTCCTCTGGAAAGTACCGGGCCAGGACGTCGATGAGGGCCAACTCGGAACCGTTGGCCGAGATCAGCGCGGTATTGGGGGCCTTCGGGTTCTCGACGAGCGCGAGGATCGCCATCGTCTGTCCGAAGAGGCGGCGCTGCGCGGCCCAGGCGTCGACGAGCCGGTTCCCCTCTTTGAGGATCGTGTCGTCACCGATGGGGGAGATGACATCCGAGACGGTCTTGGCCGCGTCGTCCTGGATCGCGACAGTGCGGGCCGCGACCTCCTCGACGCCCATGTTCGCGATCTGCCCACGGAGCGCCTCGGTCTCGTCGATCAACCGTTCCACGTTGGCCACCACGGCGGGGTCCAGGTCGGGGTTCGCCGCCGTCTCGCGCATCGCGGCCATCATCTCGGTGACCTGTTCGGCGTCGGACGGGGATCCCGTGCGCGAAATGGCACCGCCGACGTACAGACCGAATGCGGTGTCCATGGCCAGCAGCGGCGCGACGATGGAGGTCTGGTCCGCCGCCTCGCTGAAGTGGGCGGCGGCGCTGAGCTCTTCCTGTACTCGGAGGGCACCGAGCACCATGGCGACGGTGACCGGGATCGCGACGACCGCGGTGACCTTCCAGCGCAGGCGCCATCCCTCGAGGTTCCACAGCCTGTTCGGCGGCGGCGTCTCAGTGTTCATGTTGCAAACTCACTTTCCTCCCAGGTCCGGCACGACGGCCTGCATTCGTGCCGTACGCCCGATCGCGGAAAGCGAGTTCGCCGGGGTACGAGTCGAGACAGACGCCTAGGCGGTACAGAAGTGTAGATGCCCAAGCGTTACACGTCGACATTTGAATGTTCCCAAGAAGTTATCGTTTCGTTATACAGGTAGTTGAAGCCGAGAAAATTGCGGCGTAACCGGCATCACTGACACCACTGGCACCACAACCAAATCAGCCGGGTCATGCGTTGTGACTCACATCACTATGCATGACCCGGCCGATGGGATGAAATCAGACGTCGAGGAAGCGGACATCCTTCGCATTTCGGGTGATGAAGCTGCGCCGGGCCTCGACGTCCTCGCCCATCAGGACGCTGAACAACTCGTCGGCGGCGGCTGCGTCGTCGAGCGTCACGAGACGGAGCACCCGGACGCTCGGGTCCATCGTGGTCTCCCACAGTTCCTTGGCGTTCATCTCGCCGAGGCCCTTGTAGCGCTGGATGCCGTCGTCCTTGTTGATCTTCTTGCCCGACTGCATGCCGGCCTCGAGCAGGCCGTCGCGCTCACGGTCGGAGTACGCGAATTCCGGCTCGGACCGCTGCCACTTCAGCTTGTACAGCGGCGGCTGCGCGAGGTAGACGTGGCCGTGCTCGATGAGCGGCCGCATGAAGCGGAACAGCAGCGTCATCAGCAGCGTCGAGATGTGCTGGCCGTCGACGTCGGCGTCGGCCATCAGCACGATCTTGTGGTACCGCAGCTTCGCGATGTCGAACTCGTCGTGGATGCCGGTGCCGAACGCCGTGATGATCGACTGGACCTCGTTGTTCTTGAGGACGCGGTCGATACGGGCCTTCTCGACGTTGATGATCTTGCCGCGCAGCGGGAGGATCGCCTGGTACATCGAGTCGCGGCCGGACTTGGCCGAGCCGCCTGCGGAGTCGCCCTCCACGATGTAGATCTCGGACTTGCTCGGGTCATTGGACCGGCAGTCGGCCAGCTTGCCGGGCAGACCGCCGAGGTCGGTCGCACTCTTGCGGCGAACCAGCTCGCGGGCCTTGCGGGCCGCCAACCGGGCCTGCGACGAGGAGACGGCCTTGTTCACGATCGTCTTGGCGTCCGCAGGGTTGGACTCGAGCCAGTGCGAGAGGTGCTCATTGCACGCCTTCTGCACGAACGACTTGACCTCGGTGTTGCCGAGCTTGGTCTTGGTCTGCCCCTCGAACTGCGGCTCGCTGACCTTCACCGAGATGATCGCCGCCAGACCCTCGCGGATGTCGTCGCCGGAGAGCGCCTGGTCCTTCTCCTTGACGAGCTTCTTCTCCTTGGCGTACTTGTTCACCGTCGCGGTCAGCGCGGCGCGGAAACCCTCTTCGTGAGTGCCGCCCTCATGGGTGTTGATGGTGTTGGCGAAGGTGTGCACGGACTCCGAATAGCCGGAGTTCCACTGCATCGCGACCTCGAGCTCGTGCCCTGTGCCCTTCGCGGTGAACCCGACCACCGAGTTGTGGATCGACTGCTTGGTGCGGTTGATGTGCCGCACGTAGTCCTCGAGACCGCCGGGGTAGTGGTAGGTGCGGGTACGCACCGACTGCACCTCGGGCGTCTTGGTCTCGCCCGTCTCGTACTCGACCTCGGCGGCGACCTCCTCGTCGGTGATCCGCTCGTCGGTGAGGGTGATGGTCAGGCCCTTGTTGAGGAAGGCCATCTCCTGGAGCCGTCGGGCGACGGTCTCCGCACTGTAGGTGGTGGTCTCGAAGATGTCCGGATCCGCCCAGAACCGGGTGGTGGTGCCGGTCCGCGAGGTGGCCTCACCCTGGACCAGCTCGCCTGGCACCGCCATCGAGTAGGTCTGCGACCACTCGTGACCGTCGCGCGCGATGGTGAGCTCGACCTTGGTCGACAGCGCGTTCACCACCGAGATACCGACGCCGTGCAGGCCGCCGGAGACCGCGTACGAGTCGGAGTCGAACTTGCCGCCGGCGTGCAGCTGGGTCATGACGACCTCGACGGTGGGGACACCGGAGGCGTGCATGGCGACCGGGATGCCACGGCCGTCGTCGACGACCTGGATGCCGCCGTCCGCCAGGAGCGTGACCCCGACGGAGGTGGCGTAGCCCGCCATCGCCTCGTCGACCGAGTTGTCGACGACCTCCCAGATCAGGTGGTGCAGGCCCCGCTCACCGGTGGAACCGATGTACATGCCTGGGCGCTTGCGCACCGCCTCGAGCCCCTCGAGAACGGTGATGGAGGAGGCGCCGTAGTCCTGGTTGGGAGTGCTCTTGTCTGATTTCTGGGCAGCCACGGGCGGGTTGCACTCCTTCTCGTCTCCAAGGCGGTCGCGGCCTGTCGAGCGTCGGCCGCGGGGTTCCCGGCCCATCTTACTGTCACGTGCGTGGTCGGGGCCGCCAATGACACCCCTGACGTCCCCGTGGGCGCATTTTCGACCTCTCCGGTAGGTCGGAAGCTGGGTGGCGCGATCAGGAGTTGGCGGCGGTACCGTCCTCGCTGTCCCGGTCGCTGACAGCGTCGATGAACTCCACGCTCAGCCGGGCGAGGTCGGCCGCGTGGGAGATCGGGGACCAGTGACCGGCCGGGATCTCGCGGCGCCGCAGGTCCGGCACCCACCGATCGATGTCCTCGTAGCCGACGGGACGCACCGCGCGGTCGCGCGTGCTCAGGATCAGCTGGACCGGAACGGCGGTGCGCCGCTCCGCCGGGTGTCGCAGCTTGGGCCGGATGTTGGCCCGGTACCGCTTGAGTCCGGTGATCATGTCCGAGCGCAGGGTCGGAGCGGGGTGCACGAGCGCCGGGTCCAGGCCATCGAAGAACCGCAGGAAGGCCGGCCAGATCCGCCACATGCCGAGACGGAACGGCAGCGGTCCGAGCCCCGGCGTCTGGAACAACACCGTGTAGGCCGAGGCGACGGCCTGGGTCAGGCGCTTGTAGACCCCTCGCGGGGTCGGGTTGGTGAACCCGGCACGCAGCCAGGTCCCCAGGTGGTCGAGGTTGGGCCCCGAGACGGAGGTGTACGACGCGATCCGGCGCTCGGCGCCCGGCTCGCACACCGCCTGCCAGCTCTCCACCGATCCCCAGTCATGGGCCAGCAGGTGCACGGGCCGATCGGGGCTGACGGCATCGAGCACCGCGAACAGGTCCTGTGCCAGGAATTCCAGCCGGTAGTCCGCGACCGCGGTCGGCACCGTGGACCGGCCCGAGCCGCGGGTGTCGTAGCTGACCACCCGGAACCGGTCCGTCAGCTGCGGCACCACGTGCTCCCAGAGTTGGTGGGTGTCCGGCCAGCCGTGCACCAGCACAAGCGTCGGTCCGGCCGGATTGCCCTGCTCGAATACCGCCAGCTCGACCGAACCGCTGCGGACGGTGCGGGCAACCGCCGGCCTGATCGAGTGAGAATCATTGGCACTGTTGGTCATTGGGTAGTCCTTACCGTCAGAGATCGAGGACCAGGCGCTCGGACCCGGTCGATCGGGACACGCAGATCAGCATCGAATCCTCGCGCTCCTCGTCGGTCAGACGGGTCTCGCGATGGTCCGGTTCGCCCGAGATGACCCGGACCTTGCAGGTGCCGCAGAATCCCTGCTGGCACGAGTACCCGACGCCGGGCAGCCGCTCCTTGATCACCGACAGGGCGGATTCGTCGGCCGGCACGGTGAGTACCTCGCCCGTCCTCGCGAGCTGGACCTCGAACTCGGATCCGTCCAAAACCGGTGGCGCACCGAACCTCTCGAAGTGCAGCGAGGTCGCAGCGCTGTCCATGAACGCCCTGCGCACGGTCTCGAGCATGGGGGTCGGGCCGCAACAGTAGACGGCCCCTCCCGCGACCGCGCGACCCAGCAGATCCTCTTCTGTCGGGATCCCGTACTCGTCATCCGGTCGTACGAAAACCCTTGTCGGATCCCATGATTCGATCTCATCCAGGAAGGGCATCGACTCCCGCGAACGGCCGGAGTAGACGAACTGCCAGTCCATCCCGATCTCGCGGGCGGCCCGCACCATGGCCAGGATCGGCGTGATGCCGATGCCGCCCGCGATGAACAGCGCCTTCCCCTCACCGACGAACGGGAACCCGTTGCGGGGGCCGCGGACGGTCACCGTGGTCCCCGGCTGCAGTCCGTGCATCTCGATCGAGCCGCCACCTCCGTCCGGAATGGAGCGCACTGCGATGCGGTAGTGGGTCCGGTCCGCCGGGTCCCCGCAGAGCGAGTACTGCCTGCGACGCCCCGACGGCAGGTGGAAATCCAGGTGGCAGCCGGGCTGCCACGCCGGCAGCTCGGTGCCGTCCGGTGCGGCGAAGGTCAGCGCCGCGACGTTCTCGTCCTGGGCCACGATGGTCCGGTCGGACACCACCAGGGTCATCGCGGTGTCCGGGTTGTGGCCGGCGTGCTCCGGCTTGTAGTCGAAGCGGGCCACCACACCGAGGTACCTGTCCACGAACGAGCCGAGGGCCGTCATCACCCGGTCGTTGCGGTCACGTCCGCGCAGGTCTCGCGGCCTGCCCTCGATGTTGCGTGCCCGTTCCGCGCTCATCGTCGTCATCTCGGCGCTACTTGGCCGCGGCCTGGGCGGCGGGCGAGGAGGCGAGGTAGGCGACGGCCTGCGCGGTGGACCCCTCCTGCGACGGGTGGTACGAGCGGCTGAAGTAGCGCCCCATCCGCACGGCGAGCTCCCTCGGGCCGGGCAGGACACCTCGCCTGCCCGCGGCCAGGTAATCGGAGAGGTGAGGCTTGCGCCGGTGCGGCGCCCACTGGGCGAGCTCGGGATCGTTCGCCATCAGGAACCGGGTGCCCCGAACCCAGAGGTACACGATCGCCGGGGTGGCCACGAGCTGGGTGCGCAGACGACGGGATTCGCGCTTGTCGAAGTAGCGCATCAGGTCGTAGGCGACGCTGCGGTGCTCGACCTCCTCCGATCCGTGCCAGCGCAGCAGGTCGAGCATGGTCGGGTGCGGGTGCGCCCGGTCCAGGCCCTTGGCGTTGAGCACCCAGTCGCCGAGGAAGGCGGTGATGTGTTCGATCGCCGCGATCAGGGCGAGGCGCTCGATCAGGTAGTTCTCTTCGCGCCGGGCGGTGAACGGCCGCGGTCCGAGCAGCCAGAAGAACACCCATTCCATCTGGGACGTGAAGGGGGTGGGGTCGAGGCCCTGCTTCTTGAGGTGCTCGAGGACGCCCGCGTGCGACTGCGAGTGCATGGCCTCCTGGCCGATGAAGCCGGCGACGTCGTCCCGCAACTTCTCGTCCTCGATCAGCGGCAGCGCTTCCTTGAACGTCTCGACGAACCAGTCCTCCCCCGCGGGAAGCAGCAGGTGCAACACGTTGAAGACATGGGTGGTGAACGGATCCCCCGGGATCCAGTGCATCGGCAGGTCAGACCAGTCGAATTCCACATCACGGGCCTGCAAAAGGATGTGATCCGGCTCGGCGACGGCGGTGACGTGCACGCTCTCGATGGACATCGGAATCTCCTCCGGCACCCGATCCCGGGCTGCCTGTGACACGGGTCATTCACTGTATGGCAAAGTAACCGTAACACGGAGTTATACGTACATCTAGGGGTCGATCAGCCGTAGGTGTCCCGCGGCCCGCGGCCCTTGATGTGCCGATCCCCCTTGCGCCAGCTCGGAGCGCTCGGCCCGGTGATCCGCAGGCTCGTCACGATCCCGTCACCGACCGCAGCGGCGATCTTCGCCAGGATCTGGGACTGCATCATCCGCAGCTGGGTGGCCCAAGCCGTCGACTCGGCGGAAATGCTCAGCACGCCCTCACGCAGCGCGACCGGTTCGGCATGCGCCGAGATGTCCTCGCCGACGACCTGCGGCCAACGGCCGAGGACCGTGCCCTCGGCCACTCGCGGCGACCAGCCCCGGTTCTTCGCGACCAACCCCGTCAACGCCCCGAACGGCTGCGGATCCCGTCCGTCCGGTCCCGCGCCCGACCAGCCCCGTCGACCGGTGCCCGCTCGCAGCCGCGGCTTCGGCGAGGACCTGCCCTGCCCGACGGACTTCCCACTCGCCTTCGCGGCCGCGCGCGCCTCTTCCAGCGCCCGCCGGGCGAGGTCGATTCCGCGCAGCTCGGGCACCGGTTCGGTGCTCGCGGGCTGTCCCGGTTCCGGCACCGGACCCCCGGTCGGGCTCGACTCGTCTGTCATCCGCGCTCGCCTCCGTTCGTCCGTCGATGATAGGGGGCTCACACGAGTCGTGAGATTCTCCCGGCCGCGGTGCTGACCGCCTCGATGCCGAACCGTCGCGCATCCAGTTCCGCGGGCACATCCTCTGCGACGGCCGCGGTGATGAGAACCTGCTCCGCGTCCGCAGCCACCGCGGCAAGCGCGGTCCGCCGGGTGCGGTCGAGCTCGGCGAAGACATCGTCGAGCATCAGCACCGGATCGGCGCCGTCGGCGCGCAACAACGCGAACGCCGCGAGCCGCAGCGAGAGGGCGAACGACCAGGACTCGCCGTGGCTGGCGAAGCCCTTGGCCGGCTGATCACCGAGATGGAGCTCGAGGTCGTCGCGGTGCGGTCCGACCAGGCACACCCCCCGATCGATCTCGCGCTGCCTCGACACGGCCAGCTCGTTGAGAAAGCTCGCCTCGAGCAACTCGACGTCGTCCCTGATCCAGGGGTGGTCCGGATCGACGAGCTCGGGCGGCATCGAATCGCCGAGGCTGCTCCGGTACCGGATCGCGGCCGGCCGGGACTCCGGGGCGATGCCGCGATAGGAGCTCGCGACGTGCGGGCCCAACTCGGCGACCAACCGCAGCCGGCCTGCCAGCAGTTCCGCCCCGTGCGCCGCGAGGTGACCGTCCCAAACATCAAGGGTGGCAAGGGCACTCGCACCATCGGTCGATCGGGTACCGCGCCGCAGCGCGCCGCCCGCGGTCTTGAGCAGGGCGGATCGCTGCCGCAACACCTTCTCGTAGTCCGCCTTGACCGCGGCCATCCGCGGCAACCGGGAGCAGAGCAGTTCGTCGAGATAGCGGCGCCGATCCCCCGGGTCGCCCCGCACCATGGACAGGTCCTCGGGCGCGAACAGCACGCTCCGCAGGACGCCGAGGATCTCGCGCGGCCGGCGCACCGGCGATCCGTTCATCCGCGCGCGGTTGGCCCGGCCGTCGTTGATCTCGAGGTCGATCGTCAGCTCGCGGCCGTCGTTGACGACCGCCGCACCGATCTGGGCCTGGGTCGCGCCCGACCGGATGAGCGGAGCATCGGTGGAGACGCGGTGCGAGGACAGCGAGGACAGGTAGCCGAGTGCCTCGAGCAGGTTGGTCTTGCCGTGCCCGTTCGGCCCGACGAACAGGGTCACCCCTGGTCCGGGTTCCAGCGCGATGGCGTCCCAGGAACGGAAATCCCGGAGCGTGAACTTACGAACGAACACCTATCCGGATTCCGACACCCGCTGTACCGCGTGACCACCGAACTGGTTGCGCAGTGCCGAGACGGCCTTCATCGCGGGCGAGTCCGACTGCCGCGAGGCGAACCGGGCGAAGAGCGCCGCGGAGATCACCGGGGCCGGCACGGCATGGTTGATCGCTTCCTCGACGGTCCAGCGACCTTCGCCGGAATCCTCTGTGTAGCCAGAGATTTCGGCAAAATTGGGGTCTTCGTCCAGTGCCTTGACCAGGAGATCGAGCAACCAGGAACGGACGACGGTGCCCTTGGTCCAGGCCCGCAGGACGCCGTGGACGTCGGTGACCAGGTCTTCG
Source organism: Rhodococcus sp. OK611 (assembly GCF_003050885.1). Taxonomy (NCBI): domain Bacteria; kingdom Bacillati; phylum Actinomycetota; class Actinomycetes; order Mycobacteriales; family Nocardiaceae; genus Rhodococcus; species Rhodococcus sp. OK611. The sequence continues at coordinate 94,865 of NZ_QAOZ01000003.1, forward strand.
GCCTCGAGCAGTTCGAAGCCCTCGGCATAGGCGTGCATCAGGCCGTACTCGATGCCGTTGTGGATCATCTTCGAGTAATGCCCGGCGCCGACCGGGCCGGCGTGGACGAATCCATCGGCCCGCTCACCCTCGGGCCGGAGGGCATCGAAGATCGGCATCACCCGGGCGACGTCCTCGTCCGAGCCGCCGACCATCAGGCCGTATCCGTTCTCCAAACCCCAAATGCCACCGGACACACCACAATCGAGGTACCCGATGCCGTGTTCTGCCAGCAGGTCGGCATGGATCTTGTCTTCGGTGAACCGGGAATTGCCGCCGTCGATCACCAGGTCGCCCGCGTCGAGGACGGTGGCCAGCGCGGTGATGGTCTCGCGGGTCACCGTGCCGGAGGGGACCATCACCCAGACCACCCTTGGTGTCTGCAGCGCGCCGGCCAGTGCGGCCAACGACTCGACGTCTGTCACCTCGGGACGCGGGTCGTAACCGATCACCTCGTGACCGCGCGCGCGCAGCCGATCGCGCATGTTGAAACCCATCTTGCCCAGACCGACCAGTCCCAGCTGCATTGTTCGGTGTCCCTTCACTCGCGGTCGGTGCTGCTACGGCGGCCTTCCCGGATCAGCCGGGCAGGCGGACGGGCATCAGCAGGTAGGTGTAATCGGTTTCGGGCGCAGCGAACGTGCCGGATTCACCCGGCACCGGCTCCTCTTCGGGGGCCGGTCGCAGCACGGCGGGCCTGCTGGGGGTGGTGAACCCGAACGAGACCCGCTCGGTGTGCAGTGAACCGAGGCCGTCGATCAGGTATCCGGGGTTGAAGGCGATGGTGAGGGGTTCGCCCAGGAACTGGGCCTCGAGTGCCTCCTCGGCGCGGCCTGCGTCATCGCCACCGGCGGCGAGCAGCAGCCCGTCCGCGGAGAACTGCATCCGGACCTGGGCACCACGCTCGGCGACGAGGGACACACGTTTGATCGCCTCGACCAGCGGCGTCACCTCGACCGTGGCGATGGCGGTGTGTTCCGTCGGCAGCAGCTGGCGGAACTTCGGGAACTCGGCGTCGAGCAGGCGGGTGGTGGTGCGCCTGCCCTCGCCGACAATGCCGAGCAGACCTTCGGATCCGACCGAGGAACCCACGCCAAATGCGAGCTCAACCGGCGAACTCGAGACTCCACCAAGGGTTTTCGCGGACTCGGAGAGGGTTTTCGCCGGGATCAGCACGGCCGCGGAGGTATCGGGGTTTGCCGGGGTCCACTCGATCTGCCGTACCGCGAGACGGAACCTGTCGGTCGCCGCGAGCACCACGTTGGTGCCCTCGATCTCGACCCGGATACCGGTCAGCATGGGCAGGGTGTCGTCCTTGCCCGCGGCGATCGCGACCTGGCTGATGGCCTCGGAGAAGACATCGACCGGCAACGATCCGGTCTGCTGTGGCAGTTCCGGCAGCTGGGGGTAGTCCTCGACCGGCATCGTGGGTAGCGAGAACTTGGCGCTGCCACAGGAAATGAGAACTCGGGTGCCATCGACGGTGACATCGACCGGCTTCGCAGGCAGCGAGCGGGTGATGTCTGCGAGCAGCTTTCCGGAGACCAGGGATTTTCCTGGAACGGATACCTCTGCGGAGATCCGTACCTGCGCGGAAACCTCGTAGTCGAAGCCGGAGATCGTCAGACCCTGGTCATCGGCTGCGATCAACACACCACCGAGAACAGGTACCGGAGGCCTGGACGGGAGGCTGCGGGCCACCCACGCGACGGAATCCGCGAAATCCTCCCGAGCGACACGAAACTTCATACTTCCAAGCTCCATCGCTCGGCTGATCCTCTCCGTAGGCATGGACATCTGCGGATGCCAGCAGTGTGACACGGCAGAAGCACACCGTATGCCCTTCGCGGCGAAGTTGAAAGCCGAAAGCCACGCCGGAAGCGGGGTCGGCGGGCCGGTTCGGTCGGGTGTGAGCAGCCGTGGTCCACAGGACCTGTTTTCAAAGAGCGAATTACAAGTAGAGATCAGCAGTAGTAATAGGCACTGTGGATTCTGTGGACGAAGCCTGTAATCCGCTGGTCCGCCGGTGTGGCGCCGTGGGGATCAGTCCAGGTACGAAACGTGGACAGATCGGGGTCTGCTGTGGATGAGATTTTGTTGTTCACGACTCGACCCCGATTCATCCACAGGTTCACGGGGTTGTCCACATGTTTGTCCACAGGTGTGAGTACTTTTCATGAAGATCACAAAAGACGGCGAGTCGCGGGCTCGGCGGGTCCGCGGACAGGCGACGGGAACGGTCGAACGCGCCGCGGCGGGTGAATGACCGTTTCGGTGGAGGGCTGTCATTCCTGTGACGACACGGAGTTGCCCAGGTGACACGGATCCGGCGGAAAGAGGTGTGGGGCGTGCGACCCCCTGCGGCGCACGCCCCACCTATAACGATGGTCGTCATCGTGGGGGCGCGGCGCACGCGTAGTGCACTACCTGTTCCGCGGCCGGACTACCTGCGGGCGCCGTGCGGGTAGTCCGGTTTCCGCACGTGGCGGGATCACCTCAGGGGGGAGCGTCAGCGCTTGGAACGCTGCTTGACCCGGGCCGTCAGCTCCTGGACCTGGTCGTATACCTTCCGCCGTTCGGTCATCTCCTTGCGGATCTTCTTGTCCGCGTACATCACCGTGGTGTGATCGCGGCCGAACGTCTGACCGATCTTGGGCAGCGAGAGGTCGGTCAGTTCGCGGCACAGGTACATGGCGATCTGCCGGGCCTGGGCGAGCGGGCGGGCCTTGCCGGGACCGCACAGGTCCTCGATGCTGATGGTGAAGTACTCGGCGGTCACCGCCATGATGGTCGCCGCGTTGATCTCGAGACTCGTCGAATCCGGCATCAGGTCACGCAGGACCACCTCGGCCAGGGTCAGGTCGAGCGGCTGCCGGTTCAGCGACGCGAACGCGGTGACGCGGATGAGCGCGCCCTCGAGTTCGCGGATGTTGCGCTCGATCCGGCTGGCGATCAGCTCGAGGACGTCGTGCGGCACGTCGAGGCGATCCATCCGCGCCTTCTTGCTGAGGATCGCGATGCGCGTCTCGAGCTCGGGCGGCTGGACATCGGTGATCAGGCCCCACTCGAACCGGGTCCGGAGCCGGTCTTCCAGGGTCGCCAGCTGCTTCGGCGGGCGGTCCGAGGACACAACGATCTGCTTGTTCGCGTTGTGGAGGGTGTTGAAGGTGTGGAAGAACTCCTCCTGGATACCCTCCTTGCCCTCGATGAATTGGATGTCATCGACGAGCAGCACATCGGTCTCGCGGTACCGGCGCTTGAAGGCGACCTTGCGGTCGTCGCGGAGGCTGTTGATGAAGTCGTTGGTGAATTCCTCGGTGGAGACGTACTTGACCCGCATCCCGGGGAACAGTCGCTGCGCGTAGTGACCGGCGGCGTGCAGCAGGTGGGTCTTGCCAAGACCCGAGGCGCCCCAGACGAACAGCGGGTTGTAGGCACGGGCGGGCGCCTCGGCGATGGCGACCGCGGCGGCGTGGGCGAATCTGTTCGATGCGCCGATGACGAAGGTGTCGAAGGTGTACTTCGCGTTGAGGCTGTTCCCGCCGGAGGCGGCGGGGGCGTCGGCGGGCGGCTTGGTGAAGTACGACGGCCACGATTCGTTCACACTGGCGATGGCCTCGCGGTCCTCGTCGAATTCCTCGTAGTCCAGCGTCTCGGACTCGGACTGGTCGGACTCGGCCGCGCTCATGCGCCGGCGGCGGAACGTCGGCACGCTCGGGGTGGAGTCCTCGCCCGACACCTCCTCGGCGACCGGTGGCGCCGGGGACGCGGGCACGGGCTGAACCGATTCGACAGGGTCGGCGGACGGCGGCGCGATGCGGACACCGAGCCCCTCGACGCCCGCAACGATATGCCGGTTGAGTGCTTGCAGGATCGGTTCGCGCAGGTCCCGCTCGATCGCCTCCTGGACGAACGACGACGGGACCGAGAGCAACGCGAATCCCTGCGCCAGGGTCAGCGGGCGCACCAGCGCCAGCATGGCCTTCTGCGCCTTGGTCAGCTGTGGCCCGCCTTCGGGGGGTTCATCCGACGTCAACTCGGTGAGCACATCCACCCAGACCTGTTCCAGGGTGATTGCTTCCTCGGTCAACTTCGTCCCTCCCCACATCGTGTGGGAGGGAGACGCACAGGGCTCATCACGATGTTGGCCGAGCTCTCCCACCCTGGGGATAACTTCCCCGCACAGAGTTACGAATATGCCACCTGATCTGTAATTCCACACAATTATCCACAGATGTGGATAAAGCACAGGGCTGTGAGTAGAGGCTGCCCCTCGCGCGGTTGATCTTGAACTGCACGTACCTCACCTGCGACGATGGCGGCAGTCGGGCGATCCTGTCGTCCGGCCGAGGGGCGGCGTCCGGGCCGATTCGCGGATTCGCGGGTGTTAGTTGGCTTACAGGGCCCGGGCCGTCGTGGTTGCGGTTCGGGTGGGCGGGGTGACGGCACACTCGGCGGTCGAACACAAGCATCCTCGGGGGCGTGGCGTGTCCCTGGGCGTCCGGGTTTGACCTTGCGTCCGGCGCTGCGTACCCTCGTACAGTCACCCGAAGTCGAGGTGGCGGTTGCCTGCTGGCCATCTCGGTCTGCTGGACATCCGCCGGGATTTCGTCGCCGGGGACCACCAATTTTCAGTTACAGATGGCGTCGAACGGCGCCGATTATCTATGAGGAGTGTTCACCGTGGCCAAGGGCAAGCGGACGTTCCAGCCGAACAACCGACGCCGCGCGCGTGTTCACGGCTTCCGTCTCCGTATGCGTACCCGTGCCGGGCGCGCCATCGTTTCTGCGCGTCGCCAAAAGGGCCGCGCTACCCTCACCGCCTGATCCAGACTTCGGGAGCTCGGGGTGCTACCTGAGCCGCACCGGTTGCGTCGGAAGGCGGACTTCGCGTCCACCGTTCGGCGAGGTCAGCGGGCGGCCCGGCGAGATGTGGTTGTCCACGCTCTCGCCGGGGCGAATGCTGACGCACTGGTGAGTGACCCGGGTCCGCGATTCGGACTGGTGGTAAGCAAGGCTGTCGGGCCGGCGGTGATTCGACATCGAGTCGCACGCCGGCTTCGTCATATCTGTGCGGGCCTCGTGCACGAGATGCCCGAGGGTGTCAACGTGGTGATCCGTGCGCTTCCCGGCGCCGCGACCGCGTCCTCCGCGGACCTGGACCGGCAGTTGAGGTCCGGTCTTCGTAAACTCAACCTTCTTGTCAGCGTGGGTAATTCGGTATGACCGAAGCTTCTGGTGGCCCCCCGTCCTGGTGGACGGCGGTGCGGCGTGCCCCCGCGCGAACACTCATCTTCGTCATCGAGCTGTATCGCAGCTATGTGTCGCCCCTGCGCCTGCCAACCTGCCGGTTCACCCCCACCTGCAGCGAGTACGCGGTCGACGCCCTGCGTGAGCGCGGAGTCGTGATCGGCCTCGGACTGACCACGGTGCGCCTTCTCAAATGCGCGCCCTGGCACCCTGGAGGCTGGGATCCTGTTCCGCCGCGCAGGCCCCGTCGTGAGGAAACCCTTGCGACCGTCGGAGCCGCGCGATCCGGTAGAGATACTGGCAAGCAACCCCACTGTCTGATCGAAGTGGACGAACAGAGGAGTACATAGAGCCGTGCTCGACTTCATCTACTATCCGGTGTCCGGGATCCTGTGGGTCTGGCACAAGGTGTTCGGCGCGATCCCGTTCCTGGGGCCGAACAGCGGCATCACGTGGGCGCTGTCCGTCATGTTCCTCGTGTTCACGCTGCGTGCCATCCTGTACAAGCCCTTCGTCAAGCAGGTGCGCACCACCCGCCAGATGCAGGAGTTGCAGCCCCAGATCAAGGCGCTGCAGAAGAAGTACTCCAAGGATCGCCAGCGGATGGCGCTGGAGATGCAGAAACTGCAGAAGGAACACGGCTTCAACCCGATCATGGGTTGCCTTCCGGTACTGCTGCAGGCCCCCGTGTTCATCGGCCTGTTCCACGTGCTCCGTTCGTTCAACCGCACCGGCACCGGCTACGGCCAGCTCGGTATGTCGGTCGAGGACAACGCCAACACCGCGAACTACTTCTTCAGCCCCGCAGACGTCCAGTCGTTCCTCGAGGCCCGACTGTTCGGCGCGCCGATCTCGGTGGCGATCACCACGCCCCAGGCACAGCTCGAGACGTTCGGTCAGTACGGCACCGTCCCGACCGTGCTCAACATCGCGGCCGTCGCGATCCCGCTGATGGTGATCGCGTCCATCGCCACGCACTTCAACTCGCGTGCCTCGGTTGCCCGGCAGAGCGAGGCCGCCGCGGCCAACCCGCAGTCCGCGATCATGAACAAGCTTGCGCTGTGGGTCTTCCCGCTCGGCGTGCTCGTCGGTGGTCCGTTCCTGATGATCGCCATCCTGCTGTACTGGGTGGCCAACAACATCTGGACCTATGCACAGCAGCACCTGGTCTTCCGTCGCATCGATGCGGAGGAAGAGGAGAAGAAGAAGGCAGCGCTCGAACGTCGCGCCGACAACGCACCGAAGCCCGGTGCACGACCGGACCAGGCGAAGAAGCGTAAGTCCGCGTCCGTGGCCGAGTCCTCCCCCGACACCGAGCCGGCAGACGAGGCCGACGCGGGCAGCGGTACCACCGCGGCCCCCGGCCAGGCCCCGAAGCCGGGGGCGCGCCCGCAAGGAAATCGCGGCAAGACCACCAAGCCCAAGCGCAAGCGCTGATTCAAGGAAAGTAGACGACGATGGCGAATGATCCGGAAATCGGACAGGACGGGGTAGACGAGGTCGTGTCGGACGTGGTGGTCGAGACCGAGCGCGAGGTCGTGGAGCCCGAGGTCGTGGAGTCCGAGGCAGTCGATGCCGAGGACGAGCTGATCGAGGAGGGCGAGATCGCGGGCGATTACCTCGAGCAGCTGCTCGATGTCCTCGACTTCGATGGCGACATCGATCTCGATGTCGAGGGTGATCGCGCGATGGTCAGCATCGACGGCGGTGACGACCTGTCGAAGCTGGTGGGGCGCAAGGGTGAGGTCCTCGACGCCCTGCAGGAACTGACCCGTCTGGCTGTGCAGCAGGTGACCGGCGAGCGCAGCCGGCTGATGCTCGACATCGCGGGCTGGCGTGCGGGCCGTCGGACCGAGCTCAGCGAGATCGGCGCCGCTGCGGCGAAGCGGGTGCTGGAGTCGGGCGAGCCGGAGTCGCTGACGCCGATGACCCCGTTCGAGCGCAAGATCGTGCACGACGCCATCGCCAAGATCGACGGCGTCTCCAGCGAGAGCGAGGGCGCCGAGCCCTCGCGCCGCGTGGTCGTTCTCAAGGATTGATCGGTCCGCATCGATGGATGCGGCCTGAAGTTGGTGGGCCCCCGCTTCCGAGTGGGGGCCCACCGTCGTTTTCCGGCCTCCAGGCGCGGGCTGAGCGCCCGAATTCCTTAGGGTGCCACCGGATCATCATCCGGGACCGCGGGCGGCATACCGGCGCCGTAGGGATCGAGAATCGCGGCGACCTGCCTCCCCCACCGCTCATGGGCAGACTGTCGCGTCATCCCCGTCGCGCGCCCGATGGTGGCCCATGTTGCCCCGCAGCGCCGCAGGCTCATGACCGTCTCGACCGTATCGATCCCGGCGCCCAGTTGGATGCGGAGACAGACGAGTTGCCACGCGAGTTGCCTCTCGGCGGGGATGTCGGTCCCCTCCTCCGCCAACCACTCATCGGATCCGGGAAGAGGACCGGTCCCCACGATGAGGTCGGCCTGGCGACCGGCCTCCAGGACGCCGGCTGCGACCACCGCCTCGGAGGCGCCCCCGACGTCTGCCGTGACCGCCCTGTCGATGAGATCACTCATCCTAGTTCCGCCTTCCCGAGTAGTTTCTGATGTCAGGTAAATCCTGACATCGATGGAATTGCTTGTCAAGCTTTACCTGACACCATCGTCGCGCCTCGCGTGCGCGCCTGTCGTCGACCGGCCGGAGGTGGGCAATGGTGCGGCTCGCGCGGTCGATTTTTGGGTTCCCACCTGAGGTCTTGGCCACCACGGCCCTTTCGTCACACTGACGAATCTGGTCACGCGGTACCGGTTCGCCGCGTCTCCCCTGCCGGGCATCCCGGACGCGTTCGGTGCTGGATCCGATCCTCGGCGAGGGTCCCTGCGGTGAGGTGGTGCCGGTGTACTGCGGGGCGGGCCGGTGCACCCTTCGCCCCTCGATCCGGGCTGACGAACGTCTGGTCATTCGGCCTTGCCGACCCCACGTGTACGAGGTTTCGCAAGTTATCCACACTCGGTGGATCAATCTGTTGGTGGATTGCGTTCCCCGTGGTCCAGGGCGTGCCGCGGATCGGGTGCGTGGTCATGAGAACCGCCGCCGGCGTTCGTTTCCGCGTATCGAGGGCGCCGTGTACCGCGGCCGCCCCGCCGACCGTTTCACGTGAAACGGTTGGCGGGGCGCCCGATAGGGTTCTCTACCGCAGCGCCGCTCACCGGTTCGGCACCGGACCCCTCCCCTCCCCCGCCGGGAGGCCGGGCCTGGCTCCACGGACCCGCCGGTGTCGGGACCGCCGGAGAGCGGTCCAGTCCTCTCGGTCGGCGTCCCGCGGCCCCGGGATCGACGGGGACGCGTGCCGCCGCCCGCCGTGGGAAGCACTCCCCTCCCCCGCCGCGGCTACGGCTGTGCCGATCGGTCGCGCCCGATGGGAGCCGTCCAGCGATCCCATCCTGTGTCCGGGACTGGTCAGGATGGGAGTGTCGCCCGTCCCTTCCGGAGGTTCGGAGTGCGTCCGGCCGCAGGGCTAGGTTCACACGACTCGGGGCGGCAGAGCGCTCGTCGGTCTCGGTCGGAAGGCGGGCATCGGGAATTCGGCGCCATTCCGTGGTCGCGAGGGAGCCGCCCCACGAGGCGACGTCGCGGCGTGGATCGAATTCGCCCGCCGGCGCGCTCGTTCCCGGCACGGCGGTGTCCGGGCGACCGCGCATCGGATGAGACGTCGGTCCCGCGGAGATCTCGACTGGTCGGGTTCACGTGAAACATCGAGATCGAACCCGCGGGTTGGATGGTGCGGGAGGCGGGCGCCGATCGCGGATCCAGGCCTGATGTGGTGACGCCGCGCGACGAACCGAGACAGGTCCCCCAACCGCGCCTGCCCACCGGGGTGGCCGTTCGGCGGACAGTCGGGTCGAGGCGAGCCTCCGCGCGGGCGTAGGGCGCCGGGATGTCGCGGATCCCGCGCTAGACGCGCGGCGGATGTTTCACGTGAATCCCGCCGCCCCGATTCGGACTACGAACGAGTCGCGCCCTGCGGCGACCGACGGGCGATCCGTTCGCACGAGTGCGACCGCCGATCGTCGAGTTGCTGCGGCTGCGCATGGGAACCGGGCGCCGACTCGTGCTCGTCGTCGACGGAACCCGGCGATGCCGGGGCGGCGGGCATTCCGCATGGGACCGCGCTCGTCGTGCCGGGGCAGGCGCAGAGCCAGCTCGAGAAGCTCGCGCGCGAGGGCGAGCGACTGGCCCGGTCTTCATCGTGAGAGATCTTCTCGAGCAGGGTGGATCGGGACGGTCGAGAATCGGGAGCAGCGGTGACGTTCGCCCGACCCGAAGCGAGCGGAGTCCTGGCGACCGTCCCGATGTGGTCGATCCGATGTTTCACGTGATCCGGGCACGGCCGACCGACCTCCGCCGTTCGGTTGCGTGCGTAACTGGTTTCAGGACACCCGGATTCGTCCCAGCCGGTCCTACGCGCCCGAGGCGGCTGCTCTCCCTGGCAGATCGTGTCGGGTGCTGCTGCCGGGCGACTGGATGGATCGCGCATATCTACCCCGCAGGTCGTGGATTGGACGGCCAAATCCGAGGCCGATGTACCGGCGGCCCAAAGATGAATCACGACCCGCTTCGCAGCCTCGAAGTCGAAGCCTGCCTCGAGGTGCATTGTTCACCCGGATGATCCGGGCGTTCAGGGACGCCGTGGCGCTGCTGTCCGTGTCGGGTGTCGGGGCACCGGTACTCGGTTGTTTCACGTGAATCCGCCGAAGGTCGGAACACTCCCCGCAGAGGGGGCGATGTGTGGGGCGAGAGAGCGGATGGGCGTCACCGCGACTCGGGCGGACCAGAGGCATCGGGGCGATCGCTCACGGAGTGCGTGTGACAGGTGCTCGGTCCAGACGATCTCCGGATTCACGTGAAACATTCGAACCGTCCAGCGGAGTGGAACGGAGGACGCGAAGCGCCCCACTCCCCCACACCCGGCAACCGCCCGCCGGACACAATGCCGGGAGGAGAACTGTGTGCCCTCCACCCGTACTGCGATGGTTCGATCACGGCGTCCGAGCCGATGTCCTGTGCTCGACACCTCCCCCTCCTCTCTGGTGCGGGATCGGCTGGGAGCGAGCCCGGTGACCCCTCCCCTCCCCCGGTCTCCGGGCAGGGTCGATCGTCGGTGTCTTGCCCACGATTCGCACCCGGGTTTGCCGTGTACCCGTCGGGCGGTCCCGGATCCGGGGCGCCCTGGATCCGTCGCCCGAGCGCCATTCGGTACGGACTGGCATCCGGACGGACCCGAGTCGCGCACTCTCTCCTTTCGGCGGCGCGTAAACCGGCCTTTGCGTCCGATGCGGTGCAGAATCACATCGTCAGGGTTTGGGGAATCGCGGGCGTCACGGGAGGATGTTTCACGTGGAACACATCGAGTCCGAGGACCTGCCTGACGCCGCTCGCACGATCTTCGGAGACCGCCTCGAACTCGCCGAGAAGTACCATCTTTCGCTCGCCACCGATGGCGTGGAGCGCGGCCTGATCGGCCCTCGGGAGGTCCCCCGGCTATGGGAGCGGCACCTTCTCAACTGCGCGGTGATCGGCGAGCTGATCGAGGAGGGAGAGTCGGTGGTGGACGTCGGCAGCGGTGCCGGGCTCCCCGGCATCCCCTTGGCGATTGCGCGCCCCGATCTCCGGATCACCCTCGTCGAGCCGCTCCTGCGACGATCGGTCTATCTCGCCGAGTTCGCCGAATCGGTCGGGCTGGACATCCTCGTCGTGCGCGGTCGTGCGGAGCAGCCGGGCGTGATCAAGGAGGTCGGGGGTGCCGATGTCGTCACCTCGCGTGCGGTCGCACCCCTGGAGAAGCTTGCGCGGTGGTCGATTCCGTTGATTCACGAGGGTGGTCGGATGCTCGCCATGAAGGGTTCCAGTGCGGCCGAGGAGATTTCCCGGGATCGCGCTTCCCTAACCCGCATGGGTGCTGGCAAGCTAGAGATCGTCGAGTGCGGTGTCGACCTTCTTCCCACTCCGACCACTGTGGTTCGGGCGGAGCGTGTCTCCCGGCGATCTCATCGCCGATGACAGAGTCACCGTGCGCTCGTGTGCGAATGCGACGATCCAACAGGCATGTCCAGTGAAGGAGCAATCTATGTCGGGTGGACCCGAATCAACTGTTTCACGTGAAACAGATCACGACGCCTCGAGTTCCACCACCGACAACACAGAGAACCCGTACTCGGCCCCCGCCGCCGCGTACGCCGGCATCTCCCCGATGGACACCCCGATCGGTGCCGCAGCACAACGGGCCAGCCAGGTTCTGCACCCGCACACGGTGACACTCCCCCGGCCGAAGACCCGCCGGATGCTCACCATCGCCAATCAGAAGGGCGGGGTCGGTAAGACCACGTCGGCGGTGAACCTGGCGTCGGCTCTGGCCGTGCAGGGGCTGCGGGTTCTCGTCGTCGACCTTGACCCGCAGGGCAACGCCAGCACCGCGCTGGGCGTACCGCACCACTCGGGCACCCCGTCCAGCTATGAGCTGCTGATCGGTGAGGTCACCGCGGCCGAGGCCATCCAGCAGAGCCCGCACCACGAGGGCCTGTTCTGCATCCCCGCGACGATCGATCTCGCGGGCGCCGAGATCGAACTGGTCTCCATGGTCGCGCGCGAGGGTCGGCTGAAGAATGCGCTCTCCGAGAAGGCGCTCGCCGCGATCGATGCCGACTTCATCCTGATCGATTGCCCGCCCTCACTCGGGTTGCTGACGGTCAACGCCCTCGTGGCTGCGAACGAAGTCCTGATCCCCATCCAGTGCGAGTACTACGCACTCGAGGGTGTCGGTCAGCTGCTCCGCAACATCGAGCTGGTGCAGTCCCACCTGAATCCCGATCTGCACGTGTCGACCGTGCTGCTGACCATGTACGACGGTCGGACCAAGCTCGCGGATCAGGTCGCCGAGGAGGTGCGCAGACACTTTGGCGACAGGGTCCTGCGCGCCGTCATCCCACGCAGCGTGAAGGTCTCGGAGGCGCCCGGATTCGGGATGACCGTCCTCGACTACGACCCGGGTTCGCGGGGTGCAATGAGCTATCTCGACGCCGGGCGGGAACTCGCAGCCCGGACCGCAACGACCAACTCGCAGGAGCAGCAGTGAGCCAGAGAAGCAAGGGCGGACTCGGGCGGGGCCTCGCCGCGCTGATTCCCACCGGTCCTGAGGCGGGACCGCGCCTCGGTAGCGCCGCCGCCGACGTCATCATCGGCAATGCGACCGCACCGATCGCGGTGAAGCCGGCGCCGGTCGTCGAGACGCCCGAGACCCCGGAGACCCCCGATGCGCCGGCGAAGCAGGGGGCTCCCGCGAAGCAGGAAAAGTCGGAGCCGCCCACCACCACCGCGGCGTCGTCCACCGCTGCCGCGGTCACGCCGGTCGACGGCGCGGAGGTGGCGGACGGACCCGACCTCTCCCCCGTCGGTGCCGTGTACCGCGAGATCGACGCGGCCCAGATCGAGCCGAACCCCAAGCAGCCCCGCCACGTCTTCGACGAGGAAGCACTCGGCGAACTCGTCCACTCGATCCGCGAGTTCGGCCTGATGCAGCCCATCGTGGTCCGCCGTGTCGCCGCCGACCGCTACCAGCTCGTCATGGGCGAACGCCGGTGGCGAGCCAGCCAGGAGGCCGGGCTCGAGCGGATTCCCGCCATCGTGCGGGAGACGAACGACGGGTCGATGCTTCGCGACGCGCTGCTGGAGAATATCCACCGGGTGCAGCTGAACCCGCTCGAAGAGGCCGCCGCCTACCAGCAGCTCCTCGAGGAGTTCAACGTCACCCACGACGAGCTGGCCACCCGGATCGGTCGCTCTCGACCGGTGGTGACGAACATGATCCGGCTCCTGAAGCTGCCGATCCCCGTGCAGCGCCGCGTCGCCGCCGGGGTGCTCTCGGCCGGCCACGCCCGGGCGTTGCTGTCGCTCGAGGCGGGTCCAGAAGCGCAGGAACAGCTGGCCGCCCGGATCGTGGCGGAGGGCCTGTCGGTGCGCGCCACCGAGGAGGCCGTCACGCTCGCGAACCGGGACGGCGAGCCGGTGCCGGCACCCGCCGCCAAGCGCAAGCCGATTCAGATGCCCGGTCTCCAGGACGTCGCGGAACGGCTCTCCTCCTCTTTCGACACCCGCGTGACGGTGAGCCTGGGCAAGCGGAAGGGCAAGATCGTCGTCGAATTCGGCTCGGTGGAGGATCTCCAGCGGATCGTCGAGATGATGGAGTCCCAGTCGCCCGGATAGGTCCGATTCTCCGGGTACAGACACCCGCGGTCGATACGTCACTGTGACAGTACGGTCGCCGGGTCGCGGGTGTCTGACTCCGGGTCCATCGAAATCCATTGCGTGCAAGTAGCTTTCGGATCTCATCCAGTGAAGGACGCCGGCCGGACGCGGATCGCCTATCCTGGATGACAGAGAACGTGTCACGCGGGGACTCACAGCCTCCGCAGTAGGTGTTTTGGAGGCGGAGTCAGGGTGTCGATGCGCATCAGCCCGCTCACCCTCGACGGTTTCGATCTACTCCCCCGTCATTCTCGGCGGTGCGTCTTCTGGGAGATGGACCCGGCCGCCGTCCGCAGCTCCCGCGACTTCTCCGATCCCGAGTTCGAGAAGGAAGCCTGGCTGTCGATGGTCATGCTGGAGTGGGGATCCTGCGGTCAGGTCGCTACCCTCAACGGCACCCCAGCCGGCTGCGCGCTCTACTCGCCGCCCGGTGTGGTGCCGCGCGCCAAGCTCTTCCCCACCTCCCCCGTCAGCCCGGATGCGGTCCTGCTGACGACGATGAGGCTCGAACCGGCCGCGGAGCTGGATGGGGTGGGCCCGAGTCTCATCCAGGCCGTGGTGGGCGATCTGGTTCGTCGTGGCGTGCGTGCCCTGGAGGCATTCGGGATCCGCGATGTGCAGGACGATCCGGTGGCCGGACGGCGCGGCCAGGAATGCACCCCTGCCGATTGCATGATCGATGCCGAGTTCCTCGCCGACATGGGATTCGAAGTGGTTGCCGCGCATCATCGCTACCCGCGGATGCGGCTGGAACTGGACCGGGATCACGGGTGGAAGGCCGACGTGGAGTCGGCATTGGAACGGCTGCTCGCGGTGGCGACGCTGACCATGACCGACATCGAACAGAAGTCGACCGTCGGGGTTCTCTGACCGCGTCGCTCACGTACGGCGACGGCGGGCTCCTAGGCCTGGTCGGCCTTTGAGAGCTCCTCGGCCAGCAGTTCGGCGAAGGTGAATGTGCCGGTGGGCTGATCGTCCTGCCCGAGCAGGTAGAGGCGCTTCACTGCGATCAGGATGGACTCGGCGATGATGTCGCGGTTGCGCGGATTGGCGAGCACGCTGACATCGGATTCGTTTGTGAGATAACCGATGTCGACCTGCACGGTCGGCATGTTGGTGAGCCGCAACAGATCCCAGGTGCGGCCGTGGGTCCGGCAGTCCTGCAGCGAGGTCCGGGCCACGATCTCGCGCTGGATGAAGCTGGAGAGAACCTGTCCGATCCGGGAGGTGGCACCGTGCGAGTTCCCGAAGTGGAAGCTGGCCACGCCATTCGCGTGCGGGCTGGTGCTGGCCGAGCACCGCAGCGAGATCATCAGGTCCGCCTCGAACGTGTTGGACGTCTCGGCGCGCTGCGCGGGCGACGGGTTCTGATCGTGCGGGCGGGACAGGAATGTCTCCATGCCGGTCGCCGCCATCCGGCCCTCGAGCCGGCTGGCCAGGTCCCAGAGGATGTCGGACTCGGTGATCGGACCGAACGCCGAGTCGAGCACGATGCCGGTCTCGCCGCCGCCGAGGTCGGGGTCGATCACGATGCGCTTGCCGCTGAGCTGCGGGCCGGAGCGGCGGACCAGCTCCTCCTCGGTGATGGCGTGCGGCGAGCCGCCCGTCACCCGGGTGCCGAGCAGATCGAGCGACCGCAGCGTCTGCGGGCCGCAGATGCCGTCGGAGGCGATGCCGATCTCACGCTGGAACGAGGACAGACCCTCGTGGGTCTGCGGTCCGAAGTAGCCGTCGACGCGCCCCGGGTAGAAGCCGAGGTCCTGCAGCTTGGTCTGTAGCGCCGCCACGTCGTCGCCGTACAGCGGCGCGGACAGCTGGTAGATCAGCGTGCGGGCGCCGAGCCGGTACGAGGCCTCCTTGAGCGACCGGTAGGTCGCGGTGCCGACCACTCCGTCGACCAGCAGGCCTCGCTGCTGCTGGAAGGCCCGCACGGCGCTGTCGAGGTGGTGGTCGAACACCGCATCGGGCGCGATCCACTGCGAACCGTTGATCGCCTCACGCGAGGTGATCGACACCCCGTTGTGCAGGAAGCCGAGCGTGGAAAGGGTGCCTCGAACCTCGGCAACGGCGGGACCGTGGTCGCCGTGACGGAGTCGATGCATTCTTCCCGGCCCTTTCGTCAGTTCCTGACGGCGCACCAAGGCGCCGCGCGTCGCACGTGTCGATCGATTGTCGCAGAAGCCCCCGAGAAACAGTCAATCTCGGGGGCTGCGATGTGACCTACAGGACGTCGGACAGGTCCTTGAGCAGGGCGGCCTTGCCCTTGGCTCCGACGATCTGCTTCACCGGCTTGCCGCCCTGGAACAGGATCATCGTGGGGATCGACATGACCTGGAAGTCGCGCGCGGCGGCCGGGTTCGCGTCGATGTCGAGCTTGGCGACGGTGAGCTTGTCGCCGTGCTCGCCCGCGATCTCCTCGAGGACGGGGGCGACCATCTTGCAGGGGCCGCACCAGGTCGCCCAGAAGTCGACGAGGACCGGCTTCTCGGAGTCGAGGACGTCCTGCTTGAAGGAGTCG
The DNA here is from genome assembly GCF_003050885.1 of Rhodococcus sp. OK611. NCBI lineage: Bacteria > Bacillati > Actinomycetota > Actinomycetes > Mycobacteriales > Nocardiaceae > Rhodococcus > Rhodococcus sp. OK611. The sequence continues at coordinate 110,957 of NZ_QAOZ01000003.1, forward strand.
TCGGTGATGGTGATCGTGTTGGACATGGTCTGTCTCCTCGGGTGGCTGGTCGGGGTACGCGGGCGAATCAGGCCTCGCGGGCTACTCGGGACATCACGCGTCGACGGCGACCGGCGCGCCGGCTGCCTCGAGGGTGTTCGCGGTGATGTCGCCGCGCTCGGCGAGCCAGCGCTCGGCGTCGATCGCCGCGGAGGCACCGGTGCCCGCCGCGGTGATGGCCTGGCGGTAGGTGTGGTCGACCAGGTCGCCCGCCGCGAAGACACCGTCGAGCGAGGTCGCGGTGGTCGGCGACTGCACGCGGACGTAACCCTCGTCGTCGATGTCGACCTGGCCCTTGACCAGCTCGCTGCGGGGGTCGTGACCGATCGCGACGAACAGGCCGGTCACGGGCAGCGTCGACTGTTCGCCGGTGACGGTGTCGCGGACGACCAGACCGGTGACGCTGTTCTCGCCGACGACCTCGATAGGCTCCGCGTTGGTGACGAACCGGATCTTCTCGTTGGCCTTGGCGCGCTCGAGCATGATGCGGGAGGCGCGGAACTCCTCGCGGCGGTGCACCAGGGTGACCGAACGAGCGAACCGGGTCAGGAAGGTGGCCTCCTCCATCGCGGAGTCGCCGCCGCCGACGACCGCGATGTCCTGGTCCTTGAAGAAGAAGCCGTCGCAGGTCGCGCAGGCGCTGACGCCGCGGCCGAGCAGCCGCTCCTCCCCCTCGATGCCGAGGTAGCGGGCCGCGGCGCCCATCGCGAGCACGACAGCGTGTGCGTAGTAGGTCTCGCCGTTTGCGACGACCTTCTTGACCGGACCGGCCAGGTCGATCTCGTCGACGTCCTCGGTGCGGATGTCCGCGCCGAAGCGCTTGGCCTGCTCACGCATCTCGTCCATCAGGTCCGGGCCCATGATGCCCTCGCGGAAGCCCGGGAAGTTCTCCACCTCGGTGGTGGTCATCAGGGCGCCACCGAACTGGGTGCCCTCGAAGAGAAGGGGTTCGAGCTCCGCTCGAGCGGCGTAGACGCCTGCCGTGTATCCGGCGGGTCCGGAGCCAACGATGATGAGGTCGCGGACGGAGGTCGGAGTAGTCATGCGGGCCTTCCGAGGTAGTGGACGTTATGTGCGTCAACAACAGCCTAAGGGGTGTTGTTCCCGCTGTTCGTGGGTATGCCGCGGGCGGCGGCACGCTCGACGTACGGTGCGATCAGTTCCTCCGTGCGCCGGCGGACGGCCTCCGCGTCGGCACCCTTCTCCAGCTGACGGGTCGCGGCGTGCACCACCGCGTTGATCAGGTCCGCCATGGCGGCCGGGTCCTGCGCACCCAGTTCGGCGAGGGCGGCGGCCAGCGGGGCGATCAGCTGCCGGTGCATCGTGGCGCTGGACTCCGCGATCACATCACGGGGCGCGATCGAGGCGATGGCGGCGGCGATGGCGTGTTCGCCGTCCGCGACCAGATCGAGGTTCGCGCGCACATAGGCGAGCACCCGCCGGTCCGGGGCACCCGCCTCGGCCATCGCGGCCTCCACCCTCTCCGACCAGCGCGGGAAGGCGTCCTCGATCAGCGCGGTGAGCAGGTGCTGACGGGACCGGAAGTACTGGTACATGCTCGAGCGGGCCAGCCCGGCCCGGGCCGCGACCTCGGCAAACCCGGGGATCTCGGTGGCCCCCTCGGCGAGCACCTCCCGGGCGGCGTCGAGCAGCGCGCGCTCCTGGGCCTCGCGGTGTTCGGCGACGGTGGGCGCGGTGATCCGGGGCAACGGGTCTCCCTTCGCCCTGTGCGTCCGCTGCTGCGGGCCGTACATCAGCCGGTCACGATCTACGCCGGACATCGTAATCGTGCCGCTCCGGAGGCATGCGTCGACCGGCGACCCGGCCTCTCGCCGTCGCCTCCGTGCCCGCGTCTCTCCGCCGTCGTCGCGTCGATTTCCACCCTGTGATCTCTGTACAGGAGGCCCGTTTCGGGGGCATCCTGATCGTGAAGCCCGCTCGCAGGGTCACCGGAGGTCCGTCATTCCTTTCCACACCGCAGCTCGCGCATTGCTCGTCTCCATCGCCGCGATCGTTCTCACCGTCGCAGGCAGCGGCGGGGCGGGGGCGGCTGCGTCCGGCACCGCCCAGGCCCCGTCGACGCCCGCCCCGACCACCACCGAGCACGAGCCGGGGGCCGCCACTCGGTACGTGAGCAATCCCCCCGACAACCCCGGCGATCAGGCCTACTGCAACCTGCAGGCCGACCGGGCGAACGCCATGGCCGACAGCGATCCGGCGAGTGCGAAGTGGATCGTCGAGTCCGCCAACTCCAACGGTTGCAAGATCGTCAAGGCCTGACGGCCCGCTCAACCGATCAGCTGTTGCGCTTCGCGCACCACGCAGCGGGTGCCCGTGTAGATGGTCGGCATGCACTTGTTGCAGTGGATGCAATGGCCCTCGGTCGCGGTCTCGTCGCGAAACCTGTTGACCAGATCGGGTTCTCGTAGCAGCGCCCGTGCCATCGCGACGAACTCGAACCCCTCGTCGAGGGCGCCGACGATGGTGTCCATCCGATTGATGCCCCCGAGCAGGATCAACGGCATCGACAGGATCTCTCGGAACTGCCGGGCGAACGGGAGGAAGAAGGCCTCCTCGAACGGGTAGGTCGGGAACAGGTGCGGCCCGTACACCTTGAGTCCGAGACCGACCAGCTTCGGTTGCGACGCAACGAATTCCGCCATCGGAACCTCACCACGGAAGAAATACATGCCGTTGAGGAGGGAGCTTCCGCCGGTCAGCTGCAACGCGTCGAGGTGCCCGTCGGATTCGAGCAGCTTTGCGATCTGCATGCTCTGGTCGAGCCACAGTCCCTTCGGCACCCCGTCGGACATGTTGAACTTCGCGGTCACTGCGACCTTGTCCCCCGCCGCGGCCCGGACCCGTTCGAGCACCTCGCGGGGGAACCTGGCCCGGTTCGCGACGCTGCCTCCGTAGCCGTCCTTGCGCTTGTTCAGGTTGGGGCTCATGAAGGAGCTCAGCAGGTAGTTGTGACCGAGGTGCACCTCGATGGCGTCGAACCCGGCCTCGACCGCGACCCTCGCCGATCGCTCGAAGTCCGCGGTCACCTCCGCCAGCTGGTCCGGCGTCGCGCCGCGCACCAGACCCATTGCGGGAGCGCTGATCCGGGTCGAGGGAGCGAGGGTGGGTCGCTTGTTCGACAGCGTGTTGGCGACGAGGCCGGCGTGGCCGATCTGGGCGGCGGCCAGCGCCCCCTCGGCGTGCACGGCGTCGGTGAGCCGGGTCAGGCCCGCCAGACTCGACTCGTCGAGGACCAGGGTGTTGCGGTGGACTCGGCCGCCCTCGGACACCGCGCAGTACGCCACCGTGGTGAGCGCCGCTCCCCCAGCGGCCACCGCTCGGTGGAACTCGATGAGCTCGTCCGAGACGGCCCCGCGTGGCATCACACCCTCGAAGGTGGCGGCCTTGATGATCCGGTTGCGCAGGGTGAGCGGGCCGAGCCGGGCGGGCTCGAAGACGCGCGTCGCGGCTGGCGTCTCGTTCGGGGAGGTCATGTCGGATCCTTGCGTCGCGGAATTACGATGCCACCGGCCTCGTAATAGGACACGGTATAGCCCCGAGGCCGGACATGGAAGAGAATTCGGGGCAATGACTAAAACCGGATCGGGTCGGCCGCGGGACCCACAGATCGATGCTGAGGTGCTCGCGGCCGCTCGCGAGCTGCTGGTCGACGTCGGATTCGACCAGCTCAGCATGCGCGCGATCGCCGCGAGGGCCGGGGTGAGCCGGGCGGCGATCGACCGTCGATGGGACTCGAAAGCGCAACTCGTGCTCGACGCGGTACTGGGCGTGACCCCGGACCTGACCCCGTTCGCGGGGGCCGATCGGGAGGGATGGATCAGATGGGTGGTGACCGGGAGTTCGGAGCTGTTCCGCAGGCCCGAGGTGCGGGAGGCGGTGCCGGGACTGCTCGCCACGTTGCGCGATCAGGAGGATCTGCGTAACACGCTGTGGCGGGGCTTCAGCGGTCCGAGCAGCGCGCTGTACGCCGAGTCCTCCGGTCCGGATGACCTGCTGGATGCGCGCGCCCTCCTGGTCCTCGGGGCAGGTGCGGCGCTGTTCCTGTCGCTGATCGCCGTCGAGGAGGACACCCCCGAGATGCGGGAGCGGGTGTTGCAGATCCTGCTGCCGGTCGCGCGGGGCGAGCAGGGATGACCGCGCGGGCCGTCAGCCGATGTCGCTGCGCGCCAAGGTTTCCGGGCGCGATTCCGTGCACTCGGCACCGACCACCAGTGCGGTGATCTGAGGCGGTCGCGGACCCGCGAACAACATCAGGATGCCGCGGATCCCCCGGATCCGCACCGGGCCGGACCCGAGCAACGGGGTGGCCGGATCGACGCCGTTGGCGCGCAGACAACCGGCGAGCGCGTCGGGGCCGGACAACGGGCCGAGCGAGGACCGTCCCATCATGATGAGGGCGGCGCCGGGCGTCAGATCCGCACCCAGATCCGGCTCGTCGGTGCGGGGCAGGAACGGCTGGGCCATGGTCGGTGCCGGTGCTTCGGGATCTTCGTCGAACACCCCCGTACCGAGGGCGATGCCCCCTGCCAGCAGCAGGATCGCCGCGGCCGCGGCGGCGGGGATCCACGCTCGCCTGCGTCGGGGGTGCTCGGCGAGGGCCACCAGGGGGACCGTGTCCACCGGGGCCGGGGCGCCCTCGGCTGCCAACGCCGCGTGAATTCGGTCGAGCACCTCCGGGGGCGCCGGGGGTGCGGGGGTGTTGTCCGCACGGAGCTCGGCGAGCCGGGTGCTGACCGAATCGAGGGCGGCGAGGACTTGTCGGGCCTGCGGGTCGCTCGCCACCGCGGCGCCGAGGCGTGCCTCGAACGGGGGGTCGAACAGCCCTGCGTGCAGGTCGGCGATCAGTTCGGGGTCGAAAGGGGGCTGCAGGAGCGCTTCATCACCCTGACCGACCATGTCACCTCCCTGCTGAGTCCTCGAGTCTTACGGGCACGTCATTATGATTAGACCCCTCAAGGATGGATTTGGTTCCGCTCATTCTGCAAATATTTCAACTGCTGGGCCAGCTTCAGCCGGGCCCGGGCGCAGCGGCTCTTGACGGTGCCCTCCGGAACCCCGAGTAGTGCCGCCGCCTCCGTGACCGAATACCCCTCCAGGTCGACCGCCACCACGGCGGCCCGCTGCTCGGGCGACAGGGTGAACAGGGCGGCGTCGATGGCCATCGCGGTCTCGCAGTCGTCCATCGGGTCGCGGGGTCGCGCCGGCTCCTGGTGGTCGTCCTCCAGTGGCACGGTCGGTCGGGCCCGGTTGCGGCGGATCCGATCGAGACACGCATTCACCACGATCCGGTGCAGCCAGCTGCGCACGGCGGCATCCGCCCGGAACGACGCCGCCGTCCGGTGGGCGGACAGCAACGCCTCTTGGAGCGCGTCAGCCGCGTCTTCCGGCGTGTAGCTGGTCCGCTTCGCCGTCTGCCACAAATGGTCCTGATGTCTGCTCAACAACTCCGCAAACGCGCGTGCGTCCCCCGACGCGTGCGCTGCCAGGAGCTCGGCATCAGACATGCCAGCCCCGGCGACCCCCCTATAGATTCGCACGAGAAATGCTAACCGACCGTAAGGTCTGGAGTCACTCCGAGGGCTGAACCGACGTTCAGGGGGCCTTCGTGAAGCCGATCTCCGCGAGCGAAGACTGGTTCTTTCCGCCCTCGCTCGCCAGCTTGGTGATCCACACCAGGACCTTGCCGGTCTTGCCCTCGGCGGTCACCGGAATCGTGGTGACGCCCTTCCCGAGGACCGCCGCACCGATCACCTGGGTCTGGTCGAGGGTGGGGTTCGCCGTTGCGGCGGTGCGGATCTCGACGGAGGTGCCCGCGCTCGGCGAGTTGATCGAGACCTCGCGCAGCGCGCTCGGCTCGGCCAGGTCGATCATCAGGCCGACACCGTTCTTGAAGGTGGGGAACTGGTCGAAGTAGCCGTCCGTGGTCCACGCGGTGGCCGGGTTGCCGTCGATCGCCTGCTTCGCCGTTGCCGGGTTGTCCGGTGAGCCCTGCGGCGAGTACACGGCGGCGCCCGCGGGCACCACCGATGCCCCCGCGGGGACGGGCCCGGGTTCGGCGGTCGCCGACACGGAGGCCTCGGACGGGGCGGTCGTGAGGCCGAAGTTCTGGTCCGTCAGCGGTTCGCTGGAGCCGCCGCCCGCCAGGAAGTTGGCCAGCCACCAGCCGACCAGGGCCAACACGACGACGGTGAGGACACCGAGCGCGGACAGCGCGATGATCATCTTGTTGTCCTTGGCCCGCTTCGCCTCGGCCTCCTCGGGATCGAGAAGGGCGCGGCTGGTCGCCCCAGCGGGGCGCTGGCCGAGTCGCAGTGCGGGCATGAGGTCGGTCTTCTGGTCCACCACGGACGCCTGGTCCAGCACGTGCTGGACGGTCGCGGCCGTGCGGATCCCGCCGCCCTGCTCGAGGGCGCGGACGGCGACGGCGGAGATCTCGAACGGAACCTCGGGCCGGAGGCGTCGCGGCTCGACCGGCAGTCCGTCGTCGCCGCGGTCAGCCAGCCTCATCCCGCCCACGGTGCCTGCCGCGTGCGGCGTGCGCGGGTCGGTGCCCGTCTGGGGGGCCGCCGCCGGGCTACCGGACTCGGGCGCCGGTGCCGGCTCGCCGAGCGGCCACCGTGCGGTGATCAACGCGTACAGCATGGCGCCGAGTCCGCGCACGTCCGAGCTGGGATCGGCGTCGGCCAGGGTGGCGGGGAAGGCGAGCACAGCGTCGCCACCCGCGGAGATCCGGATCCGGTCCGGATGGTCGATCGACAGCGATCCGCCGCCGCGATGGGCTGCCTCCGCCGCCGAGGCGAGCGCACGGATCGCCCTGGCCGCGCCGATCGGAGACGGTTCGGTCTCGGCCATCTCCCGCAGCGACCGTCCGGGCGTCCACTCGGCGACGACGATGCCGCCCGAGCTGCCGCGGACCACGTCCAGGACCCGGGCGAGGCCGGGCGAGTTGATCCGACCGAGCCGCAGGGTGCGCGACAGGACCGCCTGCGGTCCCTCCGACTCGGACGTCGAGGAACTCGCGCGCTGGTCGGCGTCGACGAAGGTCAGTGCGACCTCGCGATCGAGCTTGATGTCGTGGGCCTGCCAGAACTTGAGTCCGCGGGCACCGCCGTGCGGGGCGAGGAGGCGGTAGCGCCCGCCCGCCACCGAGGCACCGGGGATCAGCTTGGGGCCACGCGTGGGCTTGGCCGTCCCGGTGGAGTCGCCGCCCACCCGCAGCGGGGGCAGTGTCGGCGAACCGATCGGGATGACACCGGTGTCGACGGTCAGGTCGCGCTCGGGGCGCTCCACCGCCGGCTTGTCGGCCTTGGCGGCAGCCTTGGCCCCATCGCCGTCCGGGGTCACCGTGGTGGGCCCGTCGTCCGTTGCCTCGATCTTCCGCGGGGCCGATTCGGGCACGGACGCCTTAACAGCGGACACGCCGGACTGGCCGTCGGCAACGTTCTCGTCGCTCACCCTCACTCCTTCGCGCATTAGTCCCGAAATCTCTCCTGTTGAGAACTGGTCCCCAGACCGCCGTGGATCAGCGTACGGGAGTGCAATCCCGCCGCTGAGGGGTATCTGAGCACCATCGATGACGGGGATCAACTCCGTCTCTGCCTCATAGAGTGGCACGACCTTCGGCGTATCGACGCGCGATTCCGGCGCCGACCGACCGAGAAGTCTGTTCACCACACGCCCCACCGCCACTGTGCCCGCGACCACCTCGGGCACCCGGGCGATACGCAGCAGCCCGAATGTCAGTCCGAGCATGATGACCGCGCCGATACCGACCTGGACGAAGGCACCCGGCCCGCCGAACCGGTCGCCGAGGCGGTCGAGTCGCAGCAGCTCCTCGGCCGTCAGCATCGTGATCCCGCCCGCCACCGAGGCGACGACGACCAGGAACGCGGTCTTGCCGACGTTCGCCATCCGCAGGTTACCGAGGCTCCGCCGGAGCAGGTATCCGCCGATCAGCGCGCCAACGGTGAAGCCGAGGCCGTTCGCGACGCCGAGCAGGCTGACGACCTGCTCGTCGCTGGTGGCCACCACTGGCGCCAGCATCGAGAGCCCGACCTTCACCCCGGTGATGCCGAGGATGATCCAGGTCGGTGTCCAGGCCTGCTCGCGGGCGTAGAACACCCGTAGGTGGATGAGGACGAGGGCGTACGGGATCAGGGTGAACGCGGACCAGCTCACGGCGTGTCCGAGCCGCTCGGCGTCGGCCTCACCGAAGTTGCCGTAGCCGAACAGGGCATGGCCGACCTGCGGGCCCGCGAAGGTGAGGAACACCACCACCGGCACCAGCGACACCATCGTCAACCGGGTCGAGACGGACAGGTCGTCGACGACCGCCGGGGTGTCCTCCGCGGCCGCATTGCGACTGAGCCGCGGCATGATCGCGGTGAGCACCGTCACGCCGAGGATGCCGTACGGCAGCTGCAGCAACAGCCAGGCCTGCTGATAGATCACCGGGCCAGCCGCGTCCGCCGCTGCGGCGATCCGGGTGCCGATGCTGAAGCCGATCTGGCTGATCAGGACGTACAGGACGATGGCGACGCCCATCCCGGCGAACATCTTCAGCCTGGCGTCGATCCCCCACAGCGGCTTCAGGCTGATGCCCTCGCGCCGGATGGCGGGCAGCAGGGTCGCGGCCTGGGTCACCACGCCGAGCGTCACGCCCAGCCCGAGCAACAGCACGCGCCCGGTGGTCATCTCGTCGGAACCGCGGGTGACCAGCCAGAAGACCGCGAGCACGCACAGCACAACGAGGTTGTTGAGCACCGGCGCCCACGCGCCGGGCTTGAACACGCCCCTCGTGTTGAGCAGCGCGGTCAACAGGGCCGACAGTCCGTAGAAGAGGATCGCGGGCAGCAGCAGGTAGGCGAACGAGGTCGACAGTTCGGCATCGACCTTGCCGTCCTCCGGGAGGAAGATCCGGGTCAGCAGCGGTGCAGCGACGACCGCGATCACCGAGGCGACGCCGAGTATCAGGCAGGTGATGGTGAACAGCCTGCGCACGAAGGCCGCGCCGCCATCGTCGTCCTCCTTCTCGGCACGCACCAGGACCGGCACCACGATCGCGGTCAGCACCGCGCCGAGGACCAGTTCCGAGATCATGGTCGGCAGCTGGCTGGCCACGGTGAACGAGCTGGCGGTCGCGGCGCCGAGCACGGTCAGCAGCAACACCTGCTTGAGGAAGCCGGTGATCCGGCTGACCAGGGTGGCCACCGCGATGGAGCCGGTGGACGCGAGAAGACGGGAGTTCGAGTTCGAGGCCGAGCTCTGCTCCTGCGGCTCCTGCGGCTCCTGCTCGGGAGTCGGCGCCGGATCCGGCGCTGGAGCCGCAGGCCTGTTGACGGCCGGGCCGGCCACGGGCTGTGTGGGCGGTCCCCCGCGCTGATGCGGGGGCGGCGGCAGGTAGCGCTGCGGGGCGGCCCGCGGCGGCGCGGGCTGCGGTCGGTAGGTCTGAGGCTGGGCGGGGCGGAACGGGCGCGGCTGGCCCGGCGGGAACGGCGGCTGCGGCCGGGGCGGTCCGGAGGGCGGCGGCATTCGTCCGGCCTGGTCAGGCGGCGGTACCGGCCGCGGTTCGGCGGGTCCGTGCGGTGCCGGGTTGGCCCGCTCCCACGGGGCGGGCGGCGCCGGTTCGGTTTGCTGAGGGGCCGGATTCTGGGGTCGCTGCGCGGGCTCCGCGCCCGGATTCTGGGGTCGCCCGCTTGGGTCCGCTCCCGTGCCCGGTGGGCGACGCGTGCTCCCCGTCATCGAGCTTCGTACCCTTCATCCGCTGGGTCTGGCTGACCCCGGAATCGGTGCCACAGGCGCCGTCCCGCAAGTAGCAACAGTAGTGCGCCCGCGCAGGCGGTGATGATCGCCAGCGCCTTGCCGTACGCGTTCGTCCGGATCGACACCGAGGTCGGCTCGCCCAGTTCACGGCCGTTCGTGGTGGTCAGCGCGACATCGACCACCAGCTTGCCGACGTTCTCGACGGTCGCCGGCACCTGCAGCGTCCGGCTGCCGCGCGGCGGCAGCTGCTGATCGCCGATGTCGGTGACCGTCATCTCCGGCGGCGCCGAGATCTGCAGCCGCACGTTGATCCCCACCGGCAGGTCGTTGCGCGCGACCAACAGCAGCGGGCTCTGCTCCGAGGCGAGGGTGTAGGCGCCGCCGGGGGGAAGCACCGTCACCGACGCGTAGATCTCGGTCAGCGCCTTCTCGACGTCGCTGACCCGGGTCTCGGCGGCGGCCGTCGCGGCGCCCCGGTCCCGGTCGCGTCTCCCGGACGTGCTCAGCGCCCGCAGCAGGTCCTCGCTCAGCGGCGCGGTGTAGCCGCGCGGGGTCAGCGCCGACTGCGGATCGTTCACCAGCGTCTCGGTGAGCGCATTGATCTCGGGGGCCACCGCGGCGGCTCCGGTCTGCACCCGCTCGGGCGCGCCGTCCTTAGCGGCCTGCGCCGGATAGTCGAGGTCGACCGGCGACTGTGCGGTCGGTCGATCGAGCAGGTCGGCGAGCGGGCGCGGGTTGGCCAGCCCCGAACGCATCAGGGTCGACACCGTCGAGAGGACGGTGCGCGCCTCGTCACCGTTCACAGACCAGTTCTGCGGCGGCACCACGAGCAGGCCGTGGTCCGCGTTCGGGGTGGCGTTCGGCGGCGGCGTCAGTGCCGGCCAGGCGATCGCGCCGAGTGCGTCCTGGAGTCGGGCGGTCCGCGAGTCGTCGGACAGGTCGTATCGAACATCCGCCGGGGTGTACGTGGGTGTCTGCGGGGTGGCACCGACGGCGGCGAGGGCGGTGGCCGCGGGCACATCGAACAGCGCCGCGGACAGCGGTCGATCGGCGGTTGTCCCGGCCAACGGCGCCGTCGACCGCGTGGTCTCCTCGGCCACCGCGTTGTCGGCCAGCAGCGCGGTCGGACCGAGCCCCCGGAGACCCGCCGCCTCGGGGTTGAGCACACCCGAGTCCGGCCAGGTCAGGCCACGGCGCGAGGTGATCCCCAATATGCCGTCGACGATCCCCGCCGGTGCCGACAGGGCTCGCTCCACCAGCGTCGGGTCGTCGGTCTTCTGCAACGCCGCGAGATCGACCTGCGCGAACGGCACTGCGGTCGTGCACAGTCGGGAAGACAGCGATCTCAACCGTTCGAGCCACTCGGTGGCCGGGGTCTGTCCGGTCCCCTCGTGTGCGGGGCCGTTCGGATCCGAGGGATCGTCGACCACCAGGTATCCCCTGGTCATGTTGCTCACGGTGATCAGCAGATCCGGGTCGACGGCCAGGCACATGCTGTCGGCGAGCTTGTGGTCGCGGTCGACGCTGTCCCCGGTGGCGAACTCGGCGGCGGCGAGCAACTGCTCGAGCCGCCCTCCGTCCGCCAGCGAGTCCGCCAGGTCGTCGTCGACGAGTCGGACCTTCTCGTCCGAGGATCCCGGGATGCCGGACGCGAGCCGGGGCTTGTCGGCGAACGGCCACATCAGGGTGATGGCCACGGGGTCGGTGATGCTCGGCGGGACCGCCGCCGCGTCGGGGCGATCGGCGCCGCGGATGCTGGGGTCGCGCGGGAGCCCGAGCACCGGCAGCAGGAATCGGGCGTCGTCGAGCCGGGCCTGGCCGCCGTACTCGGGTGTGCCGTTGACGTTGACCAGCAGGGGGTACACCCCGGGCTCTGTGATGCCGAGCGACACCGAGGAGGCCGACCGCAGCGGCATCGCAAGGGTGAACCGGCTGGACTGCCCCACCTGCAGCTTCTCGGTGACGGTGGTGAACTCCCCGACCGTGTCGTAGGCCTCCTGGTCGGCCGTGAGCATGGACCTGAGCTGCTCGGACTCCGAGACGGCCGGTGCGGCCTGGAGCCGCACCTTCACGTCGTGGACGGGACGGTCGCCGACGTTGCTGACCGAACCGGTGACCGTGACTAACGGTTCGCTGGAGGTGGTGACGGCCGTCGGGGTCACCTTGTCGATCGTCAGGCCCACGAACTCGCGCTCGTCGGTGTTCGACCGCACCCCTGAGGACGCGGGTTCGGTGGCAGCGGACTCGGCGCCGCTGTCGGGTCCGTGTGTGGGTGCGGCGGCGGCAACCGCGGCACCCATCGGGGCGGCGGCCAACGCCAAGGCGGACAGGGTCGTCACAGCAAAGCGACGCAGGGTGGCCCTCATCCGTTCTCTCGGGACGCTTCGCCGGTAGCGGACGCCATCTGGTCGATCAGCTCCCCCGCGACTCCCGCGAGCCGGCGTTCGTCGGCGTAGGCGAGACGGGACTCCAACTCGGCCAACGGAACCCACGCCACCTCGGTCACCTCGACGTCGGCGTCGGAGAGCTCGCCGCCCTGGAACCGGAGCAGATAGTGGTGCACGGTCTTGTGGACGCGCCTGCCCTCGGTCACGAACCAGTAGTCGATGCTGCCCAGTTCGGCGAGCACCGTGCCCTGGATCCCGGTCTCCTCCGCCACCTCACGCATCGCCGTCTGCTCGGCGGTCTCGCCCTGCTCGATGTGCCCCTTGGGCAGTGACCAGAGCAGCCGTCCCCGCCGGTCGGTCCGACCGATCAGCGCGGCGCACTGCTCGTCGCGGGGGCCGTCGAGGCCGTCGACCACGAGTCCGCCCGCCGACGTTTCGCGGACCGTACGCATGCGCGTGTTCGAGCGGTCGCCGTGCCCACTTCGTCGCCGCGGGTTGCGGCGACTGCGATTCGCGCGTTCGGCAGCAGACACCCAATCAATACTAGTTGCCCAGCGGGACCTGCCCCGAATCCCACACCGGCCGAGCGGCAAGCCGTCCCCCGCGCGTCGGTAAGCTGCGTACTCGTGGTTTCCCCTACTCCCGACGCCGATCGACGTGCCCGACTCCTCAAGGATGCCTCCGTGACCCTGCGGGGCCTCGCGGACGTGCTGACCCCCTTGGGTGCGCGGTTCGCCGCCGCCGGGCACGAGCTGTACCTGGTTGGCGGCAGCGTGCGGGACGCGGTGCTCGGCAGACTGGGCACCGATCTGGACTTCACCACCGACGCGCGGCCGGAGCAGGTGCAGGCAATCCTCAAGGGCTGGGCCGACAACCAGTGGGACACCGGCATCACGTTCGGGACGATCAGCGCCGCCAAGGGTGATCAGCAGATCGAGATCACCACCTTCCGCACCGATGCCTACGACGGGGTCACCAGGAACCCGGAGGTCGTGTACGGCACCAGCCTCGAGGAGGACCTGGTCCGCCGCGACTTCACGGTCAACGCGATGGCCGTCCGTATCGGCGCGGACGGATCGCAGGAATTCACCGATCCGCTCGGCGGCATGGACGCACTGCTCGACGGCGTGCTCGACACCCCCGCCGCGCCGGAGATCTCGTTCAACGACGACCCCCTCCGCATGCTGCGGGCCGCCCGGTTCGTCTCGCAGCTCGGCTTCGCCCTTGCGCCCCGGGTGCATCAGGCGATCGTGGAGATGGCCGGACAGATCGACCGGATCACGGCCGAGCGGGTGCGTGCCGAACTCGACAAACTGATCCTCGGCGAGTTCGCGATCGACGGCATCAACGTGATGTGCGAGACCGGACTGGCAGCCCGGGTCATCCCCGAGATCCCGAAGATGAAGCTGGAGATCGACGAGCACCACCAGCACAAGGACGTCTATCAGCATTCGCTCACCGTGCTGCAGCAGGCGATCGACCTCGAGGACGGCGACCCGGACCTGGTGCTGCGCTGGGCCGCGCTGCTGCACGACATCGGCAAGCCGGACACCAAACGCAACGAGCCTGCGGGCGGGGTCAGCTTCCACCACCACGAGGTGGTCGGGGCCAAGATGGTGCGCAAGCGGATGCGCGCGCTCAAGTACTCCAAGCAGATGATCGACGATGTCGGCCAGCTGGTGTTCCTGCACCTGCGTTTCCACGGCTACGGCGAGGGGCAGTGGACCGATTCCGCTGTCCGCCGCTACGTCACCGACGCAGGCGAACTGCTGCCGCGCCTGCACAAGCTCGTCCGCGCGGACTGCACCACCAGGAACAAGCGTCGTGCGGCGAAGCTGCAGGCCACCTACGACGACCTCGAGCAGCGGATCGCTCGGATCGCCGAGCAGGAGGACCTGGGCCGGGTCCGGCCCGACCTGGACGGCAACGCGATCATGAAGCTGCTCGGCATCCCCGCCGGGCCCGAGGTCGGCAAGGCATGGACCTTCCTGAAGGAACTGCGCCTGGACCGCGGCCCGCTCAGTCCGGAAGAGGCCGAGGCCGAGCTGCTCGCGTGGTGGGCACAGCAGCAGTAACCGCTATCCGATCAGCCGGAGCAGCTGAGTCAGATCGAACGAGCTGCTCAGCATCGGGATCTCGAGGGTGAAGCGGACGACGTGGCCGTCGCGGGTGGCGCGGACGTTGCGGGCGTCGTTGGGCAGTGGCGGCAACGGGATGACCGGCGCGGGCAGGTAGCGCCCCGGCACCGGGACCCCCCGCCAGCGGGCCCGGATCACCTCGATGCGCAGCACGTCGTCGGCGATCGAGGCGTCGACGAGGGCGGTCAGTCGGCGGTGCCGGTGCTCGGCGCGGATCAGTCCGGATTCCTCGGCGAACAGGATCCAGTCGAGGTTGCTCTGGAGATTGACCTGCGCCAACAGCGCCGACAGCGCGACGCGGCCCTCCAGATCGATCTGTGCGGTCCGGACCCGGGTCGGCGCGCCCGGCACGAGCCGAACCCCGTTGGCGACCGCCGTCACCTCCTCCAGCGCATGCCCGCCCCAGTCGATGCCCGTGAGCCGGGCCCGTGACTCGAAATGCGCGCCCTGACGTCGCACGCGAAACGAACCCAGCCGGGCCGTGACCGGCACGCCCTGCAGGGTGACGGTGACCTCCCGCCCGACGTACCGCCGCGCGATGCCGAGGCTGAGCGCGGTCATCACGCTGTCGGGGACCAGCGCCGTCATCGTGCCCGCGCCGAGGGTCGCCACCGGGTCGACCCAGGAGGTGGTGATCGACGACAACGACCATCCCGTGCCCATGACAGGCAACGATAGGCCTCAGCGCAGCCTCGCGTGCATCAGATAGACGTTGTAGCTGTCCCACTCCGACATGGTGAAGTACACATCGTCGGCGGTGGACCACGGATGCAGGAAGCCGCCGTACAGGTCCGGGTAGTCGGCGCTGCTCACCAGCGGGACTCCCGCCGACCACGCGCCCTGCGGGCTGTTCGCCTGGCGCAGCACGATGGTCTCGGCCGGTGCGTCCAGGTAGCTCATCTGCCACAGGTCGCGGGACCCGTCGTAGCGCACCGACACCTCCGAGGCCACACCGTCGAGGATGGGTGTGGGCGAATGCTCGCCGATCGGGGTCCAGGTCCCGTCGACCCAGTACTGGTAGGCCGACTTGTCGAGCACGTCGTCGGTGGCGACCCGGGCGAGGGCGATGGTGCCGAGCCGCCCGTTCGGGGTGCCGAACATGTAGACGTGGTCACCGGCAGGGACCATGCTCGTGACCTGGAATTGGTTCATCCCGAAGATGTTCTCCCACTTGGCATACGGGTCCTTGGTCCAGGTCTGGCCGCCGTCGTCCGAGTAGGCGATGCCGCCGTGGTTCGTGTACCACCTGCCGGGGACCATGCTCCAGCGCCGGACCGACATGTAGCTCATGTACTGCCGGTCGCCGATCGCGAAGCCGGAGGTCGGGATGGTCGTGGTCTCCCAATTCTTGACCTTGCGGCTGCCGAGCAGTTCGGCGGCGTGGCATGCGCTGTCCTGCACCATGGAGTCGAGGGTCAGGCCGTCGGAGAGGTCGCGGTCGGTGCTGTGCCCCAACACATTCGAGCGCCAGTCCTGGCCGTTCGCGCCCGGTGGTGCCCAACCCCGGCCGAAGGTGTCGCCGAACGCGATGGCCACCTCGCCCGGCCTGCTCTCCCACATGATGCCGAGGTCGGTGCCGTTGACCTGCCACCGCTTGTCGGTGCGGTTGATCGAACCGGGGCCGGTCAGCTGGGCCACCAGGGTCACCTCGTCGACCGTCGGTGCCGCGGCGGGGGTGCCGACCGGTCCCGGCTCCCATGGTGGGAACCGCGGGACCGGCGGCGGAGGCGGCGGCAGGCCGGGCCCGGGGATCGGGATGGGGATCGGTTCGGGGTCGGGGGCGATGGAGAACCGCGGTATCGACGATCCCCACGAGCCCGAACCCGAGGAGGAGGAACCGGACTCGGACGAGCCCGCGGGACCGGGTCCGGGCTGCTCGGGCGCGGTGTCGGTGATGTCCGGGCACGGATCGGCGCACGGGTCCGCGGGCAGCGGGGCCTGTGGGATGCGGGTCAGGTCCTGCGGCGGGTCGGGCACAGGGACCGGGACTATCTGGGGCCAGGGCACCTTGATGTCGATGCCGGGCGGCTCGGCGGACTCGTCCTTGGCGGACGGGTCGAAACCGGTCTCCCCGCAGGCGTTGGTGGGCGCACGCGCCCCCGTCGCGGTCGCCGGGGCGAGCACCGAGCCGGAGGCGGCGAGGGTGAGCACGAGCAGTGGTGCGCTCAGGCGACGGATCACGAAGCCCCCTTAGGCCTTCCCGATCGCCCACCGCCTCCGGACCGGCCACCGCGATCGTTGAGATGAATTTAGCAGTGGCCAACGACTCGCCGAGGGATTGATTAAGTGACCACTCAATGTATTATTGGCCACTCCGAGTACCAGGAGGACAGATGCGCACAGTCGACGTTGCCGCCAGGGCGGCCAAGCGGACCGCCCTGATGGACGCCGCGGCGCGGTGTTTCGCCGAGCGCGGCTACAGCGCCACCAGGACGGCGGACATCTGTTCGGGCGCGGGCATGAGTTCGGGCAATCTCTTCCACTACTTCCCCACCAAGCACGATGTGCTGCTCGCCCTCGTCGAACGCGACGGCGAGCAGACAAGCGAGGCGATGACCGATCTCGCGCAAGCCGGTGACCCCATGGCCGCGCTGCTTTCGCTCCTCGACGAGATCTGCGGGCTCGCGGGCGATCCGGTGTACTCCGGTCTCGCGCTGGAGATCTCGGCCGTCGCGCATCGCGACGAGGAGGTCGCGGCCCGGTTCAAGGCGAACGACCTCACCTTCCGGTACGGGCTGGCGACGCTGGTGGAACGGGCCGGGGATGCCGGTCAGCTGTCCACCGATCTCACCCCGGAGCACGCCGCGACCTGGCTGGCCGCGCTCGCCGACGGCATGTTCGCCCGCGTGGCCGCCGACCCGGATTTCGATCCCTCGGCCCAGGCCCCGATCCTGCGCCGGATCGTCACCCAACTCCTCGTGGGCGGTCCCGAGTGAGCCTGCGCACCGGCACCGTTTCCGCACCGGTCGCTCCCGACCGGCTCCGCAATGTCGATGCGCTGCGCGGGTTCGCGCTGTTCGGCATCCTTGCCGTCAACATCTGGGCCTTCGCCGATCCCTACTACGCCTCGCCGGAATCGAACCCGGCGTTCGATTCCGGGCTCGATCACGTCGTCCGGTTCACGGTCTCGCTGCTCTTCGAGACCAAGTTCTACCTGCTGTTCTCGTTCCTGTTCGGTTACAGCTTCACGCTGCAGATGGCGGCCGCCGAGCGGGCAGGAACGGCCTTCCTCCCGCGGATGCTGCGCAGGCAGAGCGGGCTGCTCGCCATCGGCCTCGTACACGGGGCCGTCCTCTACTACGGCGAGATCCTGTCCACCTACGCGATTCTCGGCCTGATCCTGTTGGCGTGCAGGCACATATCGCCCCGCCGTGCCGTGCAGATCGGCGTCGGACTGGTGGCGGCGGTGGGCGTGGTGTGGATGCTCCTCGGGCTGCTGACGCTCGCGGAAGGCGGGGGCGAGGGCGTCGCCGCATCGGATGCGGCGGTCAAGCTGACGGCCTTCGGCGGTGACGCGGCCGCGACCCTCGGCTTCCATTCCGGGCACCTGCCGGAGACCATCTCGGCTCTGGTGGCCCTGCAGGCACCGAGCGCGATGGCCATGTTCTTCTTCGGATTCGCCGCCGGCCGGGTGCAGGCGTTCGCGGACCCGGACCGCTTTCGGCCGCTGATGCGGCGGATCCTGGTCTTCGGGTTGCCGGTCGGGCTGATCGGCGCGCTCGCCTACGCGCTGGCCGCGGCCTACGCGCCCGGCGGCGGCGTGGAGACCTTCGCGTTCGGGCTCGGGCAGCTGACGGCGCCGATGCTCACCGCGTCCTACGTCGTGGCAGGGGTGATGCTGTTCCGTACCGCCCCGGGCAGGCGGATCGAGTCGGCACTGGCCCCGATGGGCACGATCGCGCTCACCAACTACCTGCTCCAGTCGCTGGTGCTGGGCGTGCTGTTCACCGGCTACGGGTTCGGCCTGATCGACCGGATGCCACCGCTCGCGGTCCTGACGGCCGTGCCGGCGATCTTCGCGACCCAGCTCGTCCTCAGCCGCTGGTGGCTGCGCGGGCACAGGTACGGTCCGGCGGAGTGGGCGCTGCGCGCGATCACCATCGCGGGCATCCCGCCCTGGCGGCGTCGTGGCTAGCGGGTCGCCGTCGCCCCGCCGCCGACGGCGTCGCCGCGGCGTTGGCGGCCTCGCGGCGCTCCTGGCCCTCGTCCTGATCGGCGGGTTGGCGGTCGTCGCGGGCAACAGCTACGCGCTCCGCGAGGAGCGGGTCACGATCTCGACCGCCGCGGGCGCGCTCCGCGGCGTCCTCGCCCTCCCCCGCGATGCGGAGGGGCCGGTCGGACTCGTCGTCTTCGTGCACGGGGACGGGCCGGTGGAGGCGACCAGCGAGGGGTTCTATCGGCCCATCTGGGAGGCCCTGGCCGAGGCCGGCTATGCGTCGCTGTCCATGAGCAAGCCCGGAGTCGGCGGCTCCCAAGGCAATTGGCTCGAACAGTCCCTCCACGACCGTGCCGTCGAGGCCGGGGCGATGATCGACTGGGCGCTCGATCGCCCCGAGATCGACCCGCGGCGTATCGGGCTCTGGGGAGCGAGTCAGGGCGGCTGGGTCCTGCCCGAGGTCGCCGTCGACCGGCCGGAGGTGTCCTTCGTCATCGCGGTTTCACCGGCGGTCAACTGGCTCGACCAGGGCCGGTACAACCTGCTGGCCGAACTCGATGCCACCGGTGCGGGCGAAGCCGAACGTCGGGCCGCGATCGCCGAGAGCGACGCGGTCCGCGCCCTCCTGAATCGGGGCGCCCCCTACGAGGAGTATCTCGAGGCGTCGGCCGACGACGAGCCCATGGACCGCGACCGCTGGGGCTTCGTCCTGCGCAACCACACCGCCGACGCGACGGCCGCGCTCGGGGAACTCGGGCGCAGGGACATCCCGGTGCTGCTCGTCCTCGGCGAGGACGACCGCAACGTCGACGTCGGCGACACCAAGCGCGCCTACGAGCGTCTGCTCGGCGCCCGGCTCACCACGGCGCGTTTTCCCGGCGCCGCGCACACCCTCGCCCGGTCCGGCGTCGAGGAATCGGAGCTGTGGGGAGTCCTGGTCGGCACGTTCGCGCCGCGCCAGGTCTTCGTGCCCGGATATCTCGACGCCCAGCGCGACTTCCTCGCCGGCCTGCCATGACCACCGCTCCCACCTCTCGTCAGTCCCCGACCAGGTCCATGCGGAGGAACTCGCTGATGCGGAGCAGCCTCGGTGGGCGGGCCACGTCGTCCGAGAGGGCCTGGAACGCCTCGGCCTCCTCGACCAGGCGTGGCGCGGCGAGATCGACCTCCCGCCCATCGACTCGGAGCCGCGCACCGTCGGCCGCCAGGACGTTCTGCACCCAGTCCGAGCGCGATCCGTACACCAGAACGAACAGGTAGCCGCCGTCGACGGGAAAGGCGTCGAGCGGTGTGCGGTAGGTGGCGCCGGAGGTGCGACCCACGTGGGTCAGCACCGGCCACTTCCCGCCCGCGATCGCGCGAGGGTTGAACACCCGCTTGTTGATGTGCCCCCACCACCTCGGCATCGGCATCGGGTTCTCCTTCCCTCGTTCGGTTGATTCCCGGCGGGAGTCCTTACAGATGTAAGGCTGACTTACGCCTGTAAGCTTGTCAACATTTCCGCACCCTGGAGTTGAGCCCTCGTGTCACCATCACCGCAGCCGCCACGGCAACCACTCAGCCGAGATCTCGTGTTGGAGGCCGCGATCCGGGTCGCGGATCGTGGTGGCGTGGAGGCGATCACGATGCGCCGGGTGGCGCAGGAACTCGGCGTGGAGGCGATGTCGCTCTACCACCATGTGCCGAACAAGGACGCGATCCTCGACGGTGTGGTCGACGCGGTGTTCGCGGCGATCGCACTACCCGATGCCCGGTGCGACGACTGGCGCGACGCGATCCGGGTCCGCGCTTCCTCCGCGCGCACTGTCCTGTCACAGCACAGTTGGGCCCTCGGCCTCATGGACTCCCGTCGCAACCCGGGTCCGGCGACGCTACGCCATCACGACGCAGTCCTCGGCGTCCTCCGGGAGGCCGGATTCACGCTGCCGATGGCCGCGCACGCCGTCTCGCTGGTCGACAGCTATATCGGCGGGTTCGTCCTCCAAGAGGCGAACCTGCCGGTGACGACGCCGGGCGATGTCGAGGAAGTGGCGGGCAGCATCCTCGAGCAGCTCCCTGCGGCCGAGTTGCCGTACCTCACCGAGATGATCGTCGACCACGCCCTGCAGCCGGGCTACGACCACACGAGCGAGTTCGGCTACGGCCTGGACCTCATCCTGGACGCGCTCGAGGCCAGGAGGTAGCGCGCAGGAAGTCGCGGTCGGAACCGGCGTCGCCGCTCGCGCGTCCAACACGTATGGGACTGGTGGAGTACTCGTTCGGCACCGGCGAGGGCGCGCCGCGGGACTGGGTGTCCGAGGCGGACCTGGACCTCGGCGGCATCGGGGCCGCGGACGCGGTGAGCCTCGACTTCGACGGCGACGGTCTGCTCGACGACGCGATGTGGGACAGCGACGGGGACGGGGGCGCGGATCGTTCGGTGCTGGACGTGGGTGACGAGGGTCGGTACTTCGAGGACGCCTCGGGTACCGGGGTCTGGGACCTCGAGGTCCCGCCGCCTCCCGCCGAGGCCGGGCACGAGCTGCGCTGGACCGACCCCGGGGGCGTGGACCGTAGAGTGCCGGGCGGCGAGGACGCGCTGCCGGTGGAGGTCGACCTCGACCTCGACGGTGCCCCCGACATCGCGGTGATCGACACCGACGGGGACTCGCTGGTCGACGTCACCCTGCTCCGGTCGGGCCCGGGCGGCCCCTACGCCGCGATCGAGGTCGACGAGCGGTTCGACGGGGCGGCGGACGTGACGCTGTCCGATACTGACGGCGACGGCCGGCTGGACACAGTCGTCCGCGGTTCCGGTTGATCGCGGGCGCTCAGCGTGGCGCCCGACGCAGCGAGTTCGCCGCAACCCCCGCCAGGCCGAGCCCGTACACCGCGGCCCCGGCGAAGACGAGTCCCGGTGAGTGCCCGTCGGGGGCGACCACCGTCGCCGCGGCGGCCAGCGCGCCGATGAACGCCATGTTGAACACGGTGTCCTGCAACGCGAACACCTGCCCGCGCCGGGCGTCGTCGATGTCGATCTGCATCGCCGCGTCCCCGGTGAGCTTGATCGTCTGCCCGGCGAGGCCGAGTAGGAACGCGCCGACCAGCAGCATCGGCTGGGTGAGCCCGGAGATCACCCCCAGTTGCACGGCGGTCGCGAACACCAGCGCGCCCACGACAGTCGGGGACCTGCCGATGCGTGGGATGAGAAACGGGGTGACGGCCGCGGCGAGCAGCATGCCCGCCGCCGCGGCGCCGACCGCGACCCCGAATCCGGCGAACCCGCCCGGCAGCGCGCCCGCATACGAGGGATCCCGGAGGATCAGCACCATGATCAGCGTGTTGATCCCGAACACGATGCGGTGCACGCCGATTCCGATCATCGCGGTGGTGACGCCGGGGGCGCCCCACACGGCGGTGGCCCCGGTGCGCAGGCCTGCCAGCACCGCCCGGACGGCGTCGAGGCCGGTCGGACCCGCATCGGCGAGGTCGCCGGTCGGTCCGAGGCGGTGCGCGGCGAAGCCGACCGCGGCGAGGGCGCCGATCGCGGAACCGACGGAGGCGATGGCGACCGTGAGGCCGGAGCCCCGATCCCCCTCGCCTAGCACTCCGAGGAGCGCGACCGCCGTCCCGGCCCCCGCGGCGGACACCCCGGCCCCCGCGGTCGCCAGCACGGAATTCGTTGACACCAGCCAGGATTGGCGCACCACGTTCGGCAGTGACGCCGAGACCCCCGCCAGCACGAAGCGGCTGACCCCGACCGCGGCGAGCGCGAGCAGCAGCAACGGGGTCTGAGGTCCGCCGGTCAGGAGCACGGCCGCGGCCGCCAGGATCAGGCCGCCGCGCAGCAGGTTCGCCCACATCAGGACGGCGCGCCGGTCCCATCGGTCGAGCAGGGCGCCGGCGAAGGGGCCGACCAGCGAGTAGGGCAGCAGCAGGACCGCGAACCCCGCGGCGATCGCGATGGGATCGGTCTCCCGTTCGGGGTTGAACAGGATGGCGCCGCCGAGCGCGGCCTGGAAGAGCCCGTCGCCGAACTGGCTCGCGAAGCGGACGGTGGTGAGTCGGCCGAGTCCGGGTGACCGGCGCAGCATGGAGCGCAGGCCGCCGTGCTCGCGCGTCGGGTCGGTCGGGGTCGGATCGGGTGGCGTCGACTCCCCCGGCGTCGCGCTTCCCGGCGTCGAGTTCACCACCAGCTGACCCTATCGCGGCGCCGGCGCGAGCTCCCGTGTGCGCCACCACGCGACGGTGGCGGCGGCCGCATCGGCCAGTGGGGTCGGCGCCAG
Source organism: Rhodococcus sp. OK611 (assembly GCF_003050885.1). NCBI lineage: Bacteria > Bacillati > Actinomycetota > Actinomycetes > Mycobacteriales > Nocardiaceae > Rhodococcus > Rhodococcus sp. OK611. The sequence continues at coordinate 133,725 of NZ_QAOZ01000003.1, forward strand.
CCCCAGCAGTCGCTCGCTGCGGCCGGAGTCCAGCACGAACGGTCGCTCGAACTGGTACAGCATCTCCGCCAGTTCGCGGCTGTCGCGGTGAACGAGTCCGGCGCCGCGGAGCAGCCAGCCGGGCAGCACGCCGGTCTTCGGGTCAGGCACGCCCGCCGCCGAGGCGTAGGCGTGCACCATCGCGCGCTGGGTGATCGCGGGGCCGGTCGGCGCGTGCAGGACCGAGTTCCACAGCGAGGGGTCGGCGGCCGCGGCGATCATGGCCGCCGCGAGGTCCGGCACGTAGGTGAACGAGTGTGGGGTGTCGAGGCCACCCATGACGCGAACGGTCTTGCCCGACAGAATGATCGGCACCATTCGTTCGCCCGCATGCGCCATCAGCACCCGCGGCCCGAAGAAGTCGGAGGCGGCCACGCTGACAGTGGCGGTGTCCGAGGCCTCGCGCTGGCGCAGCAGTTCGGTGCGGATGCCCAGCTTGCCGTCACGGGCCTCGCGCGGGGTGTCCTCGGTGATGGGACCGTCGACATGCCCGTAGGAGTACAGGCTCTCCGGGCACACCACGACTGCCCCTGCCCGGCCGGCGGCGGCGAGCACGGCCCGCTCTGTGGAGGGCAGCTCGCGACGCCAGGCCTCGGCCGAGTACGCCGAGCCGTGGGTGCAGTGGAACACCGCCGCGGCGCCCTCGAGAGCGGCGTCGAGCGCGCCAGGCACGGAGACGTCGACGCGGAGCCGCTCCACGTTGGGGCGCTCGGGTCCGGAACCGGACCTGGTCAGCACGCGGACCCGGTGTCCCTGTGCCGCCAACTGGTCGGCGACCGTCCATCCGACGGGTCCCGCGCCGGTCACTACCTGCACTGTCGACATCGCAATCACTCCTTGGTGTGGTTTCGGATATTCGAGAGCACTGCTCTCGAAACAACAGTGCGCCGGCTTCGAGAGAATGTCAAGAGCACTGCTCTCTTTTGTTGACAGTGCTCACGAAACCGGTCAGGCTGGGGCGGTGACCGGTACCCCGCGCGAACGCGCACGCGAGCAGACCCTGGCCGACATCACCCGGATCGGCCGGGAGCACCTGGCCAGGGACGGGGCGGCGGCGCTGTCGCTACGCGCGGTCGCCAGGGACCTCGGGGTGGTCTCCTCGGCCGTGTACCGGTACGTGGGCAGTCGCGACGAACTGCTCACCCTGCTCGTCGTGGAGGGATACACCGAGTTGGGTGACGCGGTGGACGCGGCGGTGGCCGCCGTGCCCGCAGGAGATCCGCGTGCCCGGTTGCACGCCGTCGGGCATGCGGTCCGGGACTGGGCGCTGGCGGAGCCGGCGTGCTACGGGCTGCTGTTCGGTAGTCCCGTGCCTGGTTACCGGGCCCCGGCCGAACGCACCACCGGGCCGGGCACCCGCGTCGTCGGCGTGCTGGTCCGAATCTTCGACGACGCCAACCGATCCGGTGAACTCGTTGTCCCACAGACAATTCCGATTGGTGAGTCGCTGCGTGCGAACCTGCGGGCGATCCGGGCGGAGCTGGGTCTCGACCTGTCCGAGGAGGCACTGGCGCGCGGGGTCCTGGCCTGGTCCTCGCTGTTCGGCGCGGTGAACTTCGAGGTGTTCGGTCAGTACGGGGTGGACACCTTCGCGGACCCGCGGGCGCTGTTCGAGCACCATCTGTCGGTGCTGGACGAGATGGTCGGGCTCACCCCGCCGGAGTGAGGCGGCCGGCCGGGCGGCGCGTTACCCGGCACGCGTGTCGTCCGCCGGTGCGATGATTGTCCGGTGGACCACGCAGAAGAACCCGAGGACCGGATGGCGCCGACCGAACCGATCGTGCGCCCGGGCAGCCTGCTGATCTCCTCGACCGAGCTCACCGAGCCGGCCTTCCGCCGCACCGTGGTCTACGTCATCGAGCACAACGACGCGGGCAGCCTGGGTGTGGTGATCAACCGGCCGAGTGAGACCGCGGTGCAGGCGGTGCTGCCCCAGTGGACCGAGCTGTGCGCCAATCCGCGGGCGCTGTTCATCGGCGGCCCGGTGAAGCGGGACTCGGCGCTGTGCCTGGCCACGCTGCGTACCGGCGCGAACATCGACGGGGTGTCCGGGGTGCGCCGGGTGGACGGCCGGGTGGTCATGGTCGACCTCGATTCCGATCCGGACGCCGTCGGCCCGCTCATCGAGGGCGTGCGGGTCTTCGCGGGGTACTCGGGCTGGACCATGGGGCAGCTGGACTCGGAGTTGCAGCGCGACGACTGGACAGTGCTGTCCGCGCTGCCGTCCGATGTGATCGGCCCGCCGCGGATCGATCTCTGGGCGCACGTCCTGCGCCGCCAGCCGCTCCCCCTCGCGCTGCTCGCGACCCACCCGATCGACGTCGACCGGAACTGACCAGCCCGGCCCGCTCGGTTCACCGGCCGGGCGCCGCGCCCGCCGGTTCCGGGTCCTGGCGGCGGGCGAACCGCTGCGCCAGCGCGGCGCAGACGATCAGCTGGATCTGATGGAAGATCATCAATGGCAACACGATCAGGCCGACCGGCTGCCCGGCGAAGAGCACCGAGGCCATCGGCAGCCCGGTCGCGAGCGACTTCTTGGAGCCACAGAAGAGGATCACGATCCGGTCCGGCAGCGAGAACCCGAGCGCGCGCCCGGCGAAGGCCGTCACCCCGAGCACCGTCGCGAGGATCGCGCAGCAGACCGCGACCAGCGCCAGCACCCGCCAGGCGGAGAGCCCGCTCCATGCGTGCTCGTTCATGCCCGCGCTGAACGCCGAGTACACCACCAGCAGGATCGAGCCGCGGTCGACGATCTTGGTCGGTGCGGCATGCCGCTGCAGCCAGCCGGTCACCCACGGCCGGATCAGCTGACCGATGACGAACGGCAGCAGCAGCTGCAGCACGATGTCGACGATCGAGGACGCGTCGACGGTCGCCTCGCCGGTGGTGTTCATCAGCAAGATCACCAGCAGCGGCGTGATGAACACCCCGATGAGATTCGAGAACGACGCGCTGACGACCGCCCCCGCGACGTTGCCGCGCGCGATCGAGGTGAACGCGATGGACGACTGGACCGTCGAGGGCACCAGGCACATGTAGAGCACGCCGGTGTACAACTCGTCGGTGAGGACCGTGGGTGCCAGCACGCGCAGCGCGAGCCCGATCAGCGGGAACAGCAGGTAGGTCGACGCCAGCACCACCGAGTGCAGGCGCCAGTGCTTGAGCCCCTCGAGCGCCTCGCGCGGGTGCAGCCGGGCGCCGTAGAGCAGGAACAGCAGCGCGATCGCGATCTTGGTGGCCCAGTCAAGTGCCGTCTGCCCGCCACCGGATGCGGGGAAGATGCTGGCCACGACGGCCACCGCGATGATCGACAGGATGAACCCGTCGATGTAGAACCTGCTCAAGAACTTCACATCGGTAACGGTAATCCGGGGCCGAATGTCAGCGGTCGGCCAGCCGCCGGTCCGCGAGGGCGTTCAGCGCGCCTGCCATCTCCTCTGCCCGTGGCGTGGTGACCGTCAGCCGCTGCCCGTTCGCGGCGGTGAAGACGACCGCGGGCCCGGTCGTGGTGACCACCCCGTAGTTGCCGCGGCCCTTCAGGCGCAGACCCCATCCGCCGAAATCCCTGGACGGGTTCACCTCCTCGACGTGGGCCCCGGCCAGCTCCTCGATCCCGTACCCGACCGCGGTCATGCCCAGGTTGCGCACCCACAGCCCCGTCTCGTCGAGGGTGACGCGGAAGCGCAGCAGCCCGACCATCAGCACCGAGACCGGCACGAAGACCGCCAGCGGCCACCACGAGCCCGCCCGCGCGCAGAGCCCGGCGGTGATCGCCGCGCCGACCCCGAGCAGCACCGCCGTGGTCATGGGCCCGAGCCCGAGCCGCTGGGTGATCGGCAGGTTCACCTGCCCGCGGGGCAGCCGGGGGTCCGGCGGCATGGTCGCCGAGGATCGTTCGCGATAGTCGCGCAGGGACGAGGCCCCGAGGATGCCGACGGCGGCGCCTGCCACGATCCCGAGCCCGATCCACGACATCGGCAGCGTCACGTTCACGGCCGTAGCGAGATCCAGTTGCGCGGCGAGCAGCGCGATCCACAGGGTGAACAGCAGGCCGACCACGGTCAGGCCGACGATCAGCATCGCGCGGCGCATCATCAGCATCGCGCCCGCGAGGGCGGCGATCGCGCTGGCGCCGCATCCGACGAGGAGGATCACGATCACCATGGTCGCGGCCAGCGACCCGGGCGTGCTGAAGCCGTCGGGGCCGGTCCCGGACCAGTGCGTGGCGATGGTCTCGGGCAGGCGTGCGGACCAGAGCCTGGTGAGCGTCAGGCCTCCGCCGGCCGCGAGCGCGGGCACACCGATGCCGAACAGGACGCCGGCCGGATCGAAGGTCCGGGAATTGCTCATGGGCGCCGATTCAACCAGGTGCTCGCGCGCGGACCCCTTCAGCTGGGCAGGCAGGCGCCCTTGAGGGCGCACGATCCGCAGGAGTCCATGCCGCAGTCCGCGGCGGCCGCGGCGTCGGCAGCGTGGTCGGCGGACTCCGGCTCGGCGGGGCTGCCGCAACCGCAGTCGTGGCCGCAGCCACCGGCAGGGGCGGCCGCGGCGGCTGCGCGGGCTCCCATGGATCCGCCGTACCCGGCGGTGACCAGGGCCGCGACCACGGCGACGGCGACGGCGAGAAGTCCGCCGGCCGTGCCGAAGGCGAGGGCGCCGATACCGCCGATGACCAGCAACAACGCGGCCGCGGCCATGGTGGGCGCGGCGATGCGGTTGGCGAGGCGGAAGGCGTCGTCGCTGGCGAGGGCCTCGGGGGTGGTGACCCCGGCCCAGCGGTTGCGCGGCAGCCGGCCGGCGATCCCGGCGACCGCCACCACGCCGACGGCGAGGGCGACTACGAACAGCACGGTTGCGACGATGACCACGGGTCCAGGGTACGGCGGGGACCGATGACCGGGACTATTCGGGTGACACCTTAGGCTGGTCGACGGTAATCCATGCCCGAGAACCAGCGCCGAGACGCCGAGCTCAGCGCAGAGTAGATAGCGAAACACGTGACCGAGCCAGTGCAGCAGCCAGCGGACGACGCCACCCCTCAGCACCGATACACCGCGGAGCTCGCGGGTCGGATCGAGCGGCGGTGGCAGGAGCTGTGGAGTGAGCGCGGCACCTTCAACGCGCCGAACCCGGTCGGCGATCTCGCCGGGGAGCTGCCCGCGGACAAGCTCTTCGTCCAGGACATGTTCCCGTACCCGTCCGGCTCGGGCCTGCACGTCGGGCACCCGCTCGGCTACATCGCGACCGACGTGTTCGCGCGCTTCCACCGCATGCACGGGCACAACGTGCTGCACACCCTCGGCTACGACGCCTTCGGCCTGCCCGCCGAGCAGTACGCGGTGCAGACGGGCACCCACCCGCGCACCACCACCGAGTCGAACATCGAGAACATGAAGCGGCAGCTGCGCCGGCTCGGGCTCGGCCACGACGAGCGGCGCTCGCTGGCCACCACCGATGTGGACTTCTACCACTGGACGCAGTGGATCTTCCTGCAGATCTTCAACGCCTGGTATGACATCGACCTCAAGCGGGCCCGCCCCATCGCGGAGCTGGAGGCGGAGTTCGAGTCCGGTGCGCGCACCGCCCCGGACGGCCGGTCCTGGACCGCGCTCGACGCGGGTGAGCGCCGCACGGTGATCGACTCGTATCGCCTTGTCTACCGGTCGGATTCGATGGTCAACTGGTGCCCCGGGCTCGGCACCGTGCTGGCCAACGAGGAGGTCACCTCCGACGGTCGCAGCGACCGCGGCAATTTTCCGGTGTTCCGTAAGCATCTGCAGCAGTGGATGATGCGGATCACCGCGTACTCGGACCGCCTCGTCGACGACCTCGAGTTCCTGGACTGGCCGGACAAGGTCAAGGCCATGCAGCGCAACTGGATCGGGCGCTCGCACGGTGCCCAGGTCCGGTTCGGGGTCGACCCGGCGGTCGACGACGTCGCGATCGAGGTCTTCACCACCCGTCCCGACACCCTGTTCGGTGCCACCTACGTCACCCTCGCCCCCGAACACGAGCTGGTCGATCGCCTGGCCTCGGGCTCGTACGCGGACGACGTGGACCCCCGCTGGACCGGCGGCGCGGCCACCCCGGCCGAGGCCGTCGCCGCCTACCGCGCCTCCATCGCCGCGAAGACAGACCTGGAGCGGCAGGAGAACAAGGAGAAGACCGGCGTCTTCCTCGGCGAGTATGCGGTGAATCCCGTGAACGGGCACCGGCTTCCGATCTTCATCGCGGATTACGTGCTCACCGGGTACGGCACCGGCGCGATCATGGCGGTGCCCGGGCACGACCAGCGCGACTGGGAGTTCGCGACCACCTTCGGCCTCGACATCGTCGAGGTCATCGCAGGCGGCGACATCACCGAGGCCGCCTACACGGGCGACGGTCCGCTGGTGAACTCGGACTACCTGGACGGCCTCGACGTCGCGGCGGCCAAAGCCGCCATCACCGCGCGCCTGGAGGCGGACGGCACCGGCAAGGGCACCATCCAGTACAAGCTGCGGGACTGGCTGTTCGCCCGTCAGCGGTACTGGGGCGAGCCCTTCCCGATCGTCTACGGTGCGGACGGCGTCGCGCACCCGCTGCCGGAATCGATGCTGCCGGTGGAACTCCCGGAGGTCGAGGACTACGCGCCGGTCTCCTTCGACCCGAACGACGAGAACTCCGAGCCGTCCCCGCCGCTGGCGAAGGCCACCGACTGGGTGAACGTCGAGCTCGATCTCGGCGACGGACTGCAGAGCTACCACCGCGACACCAACGTGATGCCGCAGTGGGCGGGCAGCTCCTGGTACCAGCTGCGCTACATCGACCCGACCAACAACGACGAGTTCTGCGCCAAGGAGAACGAGCAGTACTGGATGGGTCCGCGTCCCGAGCTGCACGGCCCGAACGACCCGGGTGGCGTCGACCTGTACGTCGGCGGCGTCGAGCACGCGGTGCTGCACCTGCTGTACTCGCGGTTCTGGCACAAGGTCCTCTTCGACCTCGGCTACGTGAGCTCGAGCGAGCCGTACCGCCGGCTGTACAACCAGGGCTACATCCAGGCCTACGCCTACACCGACTCGCGGGGCGTCTACGTGCCCGCGGAGGAGGTCACCGAGCGCGACGGTGAGTACTTCCACGGCGACGAGCCGGTCCACCGCGAGCACGGCAAGATGGGCAAGTCCCTGAAGAATTCCGTTGCGCCGGACGAGATCTGCGAGGAGTACGGCGCCGACACCCTGCGCGTGTACGAGATGTCGATGGGGCCGCTGGACACCTCACGGCCGTGGGCGACCAAGGACGTTGTCGGGTCGCACCGGTTCCTGCAGCGCGTCTGGCGCACGGTCGTCGACGAGGAGACCGGTGAGCTGCGGGTCACCGACGAGGTGCCGACCGACGACACCCTGCGCGCGCTGAACAAGACGATCGACGGCGTCAACGCGGACTACGCCGCGCTGCGCGACAACACCGCGGCGGCCAAGCTGATCGAGCTGAACAACCACCTGACCAAGGAGTACCCGAACGGGGCGCCGCGGTCGGCGGTCGAGCCGCTGGTGCTCATGCTCGGCCCGCTGGCCCCGCACCTCGCCGAGGAGCTGTGGTCCCGGCTCGGGCACGAGACCTCGCTTGCGCACGGTCCGTTCCCGCTGGCCGAGGACAAGTGGCTGGTCGACGACACCGTCGAGTACCCGATCCAGGTCAACGGCAAGCTGCGCAGCCGGCTCACCGTGGCCGCCGACGCCGACCCGAAGTCCATCGAGGCCGCGGCCCTGGCCGACGAGAAGATCGTCGCCCTCCTGGAGGGCAACGCGCCCCGCAAGGTGATCGTGGTGCCGGGCAAGATGGTCAACATCGTCAAGTAGGCGCTCCGCGCCCGTGCGCGGTTAGCGGGTCCAGGGACCCGCTAACCGCGCACAGGTGGCGAAGCCGCCTTCAGCACTCGGTCGGTGCCGGTTCCCCGCGCAGCCGGGCGTCGACCCAGTCGAATGCCCCGGAGTTCCCGGTGAGTTCGCCGAGGATGTGTTCCCCGGGCACCTGCCGGTACAGCGCGCGCACGCCGTAGCCGCACTGCTCGTCGTACAGGTTGCGGGAGCCGAGCGCCGGGATCCAGAACTCTTGCCCGCCGCTGTAGATGTACAGCGGCGTGCCGGACTTACGGTCCGCCATCTTCATCTTCGTGTAGATGTCATGTGCGACAGGTGAATCCAGCGCTTGCTTCACATTCGCGAGTGCTTCGGCCGGTATCCCGAAGACGCCGGCCAGCGCGAGGGTGTTCGCGCATTGGTCCTTGATGGACGTGATGCTCAGCCGCTGTCCGAGAGTGTTGATCAGCGGGAGGATCTCGGGGTTCTCCCTCGTGATCCCGAACAGCGCCGCGAGGAACAGTCCCCCGGCGAGGTTGCCGTTCATGGTGCGTCCGAGCATCTCGAAGTCCGCCGGTATCCCGCCCATCGCGGCGCCGACGATGTCGCCTGCCAGTTCGGGGGCATAGGAGTCGATCAGCTTGACCGCGCCGTGCGTCGCGATCGAACCGCCGGAGTAGCCCATCATGGCGAGCTTGCTGCTGCCGAACTCGGCGGGGAACACGGTGCGCATGCCGCGGATGGTGTCGAGGATCGCGTGCCCGGCGACGAAGGGTTCGGCGTACGCCATCCGGGGGCCCTCGTGATCGGGGATGAGCACCGCGTAGCCGCGTTCCTCGGCCTTCGTGGTGACGGGCCGGAGCAGCTCGAGGAAGTTCTCCGTCGGTGTGATCCCGTTTCCGAGGGTGTGGCCTGGGGTGCAGCTCCGCCCGAGCCCGTTGATCGGCACGTTGTTGACCAGGACCGGCCGCGGTCCCGGGCCGGGCCAGGGCGTGGCGGGTACGACGAGAGTCGCGGTCGCGAACGACGGCGCGCCTGCCGAGTCGGTGCTCTTCACCTTGATCTGGCGCACCTCCCGCACCGGCCCGCGCAGGAGCGCTCGGGCGGCAGGCGTCACATCGCGGGTCTCGATGACCTGGCCGTTGGTCATGCCGGGGAGGCCGGGCGGGTACACGTCGAAGAACGGATCCCCGATCGGTTTGGGCAGCATCTCGGCGCGCAGCGTCTCGAGGGGCGGGGGATCGAGATCGGGCCCCGGGATCACCGAGCCGACCACGCCCGGAATCGCGGACCCCAGCGGTGATCCGGCGGCGGAGCCGGTTCCGAGAGATCCGGTGATCAGCGTCGTCCCGTTCAAGGGCGTGCCGTCCGAGGCGGTGCCGTCGGTCAGGGACCCGGTGCCGATCGAGCCCTCACCTCCGGCGCTGCCGGAGGATTGGGCGACGGCGGTGCCGACCGACGTGCCACCCCCGATCGCGACGCTGACCGCCAAGGCGGCCACACCCATTCGTACCCAGAAACCCCCGTGCTGGATAGGCATGCGCGGCACCGTAACACCGGATTGCCGCGGCCCGAACGGCTTTCGGAGACCACGGTTATCACATCGTGAGCTGCGGTCCACCGAATACGGACGAACCGGACGCGGTGACGGATCGATGCCGGCTCCTCGTTCCATGGAATCCCGTCGGCATCGCCGGTACCCTCGCAACTAGAACAGGTTCTAACAATGAAGGGGTACCGGCATGGCGGCATCACGCGAAGACATCCTGAACACCATCGAGAGCTACGTGAAGTCGGTGGCGGGCGGCACCGTGGACGACGTCCTGGCGCTGTACGCGCCCGGCGCCACCGTCGAGGATCCGGTCGGCACCGACCCGCGGACCACCGAGGAGTCGCTGCGCGAGTTCTACGGCATCATCGAGCCGCTCGAGCAGACCGCCGAGCTCGGCGTCGTCAAGATCGCGGCGGGCACGGCCGCCTTCAATTTCACCCTCACCACCATCATGGGTGATCAGAAGGTCGAGATCTCCGTCATCGATGTGATGACCTTCGACGACGACGCCAAGATCACCACCATGAAGGCGATCTGGGGTCCGGAGGACATGGTCGCCAGCTGACCGCCCGCCCGGGTTCGGCCTGCGGGTCATACTCAGGTCGGACCCGGGATCAGCTCCAGGCCTGACGACAGCTGGCCGTCGCCGCAATACGTTCGGATCGCAACAGAATCACCAGGCGACCGAAAGCGTGTGATGACCCAGATCTTGTCCCAGGCCGAGGCCCCGCCGACTCCCCGCTCACTTACGCGCATAGTGGGCGTGGACGTCGCGCGGGGCCTCGCCGTGCTCGGGATGATCGCCGTGCACACCGCCAGCGCCGAACAGATCGGCGAGTTCGCCTTCTTCGCGCTCAGCGGCCGATCCGCCATTCTCTTCGCGGTCCTCGCCGGGGTGTCGCTGGCCCTCACCACCGGCGGCACCCGCCCGCCCGCGGGGCCAGGGCTGGCCGCGGCGCGCAGGTCCATCGCCGCGCGGGCTCTCGCCCTCTTCGTCCTCGGCCTCGTCCTCACCCAGCTCGGTTCGCCGGCGATGGTCATCCTCGCGACGTACGCGGTCCTGTTCCTGATCGCGCTGCCGCTGCTGCGGCTGAGCTGGCAGTGGCTGGCCGCCGCCGCGGCCGTGGCCGCCGTCGCGGGCCCGCTGCTCTCGTTCGCCATCCGTTCGCACGTGGCGGTGCCCGACACCTTCGGGGAGACCGCGCGATTCGACATGCTCACCTCGGTGGACGGGATCCAGCACCTCGGTTCGGTGATCCTGCTGCAGGGCACCTACCCGGTGCTCACCTGGGTGCCGTTCCTGCTCGCGGGCATGGCCATCGGTCGCTGGGGCCTGCGGCGTGAGCGGGCGGGCCTCATCCTGGTCGCGCTCGGCTCGGCGCTGGCCGTGCTCGGGCTCGGCGGGTCCTGGGTGGCGCTGAACCTGTTCGGCGGCAAGGACGCGTTGGTGGCCCACCTGGACGAGGTGATGCCGGGCGAGGGCGCCCAGCTGCTCGCGGACCTGCTCCGCATGGGGAGCTTCGGCACCGTCGGCACCGATCCCTGGCAGTGGATGCTCACCAGCACCCCGCACGGCGGCACCGTGTTCGAGGTACTGGGGTCCGGCGGCGTGGCCGTCGCCGTTCTCGGCCTGTGCCTGCTCGCGGCGAGGGTCGCCCCGCGAATCCTGGTGCCGCTGGCCGCGCTCGGCTCGATGCCGCTGACGATCTACGCCGGGCACATCGTCGCGCTGGCGCTCCTGCTGCGCACCGAGTCGTTCACTCAGTCGTGGGCGACCCTGCTCTGGTTCCTGGCGGTACCCCTGGTCTTCGCGACGCTGTGGCGGCGCTACCTCGGGCGGGGTCCGCTCGAATGGGCGCTGAACAAGATCGGGGCGGGCGCCGCCCGGCTCGGCTCCCGGCCCGCGGTCAGCTAGCGCGCGCGAACGTCGCCCAGGCCTTGGCGGCGACCGCGCCGCCGGGCCGGGTCGCGGTGAGCACCACGTCCACCCGCGGCTCGCCGTCCTGGACGTACTCCTGCAGCACCTCGCCGGAACAGGCCAGGGTGTCCGCGGCCGACACCCGCTCCAGGAACCGGGTCCGGAACCGCCGCACCGACTCCGGGCCCAGCCAGTCGGTGGCGAAGTTGGCCAGCAGGCCGGAGGCGACGGCATCGGTCGCCGAGCCGTGCGACCAGGAGTCGGCGATCAGCCTGCCCTCGGCGTCGCGGAACTCGGTCAGCTGCTCGGACTCGTTGCCGCGGGAGTGCACGTTGAGCCGATCGCCCGCCCGCGGCGGGGGGCCGAAGAACCGGCAGTCCTGCTCGGCGGGCATGGCCTGCTGATCCGGCCTGGCCGACCCCGGCACGAACCCTTCGGAGCAGAGGTAGGTCGGCGGCACCACCGGGCGCTCGGCGTCGCGGTACGCGCCGTGGGTGGAGCGGATGGCCTCCGCGAACTCGAGGATCTTGCCGCGCTCCAGGTCGACGGTGATGCCGGTGAACGGCGCCCCCACCGGGCTCGCTGCGGTTGTGGTGATCATCGATCCGCACCTCCTTCGATCAGTTCGGATACCGCGACGTTAGGTCCGCGCGAGGGTTCGACGGCATCCCCTTCCCGCTGATCGGGAGACCCCGGGCACCGGCTTGCTGGGCGGGGGCGAAATCGTCCCGGTCAGCGGGAAGGCCCCATGAACTCGCATGCCGTCGCCCCGAAGTATGAGGCGCATCACATCAGTGCGTTTCTCGAGCGCGTTTGTCTCGAGAGTGAGAGAAGAGGTGGCAATGGCGCTGCAATCCAAGTCCGAAGCCGACGAGGTCAGGATGATCGAGGCGGCGGCGGCCCCTACCCGGTTTGCCCGCGGGTGGCACTGCCTTGGCCTGCTGAAGTCATTCCAGGACGGAAAGCCGCACGAGGTCAAGGCATTCGGCACCTCGCTGGTGGTGTTCCAGTCGGAGTCGGACGGCAAGATCAACGTGCTCGACGCGTTCTGCCGGCACATGGGCGGCAATCTCGCCCAGGGCACCGTCAAAGGTGACTCGATCGCCTGCCCGTTCCACGACTGGCGCTGGGGCGGCAACGGCAAGTGCACCGACATCCCCTACGCCCGCCGCGTTCCCCCGCTCGCGCGCACCCGCTCCTGGCCGACGCTCGAGCGCAACGGCCAGCTGTACGTGTGGCACGACCCGCAGGGCAGCAAGCCCACCGATGAGGTGACCATCCCCGAGATCGAGGGCTTCGGCTCCGACGAGTGGACCGCCTTGACCTGGAACTCCATGCTGATCGAGGGCTCGCACTGCCGCGAGATCGTCGACAACGTCGTGGACATGGCGCACTTCTTCTACGTGCACTACTCGTTCCCGCGTTTCTTCAAGAACGTCTTCGAGGGCCACGTGGCCACCCAGTACATGCGCTCCACCCCGCGGCACGACATCTCGGTCGGCACCAGCTACGACGATCCGAACTCCACCCTGCGTTCGGACGCCTCGTACTTCGGTCCGTCCTACATGATCGACTGGCTCTGGAGCGATGCCAAGGGCATGACGATCGAGACGGTCCTCGTCAACTGCCACTACCCGGTCGACGAGAACTCCTTCGTGCTGCAGTACGGCGCGATGGTCAAGAAGCCGCAGGGCATGTCGGACGAGGCGGCCGAGGGCATGGCCGAGCAGTTCGCCGAGGGCGTCGAGATGGGCTTCGAGCAGGACGTCGAGATCTGGAAGAACAAGGCGCCCATCGACAACCCGCTGCTGTCCGAGGAGGACGGCCCCGTGTACCAGCTGCGCCGTTGGTACAAGCAGTTCTATGTGGATGTCGAGGACATCACCGAGGACATGACCAAGCGCTTCGAATTCGAGATCGACACCGATCGGGCCGTGAAGAGCTGGGAGGCGGAGGTCGCCGAGAACATCGCCAACGGCGTCGTCCCGCTCCAGAGCAACGCCTGAACCACCACCGACTTCCAGCCTCACAGCTAGACAAGAAGGAACATCACCATGACCAACAAGGCCATCGACAACCTCATCGAGATCGCGGATCAGATTCGCGACCAGGCAACGGAGGCCGAGCGGATCGGCCGCCTGCCCGACGACACGGCGAAGAAGCTCAAGGCGGCAGGCCCGATCAAGCTGCTGCAGCCCAAGCAGTACGGCGGCTTCGAGGCGCATCCCCGCGAGTTCTCCGAGACCGTGATGAAGGCGGCCTCGCTCGATCCGGCCACCGGCTGGGTGTGCGGCATCGTCGGCGTGCACCCCTGGCAGCTGGCCTTCGCGGACCCGAAGGTCCAGGAAGAGATCTGGGGCCAGGACCACGACACCTGGGTGGCATCGCCGTACGCGCCCACCGGCATCGCCAAGCCGGTCGACGGCGGCTACATCTTCAACGGCCGCTGGCAGTTCTCCTCCGGCACCGATCACTGTGACTGGATCTTCCTCGGCGCCATGGAAGGCGACAAGGACGGCAACATGGCGCTGCCGCCGCGGATGCTGCACATGATCCTGCCGCGCAAGGATTACGAGATCGTCGAGGATTCCTGGAACGTCGTGGGCCTCAAGGGAACCGGCTCCAAGGACATCATCGTCCGGGATGCCTTCGTGCCCTCCTACCGGGTGATGGACGGCGACGAGGTGATCAACGGGACCGCGCAGAAGAACGCCGGGATGACCGAGACCCTCTACAAGATGCCCTGGTCCAACATGTTCCCGCTCGGCATCTCCTCCGCCGTCATCGGTATCGCCGAGGGCGCCCTGGCCGCGCACCTGGACTACCAGCGTGACCGGGTCGGGGCGCAGGGCACCGCGGTCAAGGACGACCCGTACGTGCTCTTCGCGATCGGCGAAGCCGCCGCGGACATCAACGCCGCCCGCCAGGAACTGCTGGCGAACGTCGACAAGATGTGGGAGATCGTCGAATCCGGCAAGGAGGTCTCCTTCGCGGATCGCGCGGCCGGTCGTCGCACCCAGGTTCGTGCCGCCTGGCGCGCCGTCGGCGCCGTCGACCAGATCTTCGCCCGCTCCGGCGGCAACGCGCTGCGCATGGACAAGCCGCTGCAGCGATACTGGCGTGACGCGCACGCCGGCCTGGCCCACGCCATCCACGTGCCCAGCACCGTCTACCACGCTTCCGCGGTGAGCTCGCTCGGTCTCGACCCGGCCGACAACCTCAAGTCGATGATCTGATCCGGTCCCGCACAAGCACTGAAAACAGAAGAAGGACAACACATGACTGACATCAAGGGCTTGGGCTACATCAAGGTCCAGACCAACGACATGGAGCGCTGGCGCAAGTTCGCGTTCGAGGTGCTCGGCTTCGCCGAGGGCTCCGGTCCGGACGAGAACGCCATCTACCTGCGGATGGACGAGCGCGCCGCGCGCATCGTCGTCGTGCCGGGTGACACCGACGAGGTCGTCACCATCGGCTGGGAGGTGCGCGACCACGCCGCCCTGGTCCGCGTGCAGGAGGCCGTCGAGGCCGCGGGTATCGCGGTCAAGCCTCTCGCGCTGGAGGAGGCCGACGCCCGCCGGGTCGAGGAGGTCATCACCTTCCAGGATCCGACCGGTGCCACCCTCGAGATCTTCCACGGCGCGGTCCTCGACCACAGCCCGGTCGTCACCCCGTTCGGTGCCAAGTTCGTCACCGGCGCACAGGGTCTCGGCCACGTGGTGCTGCCGGTGATGGACATCAACGGTGCGTTCGCCTTCTACACCGAGGTGCTCGGGTTCCTGCCTCGCGGCGCCTTCCGCATCCCGGCTCCGCCGGAGTTCGGCCCGATGCGGGTGCGCTTCATGGGCGTCAACGAGCGCCACCACAGCCTGGCGCTGTGCCCCGCCCCGCACGGCGGTGCCCCCGGCCTGGTGCACATCATGGTCGAGGTCGACACCCTCGACGCGGTCGGTCAGGCGCTCGACCGCGTCGTCAAGGACGGCTTCTCGGTCTCCTCGACCCTGGGCAGGCACACCAACGACAAGATGGTCTCGTTCTACGTTCGCGCTCCCGGAGGCTGGGACATCGAGTTCGGAACCGAGGGCATGCGGGTCGACGAGAAGTACTACTCCTCGGAAGAGATCACCGCCGACAGCTACTGGGGCCACGACTGGTCCGGCAGCGAGCCCCTGGCGGCTATGTAGTCACACCCCCCCCTCACTTCGCGCGCGGTCCCACCGTTCGTGTGCTTCACCAGAGCACAGGCACCGGGTCCGCGCGCGAGGTGTATCCAGACCCAGATCGAGAGGACCGCAATGACGAGCAATACCGTGACCGTCCATCCGAGGTCGGCCGACGAGATCGAACAGTGGGACCACGAGGCCGATGTGGTGGTGGCGGGGTTCGGCGTTGCCGGCGCGTCCGCGGCCGTGGCCGCGGCCCAGGAAGGCGCCGACGTGCTGGTGCTCGAGCGCACCGGCGGATGGGGTGGCGCGGCCGCGATGGCAGGCGGGTTCATCTACCTGGGCGGCGGCACCCCCCTCCAAAAGGCCTGTGGCTTCGATGATTCCGTCGAGAGCATGAAGGCCTTCATGACGGCGGCGCTCGGCCCCGGCGTGGACGCGGAGAAGATCGACGCGTATTGCCAGGGCAGCGTGGACCACTACGGCTGGCTGGTCGAGTGCGGCGTGCCGTTCAAGGCGAGCTTCTGGGGTGAGCCGGGCTGGGAGCCGCCGGGCGACGACGGTCTGCAGTACACCGGTGGCGAGAACGCCGCGCCGTTCGCCGCGACCATCCCGCCTGCCCCGCGCGGGCACGTGCCGCAGATGGCGGACAAGCAGTCCGGCGGCGAGCGCGGTGGCGGCTACATGTTGATGAAGCCGCTCACCGACACCGCGGCCGAGCTCGGCGTGCGCTCGGTCTACGACATCCGCGTGCAGGCGCTGGTCACCGACGACAGCACCGATGGCCCCGAGGCTTCGCCCGAGGGGATGGGCCGGGTGGTGGGCGTGGTGGCGACGCAGTACGGGAAGGAGATCGCCATCCGGGCCCGCCGCGGCGTCGTGCTCGCAACCGGCAGTTTCGCCTACAACGACCGGATGGTCGAGGCGTACGCGCCTCGGCTGGTCGGCCGTCCCGCCGCCTCGATCGAGGAGCACGACGGCCGCGCGATCCTGATGGCGCAGGCGCTCGGCGCGGACCTGGCGCACATGGACGCCACCGAGGTCGCGTTCTTCTGCGACCCGCAGCTGTTCATCCGCGGCATCCTGGTCAACGGCCGGGGGCAGCGCTTCATCAACGAGGACACCTACCCCGGCCGGGTCGGGCAGGCGACCCTGATCGAGAACCAGAACCAGGCGTTCCTGGTGATCGACGAGGCCGCGTACGAGGAGGCGTTGACCACCCCCACCGCCACCCCGTTCCTGCGGCATCAGCCGACGTGGGTCTGCGAGACGGTCGAAGAACTCGAGGCGGAGATGGGGCTGCCCACGGGGACCCTGCAGTCCACCGTCGAGGTCTACAACCGGCACGCTGCGAATGGTGAGGACCCGGTGCTCGGCAAGAAGCCGGAATGGGTCAAGCAGATCGGGTCGCCGGTCGCGGCGATCGACCTGCGCGGGTTCACCGGCGGGTTCACCCTCGGCGGGCTGCGCACCAGCGTCGACTCCGAGGTTCTGCACGTCTCGGGTGCGCCGATTCCCGGCCTGTTCGGCGCCGGCCGGTGCACCGCGGGGGTGTCCGCGGGCGGGTATGCCAGCGGTGCGTCGCTCGGCGACGGCAGCTTTTTCGGCCGCCGTGCGGGCCGGTCCGCCGCCAAGGGCTGATCCCACTGAACGGACGATAACCGCTGGTCAACAGCAAAGGGCCCCGGGTCGAGTCAATCGACCCGGGGCCCTTTGCCGTCCCGTGACAGAAAACGAACCACTCGGTCGTGTGTGACAGCCGACACAAGCTCGTGCTATCAATAGTCATATTCCTAATCGAAACACCCCGGTCGGACCCCCAGCCGATCGTCGCACCAACCCGGCGCCCCCTGCCGCAGCACTCCCGGAGGACCCCATGACAACTTTGGTCGACGCCAGCACCCCGAGCGCCGTACTCGATCGCGTCTCGCTCGTTCTGGATGCCTTCGACGGACCGGGCCGGCTGACGCTCGCTCAGGTGGTTCGGCGCACCGGGCTGCCGCGCTCCTCGGCACACAGGATGCTCGAGCGGCTCGTCCACCTCCGCTGGCTGCGCAGGCAGGGTCGCGACTACGAGCTGGGCATGCGCCTGGTCGAGCTCGGCTCCCTCGCGGTGCACCAGGATCGGATGCACCGGGCCGCGCTGCCCTTCCTGCACGAGCTGCACCGGGTGACCGGCCACGTCGTCCACCTGGCGATCCTCGACGGGCCCGACGTGGTGTACCTCGAGAAGATCGGTGGCCGGATGGCCGCAGCCATCCCGACCCGCGTCGGCGGCCGCTACCCCGCGCACTGCACCGGGGTGGGCAAGGCGATCCTCGGGTTCGCGGGCGAGGCCCAGCTCGCGGCTCTCGACGGCGACCTCCTCAGCCGCAAGACCAAGTACTCCATCTCCACGGGGGCCCAGCTCCGCGCCGAGCTGGCCAAGGTGCGCGAGCAGGGCATCGCCTACGAGCGCGAGGAGTCGCTGCCCGGGTTCGGCTGCGTGGCGGCCCCGATCGGGAACATCGGCGAGGCGGTCGCGGCCGTCTCGATCTGCGGGCCGGTCTCGCAGATGAAGCTCGACCACCGGCTGGCCGCACCCGTGCGGATGACCGCGCTGGGAATCTGGCGCAACATCGAGGGCGGCCCGGTCCGGGTCCAGCCGACTCTGCAGCAGCAGCCGCGCCCCATCCTCGGCGGGCCGTCGGCCCACCGCGCCCGCCCCGCGGCGGCCCCGACGGATCTGCAGTACGCATGAGCGTCGACGCCGAGGTGGCAGCGATCCTCGACGCGCTCAATGCCGGCTTCCCGAAGGTCGAGACGATGACCGGCGCGCAGGCGCGCGCCGCGATCCGGGCCAGGCTGGTGGTGCCGGATCAGCCGGAGCCGGTCGCCGAGGTCGCCGAACGTGTGCTCCCCGGTCCCGGCTCTGACCTGCCGGTCCGGATCTACCGGCCCGTGGCCACCTCGGGTGCAGAGGCCCCGATCGTGGTGTTCGCGCACGGCGGCGGGTTCGTCTTCTGCGACCTGGACACCCACGACGGGATCTGTCGGGCGATGGCCAACGGCGTCGGGGCGATCGTGATCTCGGTCGACTACCGGCTGGCCCCGGAGACGCGGTGGCCCGCCGCCGCCGAGGACGTCTACGCCGTGGTGGCGTGGGCGGCCGACCACGCGGCGGAACTCGGTGGCGACGCCGGCCGCATCGTGGTCGCCGGGGACAGCGCCGGTGGCAACCTGGCCGCGGTGACCGCGCTCATCGCCCGTGAGCGTGGCGGCCCGGCCCTCGCGGCGCAGCTGCTGCTGTACCCGGTGATCGCCGCGGACTTCGAGACCGATTCCTACCGGGAGTTCGCGACCGGGCATTTCAACACCCGTGCCGCGATGCAGTGGTACTGGGACCAGTACGTCGCGGTCGAGGACCGGGATCACCCGCATGCCTCTCCCCTACGCGCGGAGCTCGCCGGCCTGCCGCCGGCCGTGGTGGTGACCGCGGGCTGTGACCCGCTCCGCTCGGAGGGTGACGCCTTTGCGGATGCCCTTGCCGCCGAGGGTGTTCGGGTCAATCATCGTCGATACGACGGGGCGATTCACGGGTTCATGACGATGGGCATGCTGGCCCTTGCGCGCACAGCGCAGAAGCAGGCGTGGGCGGACATGAGGGAAATCCTCGACCCGGCCCGCTAGGGGCTCACTCGAGGTCGGGGTTCTCCGACTCGGTCTCGACCTCCACCTGGCGCCAGGCGCCGGGGGTCGGCTTCGGGAAGCCGGCGTCGTCGCCGTCCTTGACCTGTGCGAGGACGGCGTCGGCCTTGTCGATGTCGGCGATCAGCTGCTCGGCCAGATCGCGCTCGGCGGCGTAGTACCGCTCGGCCCACCGCAGCACGATCTGCGAGTACGCCCATGCCGGTTCCTTGTCCGCGCCGGAGGCATCGGCCGCGGCGCGCCGTTCCATCTTCGACACGTACTCGATGTGCTCGCGGAGGATCTCCTTGAGCCGTTCCGGTTTGTTCAGGTGCCCGAGCCAGATGCGAAGCATCACACCGTGTTTGAGAATGGGCGGATCGATCGGCGCCTCGTTGGACCAGCGCCCGACCGCGGCGGTGCCCGCCTCGGTGATCTTGTAGAGGCGGCGGCCGCGGACGCCGTTGTCGTGCTGCACCCGGGAGGTCACGAAACCGTGCTTCTCGAGCTTCTTCAGCTCCGTGTAGACCTGGCTGAACGACGGGCTCCAGTAGAAGAACTTGATGCTCCAGTCGGCCCACTTCTTGAGCTCGTAGCCGGACAGCTCCTCGTCGAACGCGAGCATGCCGAGTACGGCCCAGCTGGTCGCGGGCAGATTGGGTAGGTCGGACTCGGAGGCCGGTTCGGTCGGTGCCACCTGGGGAGCCTAACAACTGGACAGATGACCTGGACAAGGCAAGCTACCACTGACCGGGAACCTGGATGGTGCCGCGCACAGGGTGTGGCGATCCTGGTTGTTGCCCGTTTCATCAGGAGGAACCGCAATGAGTGCAGAGATCACAGCCGTCGCGTCGAGGCGAGCGGAGCGACGGGGGATGTCAGAGCAGGACGCTCTCTCGGCTCCCGACGCCGCCACACTGAGAAAGGTGATGGGGCACTTCTGCACCGGCGTCGCGGTGATCGCCGCCCACGACGGCGACCGGCCCCTCGGGTTCGCCTGCCAGTCGGTGGTGTCGGTGTCGCTGGATCCGCCGTACATCTCGTTCTGCCCCGCGAAGACCTCCACCAGCTGGCCGTTGCTGCGGGAGGCCGGTTCGCTGTGCATCAACATCCTCGCCCACGATCAGAAGGACGTCTGCTCGACCTTCGCGGTGAGCGGCGGCGACAAGTTCGCCCAGGTCGACTGGAGCCCGGCGGGCAACGGCGCCCCGGCGCTCGGCGGCGCGCTCGCGAGGATCGAGGCCACGGTCGAACTCGAGCACGACGCGGGCGACCACACCATCGTGCTCGCCCGGATCACCGACCTGACCGCGGATGCCGAAGGCAGGCCCCTGCTGTTCTTCAAGGGCGGGTTCGGCG
This sequence comes from Rhodococcus sp. OK611, assembly GCF_003050885.1. Classification (NCBI taxonomy): domain Bacteria; kingdom Bacillati; phylum Actinomycetota; class Actinomycetes; order Mycobacteriales; family Nocardiaceae; genus Rhodococcus; species Rhodococcus sp. OK611. The sequence continues at coordinate 154,266 of NZ_QAOZ01000003.1, forward strand.
GGTTCTCGGAGTAGCCACGCGCCTCAGGCGGTGCCGCGGTGCTCCGCGCGCCGCTGCAGGGCCAGCTCGCGCAGCGCTCGCCGGGATGGCTTGCCCGCGGCGATCCGCGGCATCTCGCTGAGCAGGATCACCTCGGATGGCACCTTGTAGCCGGCGAGCGCATCGCGACAGTGCTCGATCAGCTGCCGTCCGGTCACACTGTGCCCGGGGCGCGGGACCGCATACGCGATCCCGCGCTCCCCCATGCGCTCGTCGGGCACCCCGACGACCGCGACCTCGCCGACCGCCGGGTGCCGGCTCAACACCTGCTCCACCTCGGAGGGGTACACGTTGAAGCCGCCGACGATGAACATCTCGCCGATCCGGTCGACGATCCGCAGTTCCCCGTTCTCGAGCACCCCCACGTCGCCGGTGTGCAGCCAGCCGTCGCCGTCGAGAGTTCTCGCGGTGGCCGGCTCGTTCTCGAAGTAGCCCGACATCACGTTGTATCCGCGGACCAGGACCTCGCCCGAGGTGCCGTCCGCGACGGCGTTCCCCTCGGCGTCGACAACGCGCAGCTCCACCCCCGGCAGCGGCGGTGCGGCGAGTGAGACGGTCTGTGGTTCGGGGTGTCTCGCGGTCACGGTGCCGCTGGCCTCGGTGAGTCCATAGCCGGTGACGATCAGGGGGATGCCCAGCACCCGGCGGATGTGGTCGAGCAGCGGGGCCGCCACCGTCGCCGCGCCGGTGACCGCGAGCCGCGGGGTGTGCGCCCGCGGGTCTCGCTCCGCGGGCGAGGCGGCGATCAGATCGGTGAACAGCGTCGGCGGCCCGGACAGCACGGTGATCCGTTCGGTCGCGATCCGGGTGAGCGCGGCCGCCGGGTCGAACACGTCCACGGCGACGTAGCAGCCGCCGGCGGCCAGCGCCGCCAGCAGGCCGGCGTTGAGGCCGAACGAATGCGACAGCGGGGTCACCCCCAGGATCCGGTCGCCGCTGCCGATCCCCAGCCGCCCGGACAGGGCCCGGTACACGCGCACCAGTTGTCCGTGCCGGAGCATCACGCCCTTGGCCGGACCGGTCGAGCCGGACGTCGACATGATGTAGGCGAGGTCGTCGGGCCCGGGCGGTCCCGGCCGGTGGTGCGCCCGCAGGTCGACGGTGCGTGGCTTCGCCGCGCACCCGAGGAACTGCGCCCAGCTCGCGATGTGCAGGTCCGGCTCACGGTGGAAATCGACGATCCGCTCCAGATCCGGGAGACCGAGCACCGGCCGGCCGGGTCCGGATTCTCCTGCGGCCGCCCGGAGCATCGCGGCGTAACCGGTGCCGAGGAACCCGTCGTCAACGAAGAGCACCCGGCTCCGGGTCGTGCGCAGCTGATGCGCGGCCTCGGTGCCGCGAGCCCTGGTGTTGACGGGCACCACCACCGCGCCGATGGAATGGGCGCCGAGGGCGACCACCGCCCATCGCGCGGAGTTCGGCGCCCACAGGGCGATGCGGTCGCCGTGCCGGATCCCGCTGGCGGACATCGCCATCCCCGCGCGGGAGGCGGCCGCCGCGAGCTGTTCGTAGGTGAGCCGCTCCCGTCCGTCCACGACGGCCTCGCGTTCGGGGTGGCGCCGCGCGGACTCGCTCAGCACAGCCCATATCGTGTCGGGGGAAATGTCGCCGACGGTCATAACCGAGGGACCGTACCGGACATCGGGGCACCTCTGTTCCGCTGGTCGGCGGTCTCCCGCTGGGCGGGAAGGCCGGGGGGCACGTGCGGGCCGTTGTGGCTACCGTCACACGTACAGACCGTACCCATATGCCCGGGAGAGATCATGGCCTCAGCAGACGACATCCGTTCGACGGTGTCGAAGTACCTCGACGCGGTGGGGGGCGGAACGTCGGCCGACGTCGCCGCCCTGTACGCGGACGACGCCACCCTCGAGGATCCGGTCGGCACCGAGCCGCTGGTCGGCCGCGAGGCCATCGAGAAGTTCTACAGCGCGCTGGACGCGGTGCAGAACAAGACCGAACTGCTCTCCATCCGGGTCGCGGGCAACTCGGCCGCCTTCGCGTTCCGGGTGGTCACCGACACCGGCGAGCAGACCATCACGATCGAACCGATCGACGTCATGACCTTCGACGACCAGGCGCGGATCACCAGCATGCGCGCGTTCTGGTCGCAGGACGACATCAGCTTCGGCTGAGTATCACCAGAGAGAGAACTATGTCTGCAAGCGAACAATCCTGGGACCATGAGGTCGATTTCGTCGTGGTCGGCAGCGGTTGCGGCGGCCTCACCGGCGCCCTCTCCGCGGCCGACCGGGGCCTGGACACCCTCGTGATCGAGAAGGCCGCCGTGTACGGCGGCACGACCGCACTGTCCGGCGGCGGCATCTGGGTCCCCAACAACCCGCTGCTCGTCCGTGAGGGACTCGGCGACTCGCGCGCGGACGTGCGCACCTACCTCGACGCCGTCGTCGGGGACCGGGTGCCCTCGAAGAACCTCGACGCGTTCATCGACGAGGGCCCTCGCACCCTCGAGTTCCTGGAGACCTCGAGCCCGCACATGCGGTTCCAGTGGTGCACCGGCTACTCCGACTATCACCCCGAGCAGCCGGGTGGCCGCCCCAACGGCCGCACGATCGAGCCGCTCCCGGTGAACCTCAAGGAGCTCGGCGAGGACGAGGACCTGCTGCGTCCGGCCGCGCTGGCGACTCCCCCTGGGCTGTTCATCACCTCGAAGGACTTCGTGCAGCTCAACATGGTGACGCGGACCTGGAAGGCCAAGTGGACCGCGCTGCTCACCGGTCTGCGTGCCGTCAAGGCCATCGTCCTGCGCCGGCACATGGACACCCTCGGCCGCGCGCTCATCGCCCGGCTGCGGCTGGCGCTCAAGGATGCCGGTGTCCCGCTGTGGCTGAACACCGCGCTGCAGTCCCTTGTCACCGACGAGTCCGGCGCCGTCACGGGTGTGGTCGCCGAGCGCAACGGCAAGCAGGTGCGGATCCGCGCCCGCCGCGGCGTGCTGCTGGCCAGTGGCGGCTTCGAGTACAACGAGGAGATGCGCAAGCGCTACCTGCGCGAGGGCGGCAAGGACAACTTCAGCGCCGCCGCTGTGGAGAACACCGGTGACGGCATCATCGCGGGCGAGAAGCTGGGCGCCGCTTTGGATCTCATGGACGATGCGTGGTGGATGCCGTCCTTCAGTCGCCCCGACGGCATCAACCAGGTGCTGGTCTCGGAGCGCTCGATCCCGCGTTCGATCATCGTCGACCAGCACGGCAAGCGCTTCACGAACGAGGCGTCGCCGTATGTGACGTTCGTGCACGATCAGCTCGCGGGCGGACACGAGCCCACCTGGTTCGTCTTCGACCACAAGGCCAAGGGCCGCTACCCGATCGGTGGCATCATGCCCGGCCAGAAGTTCCCGAAGGCCTGGCTGGAGAGCGGTCTGATCCAGACCGCCGAGACCGTCGAAGAGCTCGCGGCGAAGATCGATGTCCCGGTGGCGGCGCTCGCCGACACCGTCAAGCGGTACAACGGATTCGCCAGGGCAGGCCGGGACGAGGACTTCAACCGGGGCGCCAGCGCCTACGACAACTACTACGGCGACCCGACCCTGGCGCAGCCCACGCTGGACGTGCTGGACCAGGGGCCCTACTACGCGCTGCGTACCCGGGCCGGGGACCTCGGCACCAAGGGCGGGCTGGTCTACAACGAGAAGGCGCAGGTGCTTCGTGCCGATGGCGAGCCCATCGCGGGCCTCTACGCCACCGGCAACACCTCGGCCGCGGTGATGGGCAACGACTACGCCGGTGCAGGCGCGACCATCGGTCCGGCAATGGTGTTCGGCTACATCGGCGCGCGGCACGCCGCCGGGGTCAACTAGGAGACGAGGCGACCATGCAGGAACTGAGCTGCACCAGCTGTGGGAACCGGGTGTTGGTGGAGAAGTACAGCCCCACCCACACCAGCATCCAGTGGCTGGCGGACGCGGAGGAGTCCTGCCCCGAGTTCGCGCGGCAGGCCGCGCTCGGCATGGACAGCAAGTGGATCCCCACCTGCACCGCGTTGCGTGACTCGATCGAGGAGGCCGCGATGAAGGGTGTGCTCGAGACCGACGCGCTCCGCAGCTATCCGGTTCCCGGTCGCCTGGACTGATCCGAGCCAGACCCGTTGACCCAATGTCACATTCGTTCAGTTCGGCCGAACGAGTGTGACATTGGGTCACGGTCGTTTCTGGGGCCTAACGCCCGAGGAACTCCAGGGTGAGGCGCTCGAAGTCCGCCTTGCGCTCGATCTGTGCCCAGTGCCCGCAGCGCGAGAACACGTGCAGTTCCGCGTTCGGCATCTGCCGGAACGGGAACAGGCTGCCCTCGTAGGGCAGCATCCGGTCGTCCCGGCCCCAGACGAGCAGCGTCTCCTGCTGCACCTGGGACGCCCTGGCCCACAGCTGCGGTCGGTCCGCGAACCGCGGGTCGGAGAACGTCTGAAAGATCTTGAAGGTGTTGGCGATCGCGCCCGGCGCAAGGGCGTTCGCCAGCCGCTGATCGATCAGTTCGTCGGTGACCACCGCGGGGTTGCCCACCATCGTGTCCACCCACGCGACCATGCCCTCGCGCGTCGGGTTCGCCAGGAACTCGAACAGCCGGCGTGAGCCCTCGCTCACCGGCGGCGCGAAACTGTTGACCGCGAGCCCGCCGGGGCCCATCAGCACCATCCGGCGCACCCGCTCCGGGTGGGCCAGGGCGAATTCCGTACCGACGTTGCCGCCCATGGAGTTTCCGACGATGTCGACGCTCTCGATGCCGAGCTCGTCGAGGAAGAAGCGGATCGCGTCGGCGGCCACCCGCGGGTACACGTCGTTCCACTCCAGTGCCGGGCTGCGTCCGAAGCCGGGCATGTCCAGGACGATCGTGCGGTGGTGCTCGGCGAACACGGGGAGGTTCCCCGCGAAATTCGACCAGCCGCTCACCCCGGGGCCGGAGCCGTGCAGCATCAGCAGCACCGGCCCGGTACCCGCCTCGTGATAGTGCAGCTCGTACTCGCCGGTGATGGTCCTGCTGGTGCTCTCGTAATCAAGGGTGGCCGTCATGGAACTCCTTCTGGTGGTCGACATCACATTCTTCGGCTCCAAGGTAGCCAGCGCGCCTGGCGTGCGCGGCGATCTCGTACCGCTCATCGGGAGATACGGACGCGGTCGCGGGTGCAGCTGCCCTACGCTGCCCAGCCCCGTGGTGAGGGCTCGTGACGATCGTCTCGTGGCGGGCGGCGCCGGACAGTGCTACACGCCCGATTTGCCTATTTACCTCTGCATTTCGGTCCGAATCGACGCGCAAACCGCACGGATCTCCCGCTGGGCGGAACAACGGATGGTGCTGGGAGGGCATCGCGAACTGTGATGTCGATTACACATTCAGTCGGCAAGCACCTGGTGAATGTGAACACCCACCACATGCCCGGCTCGAATCCTCGTCGGTCTCCGACACCGAGTTCGCGGAACACCCGAAAGGACCCGATGATGGTCGCTCCAGCTCAACCCGGCGGATCTGTCCCGCCGCAGGTTCAGGACGCACTCCCGCAGCGGTGGACGCCGCGGCTGATCTTCTCCCTGGCCTCGATCGTGCTCGTGCTCGAGATGCTCGCGATCAGCTACATGATGATCTCGATGGCGATCCCGGCGATCGCCGGGCACTACCAGACCACCCAGGGCGCGTGGCTGCTCACGTCGTTCCTGCTCGTCGGCGCGATGACCGCGCCCCTGATCGGCAAGCTCGCCGACATGTACGGCAAGCGCAAGCTGCTGCTGGCGTGCATCGCGATCGCCGCGCTTGGGTCGTTCGTCTCGGTGATCGCGGGGAGCTACGCCGTGCTCATCGTCGGACGCGCACTGTCCGGCCTGCTGGTGCCCTGCCTGTTCCTGAGCTACTCGCTGATCCGTGACGTGTTCCCGGCCAAGACGATCGCGCTCGCGGTGAGCATCGCGACCAGCGGCATGGGCCTGATCGCCATCCCCGCCCCGTTCATCACCGGCTGGCTGATCGACAACCACGGCTTCCGCAGCATCTTCTGGTTCTTCGTGATCGGCCTGGTGATCCTGGGCGGGATGATCTTCGTGAGCACCGACGAGTCCACGGTGCGGCTGCACTCGCGCCTGGACTTCCTCGGCGCCCTGCTGCTCGGTGGCGGTATCGCCGGCATCCTCATCGCGATCAGCTTCGGCCCGACCTGGGGCTGGAAGTCAGGCTCGACCCTGGCCTACCTGTTCGGTGGCATCGCGCTGGTCGTGGCGTGGCTCGTCTCCGCGGCCACCATGAAGGAGCCGCTGATCGACCTCAAGGTGCTGCGTCGCCGTCCGGTCATCCTGACCGCCACCGCGGCCGGGTTCATCTACGGCGTCAGCGGCCTGTACACGATGCTGCTGCCGATGATGGTCATGACGCCGGCGATCATGGGTCTCGGCTACGGGTTCGGTGTCGACGCCGAGGGCTTCGCGATCTTCCAGGCTCCGATCGGCGCCATGACCGTGGTCGGCGGCCTGATCGTCGGCGTGCTGGTCGGTCGCCACGTCAAGCCGCGTCCGCTGCTGGCCATCGGCATGGTCTCGGCCGCCATCGGTTGCTCCCTGACCGCCTTCTCGCACGACTCCAAGGGCACGCTGATCGTGTTCGCGGGCCTGGTCGGTCTCGGCATGGGCATGGGCTACGCATCGATCCCGAACCTGCTGATCGAGGCGGTCCCGCCGCAGCTGCAGGCGTCCACCGCGAGCATCGTCGGCGTGTTCCAGAGCGTGTTCCCGGCCGCGCTGCCGGTGATCGCGTTCACTGTCATGAACAACTCGCACATCGCGCCGATCCCCCTGGAGATGACGCAGGGCATGGCGTTCTACACCGACAAGGGCTTCCAGATCGCCTTCCTCATCGCGGCGGCCGCCGCGGTGGCGGGCCTGGTCGCGGGTCTGCTGCTGCCGCGCCGCATCGAGCAGGTGGCGGTGCCCACCTCCGCGGCCGCGGGCGAGCCCGCGATGGCCACGGTCGACTAGTCGCCCGCAGGCGACACCTCGCCAGGTGAAGGGCACCCCGTCCGGTCCGACCGGATGGGGTGCCCTTCACCCGTGTCCGGGCTCGGGTTGCCCACTGACCGGAACGGCACCTGGGAGTGGGGCCGCGGCGGTGGCAGCGTGGCGGGTAATCGGCGGGCTGAGACACCGCATCTTGAGACGGAGGTAGGCGATGACATCGGACCTGAGCTACGAGGGCACCCTGCGGGAGGTCACCACCGACGCGGGCGTCCTGCGCTATCACGAGGCGGGCGACGGTCCCCCACTGTTGCTGCTGCACGGGTCGGGCCCCGGCGTCACCGGGTGGCGTAACTACCGGGGCAACCTCGGGTTCTTCGCCGAGCATTTCCGTTGTCTCGTACTGGAATTCCCGGGCTTCGGCGTCAGCGACGACTTCGGCGGCCACCCGATGGTCACCGCGCTGCAGTCGGTTGAGGTGTTCGTCGACGCGCTCGGTCTCGACAGCGTCGACATCATCGGCAACTCGATGGGCGGCGGCGTCGGCATCAGCTACGCGATCAACCACCCCGACAAGGTGCGCCGGCTCGTGACCATCGGCGGCATCGGCAAGAACATCTTCAGCCCCGGCCCGGGCGAGGGCATCAAGCTGCTCCAGGAGTTCACCGAGGCGCCGACCCGCGAGCGCCTCATCCAGTGGCTGCACTCGATGGTCTACGACCCGGCGATGGTGACCGAGGAACTCATCGAGGAGCGCTGGACCCAGGCCACCGATCCGGAGACCCTCGACAGCGCCCGCCGGATGTACGGCAAGGCAGCATTTGCGCAGATGGTGAAGATGATGGAGGCCTCGGATGCGCCGCCGCCGTGGGCGATGATGCACAAGGTGAAGGCGCCCACGCTGCTGACGTGGGGTCGCGACGACCGGGTCAGCCCGCTGGACATGGCGCTGATCCCGATGCGCACCATCCCCAACGCCGAGCTGCACGTGTTCCCCAACTGTGGGCACTGGGCGATGATCGAGCAGAAGGAGGCGTTCGAGTCCGCCGTCCTCGCCTTCCTGCTGCGCAAGGACGCGGCGGGCAGGCCCTGACGCCACCGTCGCCTGGGAACAACAAGGGGGCTGTGACCTTTCGGTCACAGCCCCCTCGTCGTACCTGAGGTCAGGCGCTGGCGCCCTTGCCCTCGCGCTCCGCAACCAGGTTCAGAGCGATGTCGACGAGCATGTCCTCCTGGCCGCCGACCAGCTTGCGCTTGCCGGCCTCAAGCAGCAGGGTGCGGACGTCGATGCCGTAGCGGGCCGACGCCGTCTCCGCGTGCCGCAGGAAGCTCGAGTACACACCGGCGTAGCCGAGGGTGAGGGTCTCGCGGTCCACCCGGACCGGCCGGTCCTGCAGCGGACGGACGATGTCGTCGGCGGCGTCCTGCAGGGCGAATACATCGCAGCCGTGCTTCCACTCGTACAGGTCGGCGACCGCGATGAACGGCTCGATCGGGCAGTTACCCGCGCCCGCACCGTGCCCGGCGAGTGACGCGTCGACGCGGTACACACCCTCCTCGACGGCGACGACGCTGTTCGCCACCGACAGCGAGAGGTTCTCGTGGGCGTGGATGCCGATCTCGGTGCCCTCGTTGAGGACCTCGCGGTAGGCGCGGACCCGGTCGCGGACCCCACCCATGGTCAGGCGTCCACCCGAGTCGGTGACGTAGACGCAGTGCGCGCCATACGATTCCATCAGCTTGGCCTGCTTGGCGAGCTCCTCGGCGGGAGCCATGTGGCTCATCATCAGGAACCCGGAGACGTCCATGCCGATTTCGCGGGCGGTCTCGATGTGCTGGGCGGAGACGTCGGCCTCGGTGCAGTGTGTCGCGATGCGCACCGACCGCACGCCCAGCTTGTAGGCGTGCTTGAGCTCCTCGATGGTGCCGACTCCGGGCAGCAGCAGCGTGGTCAGGCGGGCGTTCTGGATGGACTCCGCCGCGGCCTCGATCCACTCCCAGTCGGTGTGCGAGCCGGGACCGTAGTTCACGGACCCGCCGGCGAGACCGTCACCGTGGGCGACCTCGATGGCGTCGACGCCGGCGGCGTCGAGGGCCGACACGATGCGCTTGACGTCCTCCGGCGAGATCCGGTGGCGCACCGCGTGCATGCCGTCCCGGAGGGTGACGTCCTGGACGAAGATGGTGGGGTTGCTCATCGGGTGGCTTCCTTCTTCTGTGCGATCCGCTCCGCGATCTGCTGTCCGGCGGAGGTCATGATGTCGAGGTTGCCGGCGTAGGCGGGCAGGTAGTGTCCGGCGCCCTCGACCTCGAGGAAGATCGACACCTGGTGGGTCGGGCGGTTGCCGTCGACGACCAGGGTCTCGACCGGCTGGTCGGCGGGGATCTCGGTGATCTGAACCTGCTGCTTGAGGCGGTATCCGGGGACGTAGGCCGAGACGTCGCCGACCATCTTCTCGATCGACTGGCGGATCTCGTCGTGGGTGGCCGGGTCCGGCGCGTCGACGAGGCAGAAGACCGTGTCGCGCATGATGAGCGGCGGCTCGGCGGGGTTGAGGATGATGATGGCCTTGCCGCGCTTGGCGCCGCCGACCGACACGATCGCCGCGGACGTGGTCTCGGTGAACTCGTCGATGTTGGCGCGGGTACCGGGGCCCGCCGACTTCGACGCGATCGACGCGACGATCTCGGCGTACGCCACCGGGACCACCCGTGAGACGGCCGCGACCATCGGGATGGTGGCCTGGCCACCACACGTCACCATGTTCACGTTCGGCGCGTCGAGGTGGTCGTCGCCGTTGACCGCTGGGATCACATACGGCCCGATGGCGGCCGGGGTGAGGTCGATCATGCGCTTGCCGAGCGGGGCCAGACGCGCGTCGTTTGCGACGTGCGCCTTCGCCGACGTGGCATCGAAGACGATCTCGATCTCGTCGAAGTTCGGCAGCGCGACGAGGCCCTCGACGCCCTCAGCGGTGATCGGCACGCCGAGCTTCGCCGCCCGTGCCAGACCGTCGGAGGCGGGGTCGATACCGACCATCGCGCCCATTTCCAGGTGCTCCGAATGGTTGAGCACCTTGATCATCAGATCGGTGCCGATGTTGCCCGATCCGATGATCGCAACCTTGACTTTGCTCATGCTTCCTTCTCTCCCACGAAACTGGCGGTCACGGTGCCGAGACCGGACACGGTGACGGTGACGGTATTGCCGGCGGCGACGGTCGCCATCGGGCCGAGGGCGCCGGACAGGATGACCTGACCGGCGAGCAGCGGCTGGCCGAGGTCGCGCGCCGCGCGGGCGAGCCACACCACGGCCTCGATCGGGTCGCCGAGGCAGGCGGCGCCGTTTCCGGAGGAGACCTCCTGGCCGTCGACGGCCATCGACATGACGACGTCCACCGGATTGATCTCGTCGAGCGTGCGCTGCTCGGATCCGAGGACGTAGACACCGGACGATGCGTTGTCGGCGACGGTATCGCCGAAGCGGATATCCCAGTTCTCGATGCGGCTGTCGCAGATCTCCAGTGCGGCGACGGCGTACTCGATCGCGCCGCGGACCTGGGCGGCGTCCAGCGGGCCGTCGGCCAGGTCGGCGCCGAGCACGAATGCGACCTCGCCCTCGATCTTCGGCTGGATCAGCAGGCTCATCGGGATGTCGGCGCCATTGGCGTACGCCATGGTGTCGAACAGGACGCCGAGGTCGGGCTGGTCGACGCCGAGCTGCTGCTGGACGGCGACCGAGGTCAGGCCGATCTTGCGGCCCACGACTGTGGCGCCGGCCTGCTGCCTGAGGTCGTTGACGCGCTGCTGGACGGCGTAGGCGGCGGCGAGGTCGTCGGCGCCGATCAGATCCCGCACCGGCGAGCAGGGCACACCGGCCGCGGTGGCGGACGCGAGGCGTTCCGCGGCGGTGGCGATGTCGGACTCGCTCGCCGCGATGGAGTTCGTGGGCTGGCTCATGGCCCCTACTGTTACGGGATCCGTGCGGCCGAACCAGCCCTTCGTCTCACTCAGCGATACGCTCGAATGATGACGGGCGCCGCGGACCTCGATACCGTGCTCGGCAAGGCGGTGACGATCCTGCGCGCCTTCCGGGCCGAGGACCAGGTGCTCACCCTCGCCGACCTGGTCCGACGCACGGGGCTGCACAAGGCGACCGTGCATCGACTCGCCGGTGATCTGGTCGCGAACCGACTGCTCGACCGCGTCGATGGCGGCTACCGCCTCAGCGGCGGGCTCTTCGAACTCGGGATGCGGGCTTCGGTCGAACGCAGCCTGCTCGAGGTCGCGATGCCCTTTCTGCAGGACCTGTACGAGCGAACCCACGAGACCGTCCATCTCGGCGTCCGGGAGGGTCACGACGTCGTCTACATCGCGAAGATCGGCGGTCACCGCCAGGCGAAGTCGCCGTCGCGAACCGGAGGACGAAATCCGTTGCACTGCACCGCGATAGGCAAGGCACTCCTTGCGCATGCGGGTCCGGACATCCAGCGGGAGGTGCTCTCGTCGCCCATGGCCAGGCGTACCGCGCACACGGTGGTGGCGCCGGGACTGCTGCGCCGTCAGCTGACGAGGATCGTGGAGACGGGCGTGGCCTTCGAACACGAGGAATCCGCCCTCGGCCTCACCTGTGTCGCCGCGCCGGTACTCGGGCAGGGCGAGGAGCCCCTCGCCGCCATCAGCGTCACCGGCCCGACCGGGCGGTTTCGGCCGGAGAGCCAGGTCGGGGCCGTGCGTGCGGCGGCCGCGGGGCTGGGGAGCACGTTGGCGCGGCGCGAGCGCCTCCGGTAGGACCGGCCGACGGCGTCCGGGGACGCACCCTCGGTCGTATGTAGAGTGCACATCGCACGCATGACGCTCCGTGCACCAGGACCGTTGCCCTCGTGCCCGGTGTCGACTTCCCGCACTAGTGAGGCACTGTGACTGACTCGATCGCTCACCAACAACAGCTCTATGTCGCCGACGGACTGTCCGACGACGAGATCGCGCAGCAGGCGGACCTGTACGGGCCGCTGACCGACAGCGTCCGAGAGCTGATCGAGATCGCGCTGCTGACCGAGGTCGACGACCCGGAGGTGCGCGCAGCGATGGAGCACATCGAGTCCGCCAAGCAGTTGCTGCGGAAGCGGATGATCCCCGGACCGTACGGCGTGCGCTGGGGCGCCTCGGGTCAGAAGCGGGCCTGGGGCAATGCCGCGGCCGGGCTGCGCAACGCGATCGCGCCGCCGTTGGTCATCGACTGCGACCCCGACGGGCGCGCGTCGACCGACTTCCACCTGGGGTCGGCCTACGAGGGTCCCGCCGGCCTCACGCACGGTGGTGTGTCCGCTCTGGTGCTCGATCAGGTGCTCGGTGCGGCCGCTGAGGCGGGCGGTGCGCCCGGCATGACCGGGACGCTGACTCTGCGTTACCGCCGCCCCACCCCGCTCGGCGCGTTGCATGCCGAGGCGCGCATCGATCGCCTCGAGGGCGTCAAGACCATCGTCGTCGGGCATCTCGCCGGGCCGGACGGTGTCTGCGTGGAGGCGGAGGGGGTCTTCATCCTGCCGCGCTGGGTTCGGGACAGGAACAGCGCCACGGTGTCCGATCCGGTCTGATCGCCGGGCGTCCGCCCCTACTCCTCCGCACGCTGTCACGGCTCGTCGTCATCACCTGTTCTGTCGTCGCTATGTGGCGTTCCGCTCACCCGGCCACGTCGTCGGACGTGGGTTTCGTTGTGTTCCATCGCTGTTCGACTGGCGCGGTCGAGGAGTTCCCCGGGATGGGGCGGTGGTTGACCCGCGGCCGCTGCAGCGGGTCGATGTGCGGGGGTGGGGTCCATTGGGCACGGCCGGCGAAGGCGGTGCCCTCGGGGGCGATGCCGGTCTGCCGGCCGCCGGGCCCGTCGTGGATGAGGGCGTGGCAGGCGTCGCAGCCCAACGTCAGCTCATCGATGTCGGTGTTGCCGCCCTTGCGCCAGTCGTGGACGTGATGAACCGCCGTCATGGTGGCGGGGGCGTCGCAGCCGGGCCGGGTGCAGCCGCCCTCGGAGGCGATCAACGCAAGGCGTTGATCGGCGGAGGCGAGCCGTTTGACACGCCCCAGGTGGAGCGGTCGGCCGTTGTGATCGAACAGCGCCAGCACAGGGTGGGAGCGTTCGGCCATCCTGAGTGCGTCCTTGATCGGGACCGCGCCTCCGGAGGCCGTGGTGACGACGCCGGTGGCGTGCTCCAGTTGATCGACGCGCATCGTGATGATCGCCGTCACGGGCAGCCCGCGGTGGGTGCCCAGCCCTCCGGACCCCAGTAGCCCGCGCAGGACCTGCTTGACGGCGTCGTGATTCCGTTGTGCGGCGGTGCGGGTATCTCGGGCGGCTGCCCTACCGAGCTCGTTCCGATCGATGCTCGCGGATTCTGCGTCTCCACAGGGTGATTGGGGGTCGTCGGGATTGTTCATCCCCCGTCGGGCGAGTTTGGCCAGTACCGGATCCAACAGTGCCCTGGTCTCCGGATCCAGCCACCCGGACACGGGCGTCATGAGGTCGGAGTCCTGGCGCCCGAGTCGGAGCCCCCGGCGGCGGGCCCGATCCTTGTCGTCGGTGAGCTTGCCGTCCGGGTTCAGGTACGCCAGTAGTCGTTGGCCTGCTCTCGCCACGTCCTCGGGCGTACCGCGCCGGGCCAACTCCGCCAGTACCCGCTCGGCGGTCTCGACCTCAGGGGTGGGGGTGGCGCCGGGGATCTTGTGGACCACCTCGCGCACTGCCGCGGCATGCTCGGCGCCGATGTCGCCGTCGCGTTGTGCGGCGGCGGTCGCCGGGAGGGTCGCCGGTAGCTCCTCGCCCGACAGGGTGCGCCAGGTGCCGAGCTTCCTCGCGGCGGTCACCCTCCGGCTCGCGTCCCCCGCGGAGATCCGCAGCACTTCGATCAGGAGCTTGTTGACCGACGCGCAGCCGTTCTTTCCTGGGAGTCCACGCTCGACTGATTCGACGATCAGGCGGTGCCCGATCGCGGCGGCCGTGCGCAGCGTGGCCTCCATCCCACGTGGCGCTCCCAGGATGTCGGAGTCCGGCAGTCCGGTGAGATCATCGGCGCACAGTCCGTCGACCGCAGCGGCCAGTCCCGACAGGTGCTCTGCGACCTGATGGATCCCCCACCGCACGCGCTCGAACGCATGTGCTAATTCTAGCGAGGGGGTCCGACACGGATGCGTCGTCGATACAACGCGCGAATCGGTCCGAGCTGCCACCGGTGAAGCGACACCGGAGCCGCCGCGGCGTCCGGGAGGACGGACTACCGTGCGATCGGACGCAGGATGACCTCGGTCGGGTGTCCGTCGCGCGGCGTCTCGATCGCGGCCCGAACCGCGCCCGCGACCGTGCCTGCCTTGAGGAACTGGTCCGGGTCGTACTCGCCGCCCTCGGTCGTGATGATGTCGCGCTGCATGTCGGTGTCGATCCGTCCCGGGTGGATCGAGGTCACCCGCAGGGCGGGCTCCTCCAGCCGCAGCGTGTCGCCGAACGCGCGCAGGGCGAACTTGCTGGCAGCGTAGGCGCCCCAGCCGGCGTTGGCACGGATCCCGGCACCCGAATTGATCAGCACCACATGACCGTTCGCCGCGCGCAGTGCTGGCAGCAGCAGCCGGGTCAGCTCCGCGACGGCCACCACGTTCGCCTCGAACGTCCGGCGCCACACCTCGGCGGGGATCTCGGCTACCGGGCCGAGCTCGACTACCCCCGCGTTGTGCACCAGGACATCGAGGCGTTCGATTCCCGCGACCGCGGCGGCGACCGCGGCGTGGTCGGTGAGATCCGCCGGCCAGCCGACGGCACCGGGCAGCTCCGCGAGTATCGGCTGCAGCGACTCGGGGCGGCGCGCGCCGAGCAGCAGGTCGTGGGTGGGCGCGAGCTCGCGGGCGATGGCGGCGCCGAGCCCGCGGCTCGCCCCCGTGATCAGTGCAGTCGGACGCATGGAGTCGAGGCTAGCCGAACCGTCGGGGCGCCTTACGCGTTCTCCTTGGCGAAGGTGCGGGCCCCGATCAGGCCCAGCACCAGCGCGAGGCTGACGGTGACGAGGGTCCCGATGTAGACGTCGGAGGACCCGAAGTCGCCGCGGAACAGGGCGCGGGCGGCGTCGACGGTGTGCGAGAGCGGGTTGAGCCGCGCCAGCGTCTGCAGCCACCCGGGGCCGAGGGTCATCGGCAGCAGGATTCCCGAGAGCAGCAGCAGCGGAACCGAAACCATGTTCAGTACGGAGGCCAGCGAATCCTCGGACCGTGTGGCCAGGGCGAGCGCGTACGAGGCGGAGGACATCCCGGCCGCGATGATGGCGACCAGGATCAGCGTCAGCACGAAGCCGAGCGGGTTGGGCCGCAGGTCGAAGAGGACCACCGCGACCAGGGTCAGGATGGTGGCCTGGACCATGAGCACCACCATGTCCTTGAGTACCCGGCCGAGCAGCAGTGCCCCGCGGCTGGCCGGGGTGACCCGCTGGCGTTCGATGATCCCGGCGCGCAGCTCGTAGACCATCGCGAAGCCGGCGAACATCGAGCCGAACAGTCCGATCTGCATGATCAGTCCTGGCGTGAACACCAGCCAGGGGTCGGTGCCCGCGCCCATCGAGCCGGCGACGCCCTCGAGCAGCGGGCCGAACAGCACCAGATAGAGGATCGGCTGGGTCAGCCCGATCAGGACCCACAGCGGGTTGCGCAGGTTCGCGCGCAGATGCGCCCAGAAGATCAGGCCGGTCTCGTTGAGGAAGCTCATGCTCGGTCTCCGTCCCGAAGGGATCGTCCGGTCACGGTCAGGAACACGTCGTCGAGGCTCGGTCGTTTCACGGTCAGCGAGCCGGGGACGATGCCTGCGCCCTGCAGCGCGTGCAACAGCGGGATGACCGCCGCGTCGCCGTGCTCGACGGTCAGGTGCACGTGGTGGCCCTCGGTCAGCTGCGAGCGCAGGTCGAGGGCGTCGTCGGCGACCGCAATCGCGCGCGCGGCCAGCTCGGGTGCGATCTCGAGGCTGATCACGTCGCCCGAGATGCGCCGCTTGAGCTCGTCCGGGGTTCCCTCCGCGACGATCTCCCCGTGGTCCATCACCAGGATGCGGTCGCAGAGGGCGTCGGCCTCGTCGAGATAGTGCGTGGTGAGCACGATGGTGGTGCCGCGATCGCGAAGCGAGCGGATGTGGTCCCACAGGTTGGCGCGGCTCTGCGGGTCCAGTCCGGTGGTCGGCTCGTCGAGATAGATGAGGTTCGGCTGGTGCACGAGTCCGAGCGCGATGTCCACCCGTCGCCGTTGACCGCCAGAGAGCTGCTTGCACTTTCGGCCGCCGAGGCCGTCCAGGTCGAGGGCGGCGAGCAGCGCCTCGGCGTTCGCGACGGCGGCCGCCTTGCTCAGCCCGAACAGCCTGGCCTGCAGGATCAGTTCGTCGAGGACCAGTTCCTCCTCGTTGGTCGACCCGCCCTGCGCGACGTAGCCGATCCGGGAGCGGACCCCGCGTGGGTCCCGGCGCAGGTCCGCGCCGGAGACCGTGGCCTCGCCCGCGGTCGGGTTGATGAGGGTGCTGATCATGCGCAGCGTGGTCGTCTTGCCCGCACCGTTGGGACCGAGCAGTCCGAGGATCTCGCCCTCGTACACCTGGAAGTCGATGCCCTTGACGGCCTCGACGGGTCCGGTCTTGGTCGTGAACGTGCGCGCGAGCCCCGAGACGCTGATCATGGCTGGGATGCTCATGGGCTCACGATAAGCAGACCCACCGACATCCGCGACCGATTAGTTGTCCGTCGGGCGCGCGGGCGCGGTCGGGGCCAGCGCCGGATGCAGCTCCATCTCCTGCGTCTTGACGACGAAGTAGACGTGCTGCCCCGGGGCGAGGTCGAGGTCGGCGACCGCGGCCGCCGTGACATCGGCGGCGGGTCCGGTGCTGCCGTCCGGGTGGTCCACTCCCCTGACCCGGACTGTGGCCCCGTGCACGTCCAGCTCCGCGATGGTCACCGCGATCACGTTGCGGGGGCTGGCGTGTGGTGGCGGCTCGAGGTGCACGGCGACCGCGCCCGGCCGGAACAGGGCGACGGCATCGGACCCGACTGCGGCCTCGCCGATCCCGGACAGCGTTGTGCCCCAGGATGTCCGGAGAATTCCCTGCTCCTCGATCGTCCCGGACACCAGATTGACCCCCGCCATCCGGGCGGCGAAGGCGCTGCGCGGAGAGGTCAGCACCTCGCGCACGCTCCCCCGTTCGACGATCCGCCCGGACTCGAGGACGATCACGCGGTCGGCGAGCGCGAGGGCGTCGAGCAGGTCGTGGGTGACGAGCACGGCGGTACGCCGCTCCTCCCGCAGGATCCGGCGCAGCAGCCGGCGCACCGCGGGCGCCGAGCCGACATCGAGGGCCGCCATGGGTTCGTCCAGCAGCAGTAGTCGCGGGTCGGCGGCGAGGGCGCGGGCGATCGCGACGCGCTGGGCCTGGCCGCCGGACAGCTGCGTCGGCCGCCTGCTCGCGAGCTCGTCCGCCTCCACCTCGTGCAGCCAGCGGTCGGCGATCCCGCGTGCCGCGGAACGGGTTTCGCCCCGGCTGCGCGGCGCGAACGCGACGTTCTCGGCGACGCTCAGGTGCGGGAACAGCAACGCCTGCTGCGACAGCATCGCCACGCCGCGCGCGTGGGCCGGTACGAACTCCCCCGACGCCGTGTCGGTGAGCACCCGTCCCTCGAGTTCGACGCGTCCCCGGTCGGGCCGGACCAGCCCGGCGATCAGCGAGAGCAACGTCGACTTGCCTGCCCCGTTCGGGCCGAGGACGGCCAGCACCTGCCCGGGCTCGAGGTCCAGGTCGAGGTCGACGTCGCGATGGTCGAGGCGGGCATGGACCCGGAGCCCGTCGCGGCCCGTCGCCCGGGCCGTGGTCTCGGCGGCCCGGTTCACAGCACACCGCCGGACCGGCGCCTGCTGGTGCCGATCACGATCAGCGCGGCGACAAGGACGAGCAGCAGCGACAGTGCCACCGCGGCCTCCGGATCGGTCTCGCGCTGCAGGTAGATCTCCAGGGGCAGGGTCCGGGTGACACCCTGCAGCGAGCCCGCGAAGGTGAGGGTGGCGCCGAACTCTCCGAGAGAGCGCGCGAAGGCCAGCACGGCGCCGGAGATCAGTCCGGGCAGCACGAGCGGGAGGGTGACCCGGCGCAACACGGTGGTGGGCCGGGCGCCGAGGGTGGCGGCCACGGTCTCGTAGCGCCTGCCGGCCGTGCGCAGCGCGCCCTCGAGGCTGACGACGAGAAACGGCAGCGCGACGAAGGTCTGCGCGAGGACCACCGCGGTGGTGGTGAACGCGATCCGGATCCCGAACGCCTCGAGCTGATGCCCGAGCAGGCCCTGGCGGCCGAAGGTGTAGAGCAGCGCGATGCCGCCGACGACGGGGGGCAGCACGAGCGGCAGCAGCACAAGCGATCGCAGCACCGACTGGCCGGGAAAGCTGCTGCGGGCCAGCACGAGCGCCATCGGGACCCCGACGAGCACGCACAGGACCGTGCTCGCGGTTGCGGTCTTCATGCTCAGCAGCAGTGCGGCCCTGGATGATTCGGAGGTGACGAGCGGCACGAAGTGGGCCCAGTCGATCTCCAGCAGCATTGCCACCAGCGGCAGGATCACGAAGCATGCGCCCAGCAGGGCCGGGAGGTACACCCATCGGGGCAGTCCCACCGCGACCTCGCCCCCGGGTCCCCGGGAGCGGGTCACGGTGCGGAGCACCCCGAGGGGCGTCACGGTGCGGCGAATCCCGCCCCGGCGAGCACCTGGCGGCCGGTGGGCCCGGTGACGAGTTCGACGAACTCTGCTGCGACGGGGCTGTTCTCGGAGCTCTTGAGCTCGGCGATCGGGTAGGTGTTCACGGCGCCCGACGACTCGGGGAACGGGACCGTGGTGACGGCGGCGCCCGCGCCCGCGGCGTCGGTGACGTAGACCAGCCCGGCGTCCGCCTGGCCGGAAGTGACCTTCCCGAGCACGTCGGTGACCGAGGCCTCCTCGCTGACCGGCGTGATGTCGGTGCCGGTTGCCTCTTCGATCTTCTGGGTCGCCGCCCCGCACGGCACCTGCGGCGCGCACACGACCACCTGGTTGCCGGGGTTCGCGAGGTCGGCGAAGGTGGCGATGTGCCTCGGGTTGCCGGGTGGGGTCACGATGGTGAGCGTATTGGTCGCGAAGTTCACCGGGGCGGCGGCGGTGAGCCCGGCGTCGACGGCCTTGGTCATGTTCTTGGTGTCGGCGGAGGCGAACACGTCCGCGGGCGCGCCCTGGGAGAGCTGGGCGACCAGGTCGGACGAGCCGGCGAAGCTGAACTCGACGTTGGTGCCGGGGTGCTCGGCCTCGAACTTCTCGCCGAGCTCGGTGAACGTCTTCTTCAGCGAGGCCGCGGCGAAGACGGTGATGTCGCCGGTGACCGGGGAGGCCGCCGCGGACGTGGTGGTGTCCCCGGCCGGCGTGGAGTCCGAGCTGGAGCAGCCGGCGACGAGGGTAGCGGCGGCCAGGGCCGCGAGCGCGGCGGCCGTGGGGCCGATGCGCATCGCGCGGGAACTGCGGGTCACGACATTCCTCCTGGAGTTTCGACGATCACGGTGGTCGCCTTGACCACCGCCACGGCGACCTTCCCGGGCTCGAGCCCGAGTTCGGCCGCGGATTCGCTGCTCATCAGCGAGACGACGGTGAAGGGGCCGCATTGCATCTGCACCTCGGCCATCACCTTGTCGGCGGTCACCTTGGTGACCAGGCCGACCAGGCGGTTGCGGGCGGAGCTGCCCACCCCGAGCGGGTCCGGCGGGGGCGTTGCGTGCTCGCGGGCGAAATCGGCGAGGGCCTTGCCGTCGACGACCTTGCGCCCCGACTCGTCCTTGGTTGCGGCGAGGCTGCCGCCGTCGATCCAGCGACGAACGGTGTCATCGCTGACCCCGAGCAGCGCGGCCGCGTCCTTGATCCGTATCGATGACATGAGCATTCCCGTCTATGTTCTTATCTGCGTCCTCAAACTCACTCTAGATCTGTGAATGCGGAAGTGCAGCCCTAGATCATCCGTGTTTGCGTATCCCTCGCTTCAGTTGCTGAGCGGGGAGCATCCCGGATTCTTCAAAGGCTGTGGTGTCGGCTCCGGTATTCCTAGACTGGACGGTGCGGTGAGACATCCGTCGCGCCGCGGCGGCACGACCGAGGTCGAGGAGCACCCGTGGCTGGAGAAACCGCGTCGGAGCAGGCTGGCTTGAAACAGGACGTGTTCAACTACGTCATCGTCGGGGCGGGTAGCGCCGGATGCGTGCTGGCGGCCCGCCTGACGGAGGACCCGAGCGTCTCCGTGCTGCTGCTCGAGGCAGGCAGCGAGGACGACGCCGACGAGATCAAGATCCCGGCGGCCTTCCCGACCCTGTTCAAGACCAAATGGGACTGGAACTACGAGACCACCCCGCAGAAGCACCTGGACGAGCGCCGCGCGTATTGGCCGCGGATGAAGGCGCTGGGTGGCTGCTCGTCGATGAACGCGATGATCTACATCCGGGGCAACCGTGCCGACTACGACGGCTGGCGAGACGAGCAAGGAGCGCAGGGCTGGGGGTACCAGGATGTGCTGCCGTATTTTATTCGCGCGGAACACAATTCGAGCCTCTCGGGTCCGTATCACGGCACCGACGGCCCGCAGCGCGTGGAGGACCGCCGCTACACGCACGAGTTGACCGACGCCTGGGTCGCCGCCGCGGTGTCGGCGGGGATCAAGCCGACCGAGGACTTCAACGGCGCCGAGCAGGAGGGGGCGGGCCGGTACCAGGTCACCTGCCACAAGGGCAGGCGCTGGTCCACCGCCGACGGCTACCTCAGGCCGGCGCTCGGGCGGCCGAACCTCACCGTGCGTACCGGCGCCCACGCCACGCGAGTGCTGCTGCGCGGGGACCGCGCGGTCGGCGTCCGCTACCTGCGTGGCGGTGTCGAGGGCACCGCCCATGCGTCCGTCGAGGTGATCCTGAGCGGCGGAGCCGTCAACAGCCCGCAGCTGCTGATGCTCTCCGGTATCGGCCCCGCCGACCACCTGCGTGAACTGGGCATCGACGTGGCGGTGAACCTGGCGGGGGTCGGTGAGAACCTGCAGGACCACCCGGTCACCCCGATGCTGTGGGACACCAGGAACACCACCGATCTGGCCGACTTCTCCACCCCGCTGCGGCTCGCGCAGTGGCAGGCCACCGGGCGCGGACCGCTGGCGTCCAACGTCGGCGAGGGCGGTGCCTTCTTCGCCAGCCGCGACGGTCTCCCGGCGCCGGACCTGCAGATCCTGGTGGCCGCCTCGGGCTTCTACGACAACGGACTCCGGGAACCGGTGGGCAAGAGGTTCACGGCCGGGGTCACCCTGGTCGACGTCGCGAGCCGCGGCCGGCTGCGGCTACGTTCGGCGAACCCGCTGTGGCGGCCCGAGATGGATCCCGCGTACTTCGAGGAGCAGGTCGACATGGATGCGATGCTGGCCGGCTGCAGGCGCGCCGTCGACATCGCCGGTGAGTCCGCCATCGCGGCGTTTCTCGACGGGCCGAGCCTGCCGATCCGGATGGACAGCGACGGCGATCTCGTCGATCACATCCGCGCCTGGTGCCAGACCCTCTACCACCCCGTTGGCACCTGCGCGATGGGCGACGGCGAGGATTCCGTGGTGGATTCGCAGCTGCGCGTCCACGGGGTCGAGGGGCTGCGGGTGGTCGATGCCTCCGTGATGCCGACCGTGCCCCGCGGAAACACCAACGCCCCCACGATCATGATCGCCGAGAGGGCCGCGGACCTGATCCTCGGCAAGACGGTGATCGACACACCGGCACCGCGATGACCATCTCTCCCACAACCAGATTCGAGGACATCACATGACCACGCTCGAGACCGACCCCACGACCGATGCGGGCGCCACCTTCGACTCGCTGAACCCCGGGACGGGTGAGGTCGTCGGCACCTACCCCGTGCAGGACGCGGAGGCGGTCGCCGCCACGGTCGAGCGCGCGCGGGCCGCGGCGAAGTGGTGGTCCGGGCTGAGCTTCGCGGAGCGCCGGACCCACCTGGACGCGTGGGCCGGGGTGCTCACCCGCCGGATCGCCCAGCTGGCCGAGGTGATGCACGCCGAGACCGGCAAGCCGCATTCCGATGCCCAGCTGGAGGCCGTGATGGCGATCGGCCATCTCGCATGGGCGGCCAAGAACGCACCGAAGGTGCTGGGGCGCAAGCGTGTTCCGTCGGGCCTTGAGATGATCGACCACTCCGCGAGCGTGGAGTACCTCCCGCTCGGGGTGGTCGGCGTGATCGGGCCGTGGAACTATCCCGCGTTCACGCCGATGGGCTCGATCGCCTACGCCCTCGCGGCGGGTAACGCGGTGGTCTTCAAGCCCAGCGAGTTCACCCCCGGTGTCGGGGCCTGGCTCGTCGACACCTTCGCGCAGGTGGTTCCGGATCAGCCGGTGCTGCAGCTGGTCACCGGTCTCGGGCCGACCGGGGAGGCGCTGTGCCGCTCCGGCGTCGACAAGCTCGCCTTCACCGGATCGACCGCCACCGGGAAGAAGGTGATGGCCGCCTGCGCGGACACCCTCACGCCGGTGGTCATCGAGGCGGGCGGCAAGGACGCGCTGCTGGTGGACGCCGACGCGGACCTCGACGCCGCCGCCGACGCGGCGCTGTGGAGCGGGATGTCGAACGCGGGGCAGACCTGCGTCGGGACCGAGCGGGTGTACGTGCACGAGCGGGTGTACGAGCCGTTCCTGGCCAAGCTCGTCGCGCTCGCCGATGGCGTGCGTGCGGGCACCGATCCCGAGGCGAAGATCGGCCCTATGACCATGCCGACCCAGTCCGCGGTGGTGCGCAGCCACGTGCTCGACGCCATCAAGCGGGGCGGCCGCGCGGTGGTCGGAGGCCCGGACTCGGTGGGAGACAGCCTGGTCCAGCCGACCATCCTCGTCGATGTCCCCGAGGACTCGATCGCGGTGACCGAGGAGACCTTCGGCCCGACGCTGACGGTCGCGAGGGTTCGCGACATGGACGAGGCGATCGAGCTCACCAACGCCTCGCGTTACGGACTGGGGTCGGCGGTGTTCAGCAAGCGCCGCGGCACCGAGCTCGCCCGCCGGATCCGGTCGGGGATGACGGCGGTGAACTCGGTGATCGCGTTTGCGGCGATCCCCTCGCTGCCGTTCGGTGGGGTCGGCCAGTCCGGCTTCGGTCGCATCCACGGCCCGGACGGGCTCAAGGAGTTCACCTACTCGAAGGCCGTCGCCCGCAGGCGGATGCCCGCGCTGATGGCGCTGACCAGCTTCACCCGCACGGCCAAGACCGACAAGATCCTCGCCACCATCGTGTCGCTGAGGCACGGACGCGGGTGACATGAACCGCCGTTCGCGCCCCCTGAAGGGTTACCCCCTTCATGGGCGCTGAGCAGGTACGTCCACAGGTGCGGTGGCTGGGTGGTCTACCGCGCCGTCCGCCGGTTCCACCGAGTCCGCCGGCTTGCGAACGAAGAGGCACACCGCGATCAGTACGAACGACAGGATCCCGGCGAGGAGAAAGACCGCCCGCACACCCTCGACGATGGCCTCGGGTGAATCGGCAGGGTCAACGGATCGCGAGGAAACCACCGTCATCACCGTGACGAACAATGCCGTGCCCGCGGCACCGGCAACCTGCTGGAACGTGCCGACAACGGCCGAACCGTGCGCGTAGAGGTGCGGGGCCACCGATCCCAATCCCGATGTCATCAGCGGTGTGAACGTCGCCGACAGACCAAGGCACAGCGCCATGTTCGACAACAGCAGCCACCACAGCGAGGTCGAAGTGCTCACCGCCGTCAGCATCCACACACCGATGCTGACGAGGATCGATCCGGGGATGACCAGGACGAGTGGACCCCGCCGGTCGTAGATGCGGCCCACGATCGGCCCGGCGAGACCCATGAGCAGGCCGCCGGGGAGGGTGATGAGACCCGTTTCGAACGGGTCGAGGTGAATCACCGACTGCGCGAAGTACGGGACGATGATGAAGGTGCCCATCATCGTTCCCATGCCGACCAGCATCGCGACAACGGAGATGGTGAACTGGCGGTATCCGAACACGCGCAGGTCCAGCAGGGCGCGATCCTCGCGTTGCAGCCTGGACTGTCGTGCGATGAAGCCGAACATCGCGGCCGCACCGATGAGGAACGGCAACCACACCGGGGTCGTCGAGGATCCCTGCGCCGATTCACCGATGCTCACCAGGCCGTACACGAGTCCACCGAATCCGAGTACCGCGAGTGGGACCGACAAGAGGTCGATGCGTGCCTTTGATGTCGCGGACACCGACACGACGAATCGTGCGCCGATGACCAGCGTCGCCAACGCGAACGGGGCCACGAATCCGAAGATCCAGCGCCACCCGAAGTGGTCGAGGATGAATCCCGACACGGTGGGGCCGAGGGCAGGCGCAACCGCGATCACGATGGAGATGTTTCCCATCATCGCCCCCCGGCGCGCGACCGGTACGAGTGTCATGATCGTCGTCATCAGCAGTGGCAGCATGATGGCCGTACCCGATGCCTGCACGATGCGGGCGATCAGCAGCACACCGAAGCCGGGTGCGGCGAACGCGATGAGAGTTCCCGCCGTGAACAGCGACATGGCGAGCGTGAACAGGGTGCGGGTGGGGATGCGCTGCATGAGATAGCCGGTGAGAGGGATGATCACCGCCATCGTGAGCATGAACGCGGTCGTGAGCCACTGCCCCACGCTCGGAGGTACGCCCAGTTCGACCTGCAGGACCGGGATGGCGATGGTCATCACCGTCTCGTTGAGGATCACCACGAAGGTGGCTACCAACAGCACACCGATCACCTGGAGGTGGCGCCGTTCGATTCGGTCGCCGACGACGACGCCATCGGTCTCGAGACGGGTGGACTCGGTCACGGTGGACCTTTCGGGTGGTGGGAACTGGGGTCACCCCGGCGGCCGACGGAACAGGGTGGGGTGGCTATCGAACTTACTGGTCCGTCACGCAGCCTGCCACTCGATTTCCGTGCGTGATTCGTGACCATGATCCGATCACTCCTCGCGGTCGGCGGAGGCGGCGCGCGCGTAGCCGCGGACCAGCGGCCGCATCAGGCGGAACAGCTCGTCGGGTGATTCGTCGAGGTAGAAGTGATCGCCCTCGAGGATCTGCGGGTCGGTCGGGTGGGTGGTGTGCCGGCTCCAGGCACGGAGGTCGAGCTCGCCGACCAGTGGATCCGCATCGGCCCCGAACAGGTGCATCGGGCAGGCCAGCGGCGCCTCGCCGGGATCCCGGTGATCCGCGCACATCCGGACGTCGTCCCGGATCACCGGTAGCGCCGCGTCCAGCCAGGCGGGCCAGCCGAGGATCTCGGCCGGCAGCCCGCCGATGGCGGTGAGGAACCGAGCGAGCAGGGCGTCGTCCAGGTGGTCGATCGGCGGCAGCGGTGCAGGGAGGTGCGGGGCCGCGTACGCCGACAGCAGCAGCGCCTCGGGCAGCCGGTGGCCGCCCGCATCGCGGCGCCGCGCCAGCCGGTACGCGACGAGTGCGCCCATGCTGTGCCCGAAGAACACGTGGGGGCTCGAGAGGTGTTCGGCGAGATGGTGTTCGAGATCGTCCAGCAGCAGGTCGAGGTCGACGAACCGTTCGTGTTCCGCCCGCCTGCCCCGTCCCGGCAGGTGCACGGGCACGACGGTGACGTGCGGGCCGAGGGCGCGATGCCACGCCCGGTACATCGACGATTCGCCGCCCGCGTGATGGAAGCAGAACATCCGCAGCGCCGTGTCGGATCCGACCCCGTCCTCGAGATAGGGCGTCAGGGGCGCGGTCTCCATGATCAGTGCCCCTCTTCCAGCAGGGCGAGCTCCTCGGCCGTGGTCTTCACGGTGTAGCGGATCTGATCCTCGGTGTGGCAGGACGTCACGAAGAAGCGCAGCCGGGCCTGATCCTCCGGCACCGCCGGGTACAGGATCGGGTTGACGTTGATCCCCCGGGCGAGCAGCGCGTTGGACAGCTTCAGTGTCTTGATCGAATCGCCCACGATGCAGGGGATGATCGGGGTGTCGCAGCTGTCGCCGGTGTCGAGCCCGGCCTCGACGGCCTGGGTCAGGAAGAGCCGGGAGTGCCGGTGCAGGCGCTCGAAAAGCTCTGGCTCGGTGCGCATCTGCCGCAGGGCGGCCAGCGAGGCGGCGGCGTTCGACGGTGTCATGCCGACGCTGTAGATGAACCCGGGGGTGGTGTATTTGAGGTACTGGATCAACGCGCGGCTGCCGGCCACGTAACCCCCGCACCCCGCCAGGGCCTTCGACATCGTGCCGGACCACAGCTCGACGTCGGCACGGTCGACGGCGAAGTGCTCGCCGATGCCGCCGCCGGTGGCACCCAGCACCCCGATGCTGTGTGCCTCGTCGATCATCAGCAGGGCGTGATGCTTGCGCTTGACCGCGATCAGGGCGGGCAGATCCGGGATGTCACCGTCCTGGCTGTACACGCCCTCGATGAGGATCAGCACCCGGCGGAACCGCGGCCGGATCTCGGTGAGGATGGCGTCGAGGGCAGCGTGATCGTTGTGCGGGAACGACCTTCGGGTGGCGCCGGAAAGCTTGCAGCCCTGCAGAATGCTGTCGTGGGCCAGGCTGTCGTGGATGACGAGGTCGCCCTCGCCGACGAGGTGACCGATCACGGTCACGTTGGTGGCGTGGCCGCTGACGAGCGCGATGGCGTCCTCCGTGCCGAGCAGCCCGGCGAGCTCCGCCTCGAGTTGCCCGTGCAGGGGCTTCTCGCCGGAGATCAGCCGACTGGCCGAGCAGGAGCTGCCGTAACGGGCGACCGCGTCCTGCACCGCGGAGACGACGCGTGGGTGGCCGGACATGCCGAGGTAGTTGTAGCTGGAGAAGTTGAGGACCTCCTGCCCGTCGATGATCGAGGTGTCCCTGGTGATCCCGTCGTTGACCAGGAAGTACGGGTTGGACAGCCCGGTGGCCTCGCCGAGAGTCAATCGCTCGGCGATCTCCCTGACCTCGGGGAACTGCTCGATGCGGTAGGTCTCGGTCGCGATCTCGTCAGTCGCTGCGATCGGCGGCGCGACGGGACGCGCGGACCCGGTGTCGGCCGCCTTGTCCGGCGCCGCTGGGGCGGGCGCCGCGCCGAGCTGCGCGGACACCAGGGCCACCAGGTCGCCGACTGTGCTGGTCGGCGAGAACCAGGCGGGCTCGGCGGTGAGTTCGGGGAACCTGCGCGCAAGCCCGGACACCAGGTCGGCCACCATGATCGAGTCGAACCCGAGCTCGCCGGACATCGTCTGGGAGGACCGAAGTGTGTCGGCGGAATAGCCTGCGATCCGGGCGATCTCGGCCCTGACCGCGGCGGTGACGGTGTCGGCGGTGACCTCGCACGCCGGGGACACGGCGGTCGCCTGCGGCCGGGCCGCCGCCGTGGCGGTCACGGTGTCGGGCCCGGCGCCCGCTGCGGCCGGGCCGGACTGGGCGGCGGCGAGCAGTGCGGTCTGCTCACGGAAGAGGGAGATCAGGTTGTCCATGGTGGTGTCCTCGCTGCGTGCGGGTATGGGGGCATCGTCGGGTGACTCTTGTTCCGGTGCCGTCGAATTCGTCGATGGTGCGGACACGCCATGCGTCCAGTAGCGGTGGGTGGTGTCGAAGTCGTAGCCGCCGAGCGCCGTACGAACCCGCTGCGCCGGTTCGTACAGGGCATCCCAGTTCGGGTTGTGGCCGTCCCGGTACAGGGCCGTGACGACCTCCGTGAGCTCGCGCCCCGTCGCCGCCGGACCCGGGCAGGGAACGAGGCAGGTGAGTTCGGGATTGGCGCGGGCGACCATCGGTGCGAGTACGCGCCTCGGCCCGAGCTCGATCAGGTGGGTGGGACCACTTTCCAGCCCGGCCGCCAACGCATCGCCGAACCGGACCGTCCCGCGGATGTGCTCGGTCCAGTAGTCGGCGTCCATCGGATCGCCGAGGCCGAGGAGGCCCCCACGCAGGGTCGAGTAGACCGGGATGCGGGGCGGCTCGAAGGTGCAGTCCGCGGCGACGGCGGCGAACGCGGCCACCATCGGCTCCATCAGCGGGGAATGGAAGGCATGGGAGACGGGCAGCGTCCGGACGGATACGGAGCGGGCGGTGAGTTCCTCGGCGATCCGCGCGAGGGTCTCGGCGGCGCCCGAGAGCACCAGCTCGCGTGGGCCGTTGACGGCGGCCACGCCGCCGTGGGCTCGTCCACGAGGAGGTCGGCGACCTCCGCCGCGGCGGCGCGGACGGCGAGCATGGCGCCGCCGGCGGGGAGCTGCTGAATGAGCCGTCCCCGCGCGACGACCAGCCGGCAGGCATCGTCGAGGCCGAACACCCCGGCGAGCGTCGCGGCCGCGTACTCGCCGATGCTGTGGCCGATGACCCACGACGGTTCGACGCCGGACTCGGTGAGTGTCCGTGCCAGCGCGTACTGCACCGCGAAGATGGCCGGCTGTGCGTGCTCGGTCCGGTCGAGGTCCTCTCCGCCCAGCATCAGGTCTCGGATCGACCGGCCCAGGTGCGTCGCCATCCGCTCGTCCACCTCGGCGAGCGCGCGCCGGTAGCTCCCGGACTCCGCGTGCAGCGCAACGGAGATGCCCCGGTACTGCGAACCCTGGCCGGTGAACAGCCACCCGGTGCTCACTCCCCCGGCCAGGCCCGCCGCGGCGGCGAACCGGTCGTCGTCGGTGACCAACCCGCGTAGGTCCGAGACCGCCTGGTCGCGGTCCCGCACCGGCAGGGCCAGGCGATGGCGCCCGGACGACTTGACCTTGTTGCTGGACCAGCACATCTGGGCCAGCCGTCCCTCGGGTAGTCCGGCGAGATCATCGGCCATCCGGGTTACGTTTCGCCGCAAACCGTCCCGGCTCGACGAGGAGACGGTGAGCACTCCACCGCCGGGGCCTTCGGAGGCCGGTGCGCGTTCGGGTGCGCTCCCCAGTAGCAGGTGTGCGTTGGTGCCGCCCATGCCGAAGCTGCTCACGCCGCCGTAGACCGCGCCTTCGGGTAGGGGCAGCGCCTCGGTGAGCAGGTCGAGGCCGTGGTCGGCCAGGCGAAGGCGTGAATTCTCCTGTGCGGCAAATCGACTGGGTGGAACCATGCGGTGGTGCAGGCTCAGTGCCGCCTTGATCAGTCCGGCGACGCCGGCGGCGCCCTCGGTGTGGCCGAGGTTGCCCTTGATGGAGCCGATCGCGCAGGGCTTCGGCCGCGGCACCGCATGCAGATGGCCGAGTGCCTTGGCCTCGATCATGTCGCCGAGCACGGTCCCCGTGCCGTGGGCCTCGACGAAGGCGACCTGCTCGGGGTGCACACCCGCGCGCCGGTACGCCTCGCCGACGACCTGCTGCTGCGCCCAGCGGTTCGGCGCGGTGATCCCGTTGCTGCGGCCGTCGGAGTTGACCGCGCTGCCCTTGATCACCGCATAGATCGGAAGTCCTTCGCGCTGAGCGTCATCCAGGCGGCGCAGCGCGATTACGGCAACACCCTCGCCGCGGCCGATGCCATCGGCATTCTCGCTGAACGGTTTGCAGCGCCCGTCGGGCGCGGAGAGCCCGGCCTGGGCGTAGAAGACGTTGAGGGTGGGCGTGAGGATGATGTTGACACCCCCCGCGAGGGCCTGATCGCACTCGCCCGCCCGGAGGGCCGCGCAGGCCATGTGGACGGCGACCAGCGAGGACGAGCAGGCGGTGTCGACCGCCATGCTCGGGCCTCGCAGGTCCAGCTGGTAGGAGATCCGGTTCGCGGTCATGAAATATCCGTTTCCGGAACCGAGTTGGGGTGTGATCTTCGCGTAGTCGCTCAGGTGCAGGTTCGCCCATTCGTTCGCCATCACCCCGACGTAGACGCCGGTGTTCGAGCCTGCCTGGGCGCGCGGATCGAGCGTGGCGTCCTCGAACGCGTGCCAGGCGGCCTGCAGCAGCAGTCGCTGCTGTGGATCCATCGCCTCGGCCTCGCGCGGGGGGATGCCGAAGAACTCGGGGTCGAAGGCGTCGGCGTCGCTCAGGAAGCCGCCGCTCCGGTTGTTGACGCTGCCGGGGCCGCCCTCCGGGTCATAGAAGTCGTCGGCGCGCCACCGTTGCGCGGGGATCTCGGTGATGCCGTCCGCACCGTCCATCAGCAACGCCCACAACGCTTCCGGGTTCGGGGCCTGCGGGAACCGGCAGTCGAGTCCGACGATCGCGATGTCGGTCATGATGCCGCCGCTTTCGGCGCGAGCTCGTCCGCGAGGTATCCGGCGATCTCCGCGATCGTGGGGTAGTCGAAGACCAGGGTGGCATCCGCCGGGATCCGCCACCTCTCCTCGACGTCGCCGCACAGGCTCAGTGCGAATACCGAATCGATCCCGATCTCGGCGAGAGGCGTCGTCGGATCGATGTCCCGGGCGGGGACGTCGAGGTAGCCGGCGACCCGTTCGACGAGCCAGCGCGTGATCGGCGCGAGAGCGGCGGCGGTGGGGGTGGAGATTGTGTTGGACATGGGGGTACTCCTCGTGGTTCCGGGGTGAGTGGCAGCGGACCGCGTTTACGCGGAGCCGCGCAGCCGTTGCACGGTTGTGGCGATGTCTTCGTGGAGCAGCGGGTGGATCCGGTTCTCCAGGAACGACGTGCGCATGGAGCGGCGCTGAACCTTGCCGCTGGTCGTGCGGTGCACACCCCGACGATCGACCAGGACAACATCGGGGGCGGGTACGTCGAAATGTCGGGACACCGCGACCTTGATCAGCGAGGTGACCTCGGCCAGGGAGGCGCCGTCGAGCAGCGCGGTCCGGACCTCCTGGATCACCAGCAGTCGCTCCTGCTGACCGGCGTCGATCGAGAGAGCCACCCCGGCGGTCCCGGCGAGAGCGGGATGAACGTCACGGACGACCTCTTCGATGTCCTGGGGATAGAGGTTGCGCCCGTTGATGATCAGGAGATCCTTCAGCCGGCCAGTGACGAAGATGTGGCACTGGTGGCGCAGGCCGAGGTCCCCGGTGCGCAGGTACGCCCCCTCCCCCGCCAGCTCGGCGCCGAACCTGGCCTCGGTCTCGTCCGGGCGGTTCCAGTAACCGGCGGTGACGCTCGCTCCCCGAACCCAGATCTCGCCGACTCGGTTGTCCGGCAGCGCTATTCCGGTGTTTGGGTCCACGATGCGGATGTCGAGATCCCGCGGGGGTCCGCTGCTGACCAGCCGGACGCCGGTGTCGTCGGTGGTCAGTACGGCCACGTTGCGTTCCAGGGCCGCCGCGTCGACGTCGATGCGGACCGGCGGGTCGCCGACCCGGCTCGCGGTGGCGAGCAGCGTCAGCTCGGCCATGCCGTACGCGGTGACGAACGCGTTCGGCGGGAATGCAGCGGTCCCGAGCCGCTCGATCACGGCGTCGAGGGTGCGGGACCGGATCGGCTCCGCACCGTTGAGGGCAACCCGGAGCGAGGACAGGTCGAGCCCGGCCAACTGCTCGTCGGTCGCGCGCCGGGCGACCAGCTCGTAGGCGAAGTTCGGTGCGAGGGTGAACTCGGCGCGGTAGCGGTCGATCATCTCCAGCCAGCGGACCGGCCGCTTGAGGAAGGCCAACGGGGACATGAACACGAGGTCACCCCCGGCGTAGAGGGGCAGCAGCATCGAGATCAGGCCCATGTCGTGGAAGTGCGGAAGCCAGCTGACCCCGGTCGCCGCGTCGTCGAAGCCGACCGTCGCCGCGATGGTCGCCTCGTTGTGCAGCAGGTTGCCGTGGGTCACCATGACGCCCTTGGGTTCGCTCGTCGAACCGGACGTGTACTGCAGGAAGGCCACCGTGTCTCCGTCGAGGTCGGGCATCCGCCATGATTCGGCGTCGCCCAGGTCGTCGGCGTCGGTGTACACGCAGGACACCGTCTCGGCGCGCCCGTTGTCGGCGATCCACGCGGTCAGGAGCTCCGCGTAGGCGGAGGTGGTGAGGACGAGGCCGATGTCGGCGTCGTCGAGCATCCCGGCGACCCGCTGTGTGCTCTGCTGGTCGTGCGGCAGCGGGGCGGGCACGGCGATGACTCCCGCGTACAAGCAGCCGAGGAAGGCGGGCAGGAAGTCGATGCTGTCCAGGTACAGCAGCAGGACCGGTCGGTCGGCCTCCGGACGCTGCGACAGCCAAGCGGCCGTTGCCCTGGCCCTGCGGTCGATCTCGCGAAAGCTGAGAACCTCCTCGACCAGCTCGAGCCCGACCTCGCGGTGGTAGGCGTAGAAGCGGGTGTCGCCGTGAACGTCGGCCTGGGCGCGGACGTGTGAAACGAAATCGGGATACACGGGGGCTCTTTCCTCGGGGTGCACGATGCTGTCGAATGACGAGTTCGGGGTGCGCTGGGAACTTCCTCAACACTTGTTGGCCGCGGCCCCGGTGACTACGGACCCTTGGGGTGGTGCGACGGACCCCGGGTGTGGGCATTTCTCACCAAGGAAGGCCCGAGACGTCACCCCGACGGGCGCAATCGGCGCGGCGGACGCAAACTAGGACGATGGCCGCCGATCCCGGATTCATCCCGACGCAGCTCGCGGCCCGGGCCGCGTACCTGCTGCGCGGCAACGACCTGGGCACCATGACCAGCGCGGCGCCGCGGTTGTACCCGCACATGTGGAGCTGGGACGCGGCGTTCGTCGCGGTCGGACTGGCGCCGCTGAGCGTGGAGCGGGCCGTCGTCGAGCTGGACACGCTGCTGTCCGCGCAGTGGGGCAACGGAATGATCCCGCACATCGTGTTCGCGAACGGCGTCGACGGGTACTTCCCCGGACCCGCGCGCTGGGCCTGCGGGGATCTGGCGGCGACGGCCCCCGTCGTCCCGCAGACCTCGGGCATCACACAGCCGCCGGTGCACGCGATCGCGGTCCAGCGCATCCTCGACCACTCCCGCAGGCACGGTCGCAGCACCCGGGCGGTGGCCGAGGAGTTCCTCGACCGGCGCTGGGGCGACCTGGTGCGCTGGCACCGGTGGCTCGCGACCGCCCGTGACCCGAAGGACAACGGACGAATCAGCCTGTACCACGGCTGGGAGTCCGGCATGGACAACTCGCCACGCTGGGATGCCGCGTACGCGAACGTCATTCCGGGACCGGTGCCGCCTTATCTGCGCGAGGACACCGCGATCATCTCCGACCCAACGCAGCGGCCCTCGAACGCCGAGTACGACCGCTACCTGTGGCTGCTCGAGGAGATGAAGTTGGCGCGCTACGACGACGCCGAGCTGGCGTCCACGATGAGCTTCGCCGTCGAGGACGTGTTCGTCAGCGCCGTCTTCTCGCTCGCCTGCGACGTTCTCGCCACCATCGGCGAGGAGCATTCGGCGCCGAAGTCCGATGTCCGGGACCTGCGGTACTGGGCCGAGAAGTTCCAGCGGGGCACCATCGCCACCACGGACCCGCGTTCGGGCGCCGCCCGCGACTTCGACCTGCGGTCGGGGCGCTGGATCCCCACCGAGACGCTCGCGATGTTCGCCCCGCTGCTGTGCGGCGGGCTGGACCGCGACGCCGAGCGCGCGCTGGTGCGGATCTTCGAGGGACCGCGGTTCTGCGGTCATCCGGATCTTCGGTACGCGGTGCCGCCGTCGACCTCGCCGGTCTCGGGCGACTTCCGGCCGCGCGAATACTGGCGCGGCCCGGTGTGGCCGGTGATGACCTGGCTGTTCTCCTGGGCGTTCGCCCGCCGCGGGTGGGCCGAGCGGGCCCGACACCTGCGGGCGGAGGGCCTGCGACAGGCCGCCGACGGCAGCTTCGCCGAGTACTACGAGCCGTTCACCGGTGCACCGCTGGGCAGCATGCAGCAGTCCTGGACCGCGGCCGCGGTGTTGGACTGGCTCGGCTGAACCCACCCGCCGATTTCGTCTCGCTGGGCGGGAGGTCGGGATTCGGTACCCCGGGTGCGTCGGGTCAGGTATGACGTAGACCACACCGGACCGAAGGAGCAGGGCTGTGCGATTCACCTATGCCGAGGCCATGACCGACCTGGCTTTCTATGTGCCGCTCGCGCAGGCGGCGGAGGAGGCCGGCTATCACGGGATGTCGATCGCGGACAGCCTCTGCTATCCGAAGGAATCCGATTCGGTCTATCCCTACACGCCCGACGGAAGCAGGGAGTTCCTCGAGAACAAGGCGTTCGTCGAGGCGTTCGTCCTCGCCACCGCGCTCGGGATGGCGACGACCACGCTGCGCTTCACCACCTTCGTGCTGAAGCTGCCGATCCGTCCCCCGGTCCTCGTCGCCAAGCAGGCCACCTCGGTGGCCTACATGATCAACAACCGGCTGAGCCTCGGAATCGGTCTGAGCCCGTGGCCGGACGACTTCGAGGTGCTGGGCGTGCCGTGGGAGCGGCGCGGCAAGCGGACCAACGAGGCGATCGACATCCTTCGCGGTCTGGTGAGCGGTGACTACTTCGAGTACCACGGCGAGATCTTCGACCTGCCCGCGATCAAGCTGAGCCCGGTACCGAGCGAGCCCATCCCGATCCTCGTCGGCGGGCACAGCGACGCCGCGCTCCGGCGCGCGGTGGTCCGGGGCGACGGGTGGATGCATGCGGGCGGCGGCGACGAGGAACTCGACGTCCTGCTCGCGAAGCTGCAGCGGATGCGCCGGGAGGAGGGCACGGAGAACAGCCCGTTCGAGATCCACGTGATCTCGCCACAGGCCTACACGGTCGACGGGATCAGGCGACTCGAGGACAAGGGCGTGACCGACGTGATCGTCGGCTTCCGCGACCCCTACAGCGTCGCGCAGGACACGGAGCCGCTGGGCCAGAAGGTCGCAGCCCTGACGCACTATGCCGAGACCGTGATGTCGAACTGCGGGTGACGCGGGCGGGCCGACGCCAAAAGTTCATCCTCGGTTTCGTGGTCGTGTCCGAAATATCGGTTTAGTCTCGGGCGATGACGTCGTCGAGTCGTAAGCGTGTCCGAGCCGTCACCCGCCTGGTCCCGGTGCTGCTGGCCGGTGCCCTCGCCTTCGCCGTGCCTGGCACCGCGAGCGCCGAACCGTACAACGGTCCCGACGTCGCCTCGTGGCAACACCCAGGCGGGTCGGGCATCGACTGGTTCGCCGTCCGCGCCTCCGGCCACGAGTTCGCGATGGTCAAGGCCACCGAGGGACTCTGGTACGTCAACCCGTTCTTCGTGCAGGACGGGATCGGCATGCGCGCGGCCGGGATGTCCCGCGGCGCCTACCACTACGCCGACGTCCGGGAGTCGCCCGAGGCGCAGGCCGCGTTCTTCGCATCGACGTCGTTCCCGGTGATCGGGGGCGACGGACTGCCGCCGGTGCTCGACATCGAGGACGCCAAGGGCCTGCCGCCCGCCGCGGTGATCGACTGGACGCGCCGCTACCTCAACTCCGTCCAGGCGCTCACCGGCAAGCAGCCGATCATCTACACGTACCCGAACTTCTGGCGCACCGCGATGGCGAACACCACGGAGTTCTCCAACTACCCGCTCTGGATCGCCGACTACAACGGCAGGGACGAGCCCGGCCCGCTGCCCGGCGGCTGGCGGCACTGGACGTTCTGGCAGTACACCAGCACGGGCCGGATCCCCGGCGTGAACGGCAACGTGGACCTCAACATCTACGGCGGCGGCCTCGGCGACTTCGGCAGCTCCGCCAACCCGTTCGGTTCCTGAGGTCCCGTTCCGTTCTGAGCTCGCCGTTCGGCTCCCGAGGTCACGGATCGGCCATCCGCGCAGCGCGATCGGCGGGCGTACGCTTCGGGGGTGCGCAGGCGCGAGGCAGCCTGGGAGTATCTCCGCGGCGCGCTGTGGGTGCTACCCGCCATAGCCGTGGTGCTGGCGCTGGCCCTCGGGTCGATCCTGTCGTCCGTGAACACCCGCCCCGGCACCTGGATGCACCGGTTGGCGTTCCAGGGCACCCCCGATGACGCCCGCACGCTGCTCATCGGCACGGCGGGCACGATGATCACCGTCATCGCGCTGACCCTCGGGCTCACCGTGGTGGCGCTGCAGCTCTCGTCCACCCAGTTCTCGCCGCGGATCCTGCGCAACTTCCTGCGTGACCGCCCGAATCAGGTGGTGCTCAGCGTCTTCGTCGCGACCTTCGCGTACAGCATCGCCGGGCTCTACACGGTTGGCGTGTCCGCGGGCAGCCGGACCGCGGACTATCCGCGGTTCGCGGTGAGCTGGGCGATGGTGCTGCTGTTCCTCAGCCTGGGCGCGCTGGTCTACGAGATCCACCACCTGACCCATTCGCTGCAGATCGACGAGGTCATGCGCACGGTGGAGCGGAACACGCGCGAGGTGGTGCGGCACGGGCTGCCGGGCACCACGGCGCCGTCGGCGCTCCCTGACCCGCCGCCGTCGGCGACGGTGGTGCCCTCGAGCCGCACCGGCTACGTGCAGGCGGTGCACCCGGACGAGCTGGTCGGGCACGCAGCACGGCACGGGGTGACCATCAAGATCGCGCCCCGCGTCGGGGACCACATCGCCGCCGGATCCACCCCGCTGGCCTGGGTGTGGAGCGAGGCCGGCCGCGATTTCGACGCGGTGGGGGTCGGCCGCGCGGTCGAGCAGTCCGTGCGGATCGGGTTCGAGCGGACACTCGAGCAGGACGCCGCGCTCGGCATGCGTCAGCTCGTCGACGTCGCCTCGAAGGCGTTGTCCCCCGCCATCAACGACCCGTACACGGCGGTCCAGGCACTGGATCACCTCACCGCGATCATGTCCTCGCTCTCCCGTCGGGACCTCGGGTCGCTCGTATTGCCGGCCGGCCCGGGAGGCCGCACGGTCACGGTCCCCGCCTACACCTTCGCCGACTATCTCGATCTGGCCTGCGCCCAGATCCGGCGCTACGGCGCGCGCGAGCCCACCGTCGCGCTCGCGCTGATCCGGCTGTTGCGGGACAGCGCGGCGGCCACCACCGATGACGGTCGCCTCACCGCGATCGGGTTTCAGCTCGGGCTGCTCGAGGCGGACGCCACCCGCGAGATCGTGCAACCGGCGGACCTGACCGCCGTCACCGCGGCCGCGGGCGAGCTCCGGGATCGGCTGGAGCGCGCCCGCTGACCGAGGGCGGGTCAGCCGCAGATGGCCGCGTCCACGATCCCGTAGACGGCGTCCTCGGAGTCGGGGCCGAGACCATTGGTCACCGACGCCTCCATCCGCCTGCTGCCGTCGAGGGTGGTGAAGGCGAGGGTGGTGTAGCCGGGGATGCCGCCGCTGTGACCCCATGCCGTCACCCCGCACGGGGTGTTCCTGGACTGGGCGCCCAGCCCGTAGCCGTGCCCGTCGGTGATCGACCGGGCGGAGGTCAGCTCGGCGAGCTGGGCGGGCCGCAGGAGACGCCCGTCGGCCAGTGCGGTCAGGAAGAGGTCCAGGTCGGAGGTGGTGGAGATCATCTCGCCCGCGGCGCCGCCCCAGCTCGGGTCGAGTTCGGTGGTGTCCACCGGCACCCCCGCGACGGGGTGGTAGCCGCGGGCGTGCGGTCCGGGGATGAACACGCTGCCGTGCGGGGCGCTGGTCGCGAGCATCCCGAGCGGTGTGGTGATCCGAGCGGCGACCTCGGTGTCCCAGGATCGTCCGGTCACCTTCTCGATCAGCATGCCAAGCACGATGTAATTGGTGTTGGAGTAGGCCCAGTCGGTTCCGGGCGCGAAGTTCAGAGGCTTGCTCGTCGCCAGGTCCACCAGCTCGTTCGGGGTGTAGGGCCGGAACCGGATGCTGAGGAACTCGCCGTCGTCCAGCGGGAGGGAATCGGTGTAGTTGTACAGCCCGCTGGTGTGCTGCAACAGCATCCGGACGGTGATGGTGTCGCCGTCGGGCAACAGGCCGGGCAGGTACCGGGCCACCGGCGCGTCCAGCTCGACCCGTTCGTCTTCCACCAGCTGCAGCAGCACGGTGGCGACGAACGTCTTGGTCACGCTGCCGATCCGGAACCGGCCGTCGTCGGGAACCGCCCATGGCGTGCCGAGCACACTCGAACCGGCGGTGGCGGTCGTGGTCCGTCCGTCCCACGTCGTCCGGACCTGTACACCGACCGCACCGTTCGCGAGGATGCGGTCCATCGCCTGCTGCACCGCCGCGCCGGTGGCGGTGGCGGGTGCCTGCGGCTGCGCGAGCGCGGGCGTCGCGCCGACGAGCAGGGCGGTGACCGCGACGGCGAGCCCGGAGGCTACGAGTCTGCTTCTCATGGTGGGGTTCTCCTCGATTGTCGCCCGATAACTCTCGGCACCGACGCTATTGACGCGCGACGGGTGCGACGATCCCCCTGACTACCGGATCTGAGGTACAGCCTGCCCCACCTCGGACACGAAAGGGCGCCCTCCGGAGAACCGGAGGGCGCCCAGGGTTCGCGAGGGTCAGACGCCGACCCGCCCGCCGCCCGACTTCCAGGCCGCGACGACCGACGGCCGGGGCTGGCTGTCGCCGCCGTCCGGCCAGTGCGAGGCCGGCTTGTCGGCGCTGGCGCCGTCGAGCTCACCCGGGTGCTGCACGCAGACCACGACGCGGGACTCGCCGATGATCGGTCCGCAGGTCTCGCCGCCCTTCGGGACGGTGAGGAACTGCTTGGTCTCGCCGCGCCGGTCGCCGTCGAGTACCACGCTGAACAGGCCGTCGTTCGACTTCAGCGCGTTGCCATCGGTGGAGATCCACAGGTTGCCGTGCGGGTCGAACGCCAGGTTGTCGGGGCAGGAGATCGGGCTGACCTGCGTCTTGTCGAACCCACCGAAGTAGGTGTCGGCTGCCGCGGGATCGCCGCAGACCAGCAGCAGGTTCCACGTGAAACCGGTGCCTGCGTGCTCGTCCTCGATCTCGAGGACCTGCCCGTTCTTGTTGTTGTTGCGGGGGTTCGGCTCGTCGGCGGCGGGCTTGCCCTCCTCGCCGCGCTTGGTGTTGTTGGTCAGCGCGACGTACACCTTGCCGGTCTTCGGGTTGGGCTCGAAGTCCTCTGGGCGGTCCATCTTCGTGGCGCCCACCTTGTCGCCGGCGATCCGGGTGAACACCGCGACCTCCTCCGTGCTCATCCCGTCTACCAGGGACTCGGCCTTGCCGTCCTCGCCGGTGCGCAGCAGCGGAATCCACTCGCCCTTGCCTGCGAAGCGCCCGGAGGACGGCAGCTTGCCGGAGCCGTCGATCTGGTCCGGCTCGTCGCCGGTCAGCTTGGCGACGTACAGCGTGCCTGCGTCGAGGATGGTCAGGTTGTGCCGCATGCTGGATTGGCCGTTGCCGGGCATCATCTTTCGCGCGGACACGAACTTGTACATGTAGTCGAACCGCTCGTCGTCGCCGCTGTAGGCGACCACAGTGCCGTCGTCGGTCACGTAGATGGTCGCGGCCTCGTGCTTGAAGCGGCCCATCGCGGTGTGCTTGATCGGGGTGGACGCCGGATCCCACGGGTTCACCTCGACGACGTAACCGAAGCGGTTCGCCTCGTTCGGCTCCTGCACGAGGTCGAAGCGGGGATCGAAGCGCTCCCACTTCCGCTCGCTCGCCCCGCCCTCGATGCCGTACCGCTTCAGCCTGGCCGCGACGGTCGGGTCGGTGACCTGATCGGCGTTGGCGAAGTACTGGTTGAAGTTCTCCTCGCCGGAGAGCACCGTGCCCCATGGGGTGACGCCACCGGAGCAGTTGTTGAGCGTCCCGGTCACCCGGGTGCCGGTGGGGTCGGCGGTGGTCTTGAGGAGGTCGCTGCCCGCGGCGGGCCCGGTCACCAGGAACTCCGAGTTCGCGGTGATACGGCGGTTGTTCGGACCGAATTCCGGTGTGAGCCTACCTGTTCCGGCCTCGCCCTTGACCTGGACGACGGAAAGGCCGTGCGCGGCGATCGCGGTCTGGAACTGCTGGAGGGTGGGGTTCGCGGGGTCGTAGCCGGTGAACATGAAGGGCTCGGTGGTGTACTCGTGGTTGACCACCAGCAGATAGGTGTTCGGCTGGCCCTCCACGGGGAGCAGGCCGGCGAAGTCGTTGTTGAAGCCGAACTGCATCTCCTGCGCCTGCGGCGTCTGGTTGGCGAAGTCGAAAGCGGGCGCGCCGGGCAGCACCGGGTCGCCCCAGCGGATCACGACGGCCTGCTCGTAGCCCTCGGGCACCACGACGGCGTCCTCGGTGTTCGGTGCGACCGCGGTGAACGCGGTGCCGCCCGGGGCCGCGCCGCCGCCCGCCGCCGCCGTCGTGGAGCCCCCGGCCGAGCCGCTGCCGGAGTTGTCGGAGCACGCGACCAACGCGCCGCCCGCACCGACCGCCAGCACCGCGACGGCGCCGGACTTGAGCAGCCCGCGCCGCGACATCGCGGCGCGCACGATGTCGCCGAAGTACTCACCGCCGGAGGTGTTGGGCACCTCGTGCGAGCAGGCATTGCCGCACTTGTACTGGCAGGTGATCGATGCCCGCGATGATTTGCCGTCGTGATTGACAAACAGCGCGAGGGGCTTGAGCTTCACGTGGTTCTCCTGATCGAAGGTTCAACTCGGGAGACCGTAGAAGTCTTAAGCGAGGGCAAAGGAACGGCAAAGTGAACGACCGGACAATGAGGGTGCCCTAACGGGCCACCCAGATCGGCTGCCGATCAACGATGTTTGGGTACAGCCGCAATCGTCCTGGCGGTGACGGTTCAGTCGCAGGCAAATCGGCATGCCCGCGGACTCGGGTCCGCCAGTTCCACGCGCGCGCCCTCGCCCATTCCAGGGCAGGAGTGATGGTGTCCTGGACGTCGTGGTCGTGGTGGTAGCTGGCCGTTTCCGTAGAACGATTACTTCAGTGGGTGAATTTCAAGCGGTGATACTAACTCAGTTGTATGCTGGCGATCTATTCTTGTGTCGACGAAAGTGGTGTTAGCGAATGACCAATGCGCTGCAGGCTTTTTCCAGCAGGGCCGATCTTCAGCAGTTCAATCCAAACGGGCTTTTACTGTTTGCTCTCGAATTGCGATTCGGAATTGATGATATAGCAACAGTTGCGGCGAGTGCGATTACAGATGGATCGAAAGACCGAAAGTGTGATCTAGTATATATCGATGCAGAAACGCGAACCGCGGTGCTCGCGCAAGGTTACTTTGCGGGCGATTCTTCAAAGGCGTCGGCGCCCTCGAACAAAGCTGCGGATCTGGGCATCGCAGCGTCCTGGGTGTTGGGAAATCAGCGTGCCGATGATTTGGGAGTCAGCCTTCGAGCTGCCGCTGAAGATCTTCATGAAGCGATTGAAGCGGGCGAGGTTGACGTTGTAGAGCTTTGGTATTCGCACAACCTGCCCGAATCAAAGAACGTTGCAGACGAGCTTGACAGGGCAACTCATTCAGCGAAGGCGCTATTGTCGCAATGCTATCCCGATCATCAGGTCGAAGTTCGTTATCTTGAGGTTGGAAGTGCGACCCTCAACGATTGGTACGCGAGTACCAAAAGTCCAATTTTGGTAACCGATGATCTGGATGTCCCTGCGACCAGTTGGTTTTCGGAGACTGGGGACGGTTGGGAGGCGGTCTGTACATCAGTGCCCGCAACGTGGCTGCACGGTCTATTCGATAAGCATGGTGACAGGCTCTTTTCGGCAAACGTGCGTGGATATATGCCGCGCCGTCGTACAGCGCTCAACATTAACTTTGGGATTGAAGAGACAGCCCGGAACCATCCGGGAAGATTTTGGGCATTCAACAACGGGGTTACCGCGCTCGTCAATTCGATAAGTGCGGATGAACCTAACAGTAGCCTCAGCCTGTCGGGGATTGCGGTGGTAAATGGAGCGCAGACAACGGGCTCGCTTGCGCGCGTAGAGCTATCTGCGTTGGATGAAGCCCGTGTTCTAATCAGGTTTGTCCAGGCCAGCAATCCTGATCTCGTTCAGAACATTATCCGATACAACAATAGTCAGAATCAGATCAAGCCCTCAGATTTTCGAAGCGGAGATCGCATACAAAAGCGATTGCGTGAAGATTTCAAGAAGATCCCAGATGCGACCTATCTCGGAGCAAGGCGCGGTGGGAGCGATGACAGGGCGCGAAAACCATCGAATCTAATTGCATCGGATACTGCTGCTCAGTCTTTGGCGGCATTCCATCAGGATCCGACTACCGCATATCATAATCTCAGTAGCATCTGGGACAACGACGAAGTATATGCACGGTATTTCTCAGACCATACCACTGCAGCACATATCGTCTTCTGTTATTCGCTATGGCGTGCAGTTGCTCAAACGAAGGCTGATCTGACGGGCCTGCCGGCGGCGGCGCAAACGTCGGATGACAAGGAGGCACTTGACTACCTGCGGAAACGGGGTTCACTCTATCTTCTTGTTGCCGGTATTGCAAACGTTGCTGAGATTTACTTGGGTCGAGCACTCCCAAATACTTTTGCGCTATCTTTCGGCAAGCGTGTTAGCCCTGAGGAGGCAACCAAATACTGGATGCCGCTAGTCGATGCACTATTGCCTTTTGCGCCTAGTCAGCTGGGGCCTGCATTCGATAATGGTGGTGTGAGGCGACGAGAGATCGTAAAGAACAATGTCAGCGCCTTCCGGTCCGTCGTTGCATCGACCAAACGCGCGAACGCCTCCGTTTTTGATGAATTCCGCAATCGAGTGGACATCGCAACCTAATCGGATAGACGATCAGTGCGCGAATATATCTGCCGGAGGAGGGTGCTTTCATAAAGGAGTTCGAGGTTCGCGGCCCTAGCGCATCTTTGGCTAGGGCCGTGAGCCTTCATGTTTGCACCTACATGATTTTTAGTGAAGGTCAGTGAGACGCTGCTCCGGAGGTGATTTGTTAGGGGTCAACGTCGATGCCGACTACTGGAATCGCAGTCGATAGAGTCTGTGATCGTGTGGGCGATCAAGGTCTATCGACCTCTCGCGTAAGCGCTACAGCACCTGGGAGAGGAAGGCCTGCAGGCGCTCGGTCTGTGGGTCGTCGAAGAGCGCCTCCGGTTTGCCGGTCTCCACCACCACCCCGCGGTCCATGAACAGCACGGTGTCGGAAACCGAACGGGCGAAACCCATCTCGTGCGTGACGACGACCATCGACATGCCGCCGGACGCCAGGTCCGTCATCAGCGCCAGCACGCCCTTGACGAGCTCCGGGTCCAGCGCGGAGGTGGCCTCGTCGAAGAACATGATCTCCGGCTTCATCGCCAGAGCCCGGGCGATCGCGACCCGCTGCTGCTGGCCGCCGGACAGGTTGCCCGGCCGGGACTGTGCCTTCTCCGCCAGCCCCACCAGCTCGAGCTGTTCGAGGGCGACCGCGCGTGCCTGCTCCTTCGACAGCCCTCGCAGCTTCCGGGGTCCGAGGGCGATGTTGTCGAGCACGGTGCGGTGCGGGAACAGGTTGAAGTGCTGGAACACCATGCCGATCCGCTGCCGCAGGGTGTCCGGGTTGTCGCCGAGCACCGATCGGCCGTCGAGCAGGATGTCGCCCTGTTCGGGCTCGTGCAGGCGGTTGAGCACCCGCAGCAGCGTCGACTTGCCGGAGCCGGACGGGCCGATGACCGATGTGGTCTTGCCTGCGTCGACGTGGATGTCGACGCCGCGCAACACCTTGTTCGTGCCGAAGGACAAGTGCAGGTCGGTGCCGGTCAGCGAGACCGAATTGGTCGCGGTGGTCACGGGCTATCCCCTTTCCACGACGATGGCTTGTTCGAGCGGGTCGAGTGTGCCGGAGGTGTCGGCCCTGCCGGTCCGCAGGCGCCGGTCGATGTAGTTCACCAGGTGGGTGAGCGGGATCGTCAGCGCCAGGTAGAACAGGCCGGCGGCCACCAGCGGCGACAGGTTCCCGGTCTGCGCGTTGAGGTCGCGCCCGACCGCGAAGAGCTCCCGCTGGGTCGCCAGCAGGCCGAGGAAGTAGATCAGCGAGGAGTCCTTGATCAGCGAGATGAACTGGTTCATCAGCGCGGGCAGCACCCGGCGGACGCCCTGCGGGATCACCACCAGGGTCATCGCCCGGCGGTAGCTGAAGCCGATCG
The DNA here is from genome assembly GCF_003050885.1 of Rhodococcus sp. OK611. Taxonomy (NCBI): domain Bacteria; kingdom Bacillati; phylum Actinomycetota; class Actinomycetes; order Mycobacteriales; family Nocardiaceae; genus Rhodococcus; species Rhodococcus sp. OK611. The sequence goes on from NZ_QAOZ01000003.1 coordinate 198,144, forward strand.
CGCGGGCCGCCTCCAGCTGCCCCGGCTCTACGCTCTGGATGCCGGAGCGGAAGATCTCGCCGATATAGGCGGCTGCCAGCAGGGCCAGCGCGGCGGCGCCGAGCCAGTACGGGTTGTTGCCGGTCAGACCCTTGACCACCGGTCCGACGCCAAGGCCGATGATCAGGATGATCACGACCGCGGGCAGACCGCGGAAGACGTCGGTGTACACCCGCGCCGGCCAGCGCAGCCAGCGGGTGCGCGAGATGCCCGCGACCGCGAGCAGCATGCCAGCCACGGTGCCGATCACACCCGAGGTGACGGCGAGGATCACCGTGTTGGGCAGGCCGGTCTTGAGCAGGTCCGGGATGGCCTGGCGGTACAGATCCCAGTCGAAGAAGGTGGCGCCGAGCTGGGCGAGCGTCGACTGCTGGGCGGTCTGCGACTGCTCGGATCCCGGTGTCTCCGGCTTGGCCAGCGCGGCGAAGTCAGGCAGCTCCGGCTCCGGCGCCGCCTTGCTGCCCGGCTTCCAGCCCTCGGGCAGCTCACGGGGCACCCAGTCCGAGTACAGCGACGCCCAGGTGCCGTCGGCGATCACCGCGTCCAGCCCGGAGTTGAGCGCGTCGATCAGGGGCTGGTTGTCCTTGTTGACGGCCCAGCCGACGAAGTTGTTGAGGCTGAAGGTGTTCTGCACGATCGAGGTGGGGTCGCCGGGCTTGATCGCGCCCTCCGCCTGCTGGGACGGGGCCACCCACGCGTCGATCTGGCCGGTCTTGAGGTTCGCGTACGCGGTGTTGTAGTCGGGGAACTTCACCGGGTCGAGCCCAAGCGTGTTCACGACGTAGTCGTCCTGGACGGTGCCCTGCACGACCCCGATCCGGGTGCCGGCGTTCAGGTCGGAGAACCCGTGGATGGCGCTGCCGTTCGGCACCACCAGCGAGAAGTAGCCGAAGTCGTAGCCATTGGTGAAACCGACGGTCTTGCGCCGCTCGTCGGTGGTGGTGATCGAGGACGACCCGACGTCGAATCGGTTCGTCGCGACCTGGGAGAGCAGCCCGGCGAACTCGGTGCCGGAGAACTCGATCTGCAGGCCGAGCTTGGCGGCGACGGCCTTGAGCAGCTCGTTGTCGTAGCCGGTGAAGCTTCCGGAGGAGTCGACGCAGATGCTCGGCGGCGCGTCGGACAGGGTGCCGACGCTGAGCTTGCCGGGGGTGGCCAGGCCGAGCGCGCCGGTGTCGATCTGGTCGAGCGGCTTGGTGGTCGGTGTGGTGTACCGATCCTCCGTGGACGTCGCGGCGGCGGCGTCCAGGTTGGTGGGTGCGGCCGAGGCGCTGCCGACGCCGGGCGGGGCGCACAGGTCGGTGGCCGAGGTGGCCGAATCGTCGCCACCACCGCACCCGGTCAGCGTCAACGCGAGCAGCGCCAGCAGGGCGATGAGCACCCGACTCTTCACGACATGTGGACGAACCATGCTGAGGAGCCTAGCGGCGCCGGGGTCAGGGACCCGGGAACCTTTCTGTTCGGTGAAGGAGGCTGCTCAGGCCAGGCCCTCGATCGGCTCGGGCAGCCGGTCGGCGCGCCAGCGCAGCGCCTCCATGACCGTGGACAGGTCGTAGTCGGGTCCACCGGTACCGACGGTGAACAGGGTGACGCCCGCATCGAGGAAATCCTGCGCGGCCTCCGGGCCGGGCCAGGCGACCGACCGCTCGATCCGCGCGGGTTCGCGGCCGACGGCCGCGCAGTGCTCGGCCAGCACCTGCGACTTGTGCCGCAACGCGTCGAGGTCGGCGAAGCTGTGCCACACGTCGGCGTACTCGGCGACCAGGCGCAGCGTCTTGCGTTCGCCGCCGCCGCCGATGAGGACCGGGATGTGCCGGGTGGGGGCCGGGTTGAGCCTGTCCAGCCGTGCCGAGATCCGCGACAGGGTCTCGCCGAGCAGCTTCAATCGGTGCCCCGCGGTGCCGAACTCGTAGCCGTACTCGTCGTAGTCCTTCTCGAACCAGCCCGCCCCGATGCCGAGGATGAGCCGCCCGCTGCTGATGTGGTCGACCGTGCGGGCCATGTCCGCGAGCAGGTCCGGGTTCCGGTAGCCGCCGCCGCTGACCAGCGCGCCGATCTCCACCCGCTCGGTCTGCTCCGCGAAGGCGGCGAGCATCGTCCAGCACTCGAAGTGGGCGCCGTCGGGGTCGCCGTAGAGCGGATAGAAGTGGTCCCAGGTGAAGACGATGTCGACGCCCGCGTCCTCTGACCGCAGTACCGCGTCGCGGATCAGGCCGTAGTCGGGGGCGTGTTGCGGCTGGAGCTGGACGCCGATGCGAAATCCGTGGGTCATCTGCACTCCTGACTCGTCGAGGAAGGCCGGATCCCACGGTAGTCCGAAGGGCCCGACCCCGCAGTCCTCCGCGACCGTTCAGGCGCAGCGCGTCAGAGCTGCGTTTCGCGCCGCGCGATCCGTGGCAGGCGAAGGAGCGGGAGCGGCCGGTGGGTGGTGACGATCCAGGCCTCGTATCCGTTCAGCGCGAGCAGGACCGCGAGGACCAGCGCGGCGGTGGCGATGGCAGGCAGCAGCGGCGCCGCCACCGCGATCGCGCAGCAGGCGAGGGCCGCGGCGGACCGCTGCAGGGTGGCCGCCCCGAACATCCGCCACCGGGCGTAGCAGAACCCGAACAGGTACAGCGCCACGCCGGGGGCGAGCAGCAGCTCGGGGAACGAGTGCGGCACGGACAGCGGATAGGCGAGCAGTTTCTTCAGGCCAACGGCGATCATGATGATCGCGGTGACGTAGATGAGGTGGGCGTAGCTGAAGACATCGGTGACGATGCGAGCCTGCTCGGGACTGTGCTCCAGGCTGTGGCGCACGGCGGGGGCGCCGTAGTGGAAGTACGTCCACCACAGCAGGACGATGATGAGGAACGCGAGCGCGAAGGCGGCGTAGGTGGGCCCGTCGAGGTCGATCCCGGCGGCCTGGCCGCCGACCGCGACCACCGTCTCGCCCAGCGCGATGATCAGGAACAGCCCGAACCGCTCCGGCAGGTGCGCGGTCTCGATGCGGACGTGGTTCATGCCCGCGGGCAGCACCCGCGGGGCGATCAGTTCGATCAGTTCGATCAGGGCGGCCGCGGTCCACGCGGCGATCCGCCATGGTCCGTCGAGGAAGGCGCCGAGCAGGAACAGCGGCGCGGCGACGAAGGCGGCCACGGCGAAGGGCTCCAACCGGAGTCGGGCGGACCCGCCGGGAAGTCGGCAGGAGAAGGCCCACAACAGGAGTCGGAGCACGACATAGCCGGCGGCGAAGACAAGGGCGCGGTCGCCGAACGCCCCTCCGACGGCCACCGACATCAGGAGCCCACAGCCGGCGACGCTGAAGAGCGCCACCCGGCCCAGCGCCCGATCCACGAGGTCGCCCGCCCGGTTCGCCAGCAGCGTCGCGCCGACCCACCCCCACCACAGCGGCATGAACAGCAGCATCAGGCGAGCCGCCTCGCCTATGTCGTGCGCGCCTGCCAGGGCGGTGGCGATCTGGGTGACCGCGAAGACCCAGATCAGGTCGAAGAACAGCTCGGCCCACGCGACCCGCTGCTCGGGTGGAGGTTCGGTCGGAGCGTCGGCCACCGAATCGGCGCCGTCGAGTGCTGGCTGGTCCACGCGGTCTCCCCCATCGCCGACTGGTACGGCGACGAAGTTTAGGTGCCACTCATCCTGGGCGGCAACGGCTCTCCGATTTGTCGACGGACGCCTACTGTGTCGGGATCAGCACGGGCGGGCGATCGTGTCCGCAACCGACGGGGAGGTCACAGTGAACACGGAGCGTGTCGAGTTTCGCGCGGAGGACGGCACCGGCCTGGTGGGAATCCTGCGCCGCCCGGCCGGGGCGACCAGGGCGGTGACATTCACCGGCCCGTTCACCGGGGTGAAGGAACAGGTCGTCGGCACGTACGCCGACGCCCTCGCGCGCGCCGGATTCGCCACGCTGGCCTTCGACCATCGGAACTACGGCGAGTCCGGTGGTGTGATCCGCAGGCACGAGGACGCCGCGGGCAAGCTGACCGACCTGCGCGCGGCCGTCGGCCACCTGGGCGCACTGGGATTCGGACGGATCGGCCTGACGGGCGTGTGCCTGGGTGGCGGGTACGCACTCAAGGCCGCCGCCCAGGATCCCCGGGTGGCCGCGCTGGCCTGCGTGGCGGGCGCGTACCCCGGTGCCCCGGGCAGCTTCGCCCGTCGCGGCGGTGCCTACCGAGAAGCGTTGCGGGACATATGGGATCACGCATGGACCGAGGACGGACAGCCGGTCTATCAGAAGGCGGTGACCGATGACGGCGGGCCGGCGGCGATGGCGGGTGCGGAGCCGTTCGAGTACTACGGCACGGAACGCTCCTACAGTCCCCACTGGGAGAACTCCGTCACCGTCGCGTCGGGGTATCAGACGATGACGGTCGACACCCTCGCCGCCGCCGACCTGATCTCCCCAACCCCGCTGCTCGTGGTGCACGGCACCACCGATGAGTTCTGCAGTCCCGAGGGCGCTCAGGCGGTGTACGACAGGGCCGGTGATCCGAAGAAGATCGTCTGGCTGCCGACCACGAACCACATCGACCTCTATGACATCCCGGAATTCGTGAACCCGGCCGTCGACGAGCTCACCGCCTTCTTCTCGGAACACCTCTGACGCACGGGTCAGCGCGCGGATCAGGCGCCGAGGTCCCCCTCGTGTACCGCGACCGCCCAGCGTTCGATCAGGCTTCGGATCTGCTCGGAGTCATCGGTCATGATCAGTCCTTCCCGTTGAACCGCTGTGTGAACCGCGGTGCCTGCTCGCCCCGCAGCCGATCGTGTGGAAGCCTCCGTCCGCAGAGGGCGAGGAGGATGTCCTGCGCGTGTCCGGTGACGGGCGTTCCCGACCCGATGGCGAAGTCCAGGTCGGTTGCCCGCAGCTCGACACCGCGCAGGTCGGTGCCGAAGTACTTCAGGTTCTTGGTCGACAGGCTGCCCAGGACGACGCGCAGACGGTCGGCGGGCACCGTGCGGTCGAGCCCCAGCGCGGTGGTGATGTCGAGGCCGTGGATCACGTCGTGCGACAACGCGCCCTCGTAGCCGCCACCCGGCGGCTTCCATGGATGGTCCACGTTGTCGCGGAGCGAGGCCACGAGTTGCCCCGAGGTCAGCTCCGCCGCGTCCCTCCTTGCCGCCCGGTCGGCCATCCGGTTGAAGTTGCCGCCCGCCTTGGCGATCCCGAACACCACCCGCAGCATCGAATACCGGTACGCCATGGTCATGTGCGAGACGACCTCGCGGACCCGCCAGCCCTCGCAGAGCGTCGGGGAGTCCCAGGCCGCCTCGGGCAGCCCCGCCAGCAGGTCCGCCAGCTCCGTCCGCTCCGCCGCGATCATCGGGCGGATCTGCTCCTGCGTCAGGTCGCCACCGGGCATCGCACAATCTCCTGCCATCGGGCCCATCGGGCGTGTGAACAGGTAGACCCGCCTCGACGGCGGAACTCATCGGCGCGCTCTGCGATACTGGCCGCGCACCACCCTCAACTCGGATCGTCCGGCACGTTCCTGCCGGTGAAGGGATCGATCGACACTCATGGCGACAGTCACCTACGACTCCACCAGCTGCGTGTTCCCCGGCTCCACCACGCCGGCCGTGGACAAGCTGAACCTGCACATCGAGGACGGCGAGTTCCTCGTCCTGGTCGGCCCGTCCGGCTGCGGCAAGTCCACCTCGCTGCGCATGCTCGCGGGACTGGAGGAGGTCGACTCCGGCCGCATCCTGATCGGCAACAAGGACGTCACCGGCACCGAGCCGAAGGACCGGGACATCGCGATGGTGTTCCAGAACTACGCGCTGTACCCGCACATGTCGGTCGCCGAGAACATGGGCTTCGCGCTGAAGCTGGCGGGCACCCCGAAGGCGGAGATCCGCCAGCGGGTGGAGGACACCGCGAAGCTCCTCGACCTCTCGCAGTACCTCGACCGCAAGCCGAAGGCGCTCTCCGGCGGCCAGCGGCAGCGCGTCGCGATGGGCCGCGCGATCGTGCGCCAGCCGCAGGTGTTCCTCATGGACGAGCCGCTCTCCAACCTTGACGCGAAGCTGCGCGTGCAGACCCGCACCCAGATCGCGCAGCTGCAGCGCCGGCTCGGCACCACCACCGTCTACGTCACCCACGATCAGGTCGAGGCGATGACGATGGGCGATCGGGTCGCGGTGCTCAAGGACGGACTGCTGCAGCAGTGCGCCTCGCCGCGCGAGCTCTACTCCCGGCCGGCCAACATGTTCGTGGCCGGCTTCATGGGCTCGCCCTCGATGAACCTGTTCACCCTGCCCGTCACGGACGGCGGCGTGCTGTTCGGCGAGACCGTGATCCCGGTGCCGCGCGGCGCCCTCGCCCTTGCGCACGAGCCGGAGGTGGTGCTCGGCATCCGCCCCGAGCACCTGGAGTTCTCCGACCGGGGCATCCCGATGGAGGTGGACGTGGTCGAGGAGCTCGGCTCGGACGCCTACATCTACGGCCGGACCACCCTCGCAGGCGCCCCGCACGAGGTCGTCGCCCGCGCCGACTGGCGCAACCCGCCGCAGAAGGGCCAGCAGGTCCGGCTGCACGTCGACCCCTCCGAGCTGCACTTGTTCTCCGCTGCGGACGGCCGCAGGCTCGACTAGATTCCTGACCGATTCAGGTTCGACGTAATGTCTCGGTTCGGCGGTGTTCCGTGCCACAGTAGGCAACGACACGGGCATCGGCGTCGCGCGTTTCGTGCTGCGCCGAACCGACCGATCCGATCCACCGACTACCGGGGAGATACTCCATGGTTCTGAATACGAAGGCGGTCCGCCGTGCGGCGGTCGCGGCAACCGCCGCATCGCTGCTCGCGATCACCGGTTGTTCGAGCGACAGCGGCTCGGGCTCCGGCGATGCCTCGGCGGAGAACACCGGCGGCCGTGGTCCGATCTCGTTCGCGATGGGCAAGAACGACACGGACAAGCTCACCCCGGTCATCGCGAGCTGGAACGCCGCGCACCCGGACGAGAAGGTCGAGCTCAAGGAACTCCCCGGCGAGGCCGACGACCAGCGCGACAAGCTGGTCCAGTCGCTGCAGGCCGGCAACTCCGACTACGACGTGATGGCGCTCGATGTCACCTGGACCGCCGAATTCGCCGCCAACGGCTGGCTGCAGCCGCTCGAGGGTGACCTGGCGATCGAGACGTCCGGTCTGCTGCCCGCGACCGTCGCCAGCGCGACCTACCGCGACAAGCTGTTCGCGGCCCCGCAGAACACCAACGCGCAGCTGCTCTACTACCGCACGGACCTGATGCCCACGGCGCCGGCGAACTGGCAGGCGCTCACGGACAGCTGCGCCACGGCCACCGCCAAGTCCGTTGACTGCCTGGTCACCCAGCTCAAGCAGTACGAAGGCCTGACCGTGAACACCACGCAGGCGATCAACTCGTGGGGCGGCTCGGTCGTCGGCCCCGACGGCCAGACCCCCGAGGTCGAGTCGCCGCAGGCCAAGGCAGGCCTGCAGTCGCTCGTCGACGCCTACGCGAAGGGCCAGATCGCCAAGCGCTCCACCGGCTTCACCGAGGAGGAGACCAACCTCGCGTTCGTCGGTGGCGAGTCCATGTACGCCTACAACTGGCCGTACATGTACACGAACGCCGAGAAGGACAGCTCCAAGGTCAAGGGCAACGTCGCGGTCGCGCCGATCGTCGGCCCCACCGGCCCCGGCGCGTCCACCCTTGGCGGCTACAACAACGGCATCAACGTGAACTCGAAGAGCAAGCAGACCGCACGCGACTTCGTCGCGTTCGTGCAGAACCCGGAGAACCAGCAGTCCTTCGCGGACGCGTCGTTCCCGCCGGTGCTCGCGTCCGTGTACGACGACGCCGCGCTGATCGCCAAGTACCCGTACCTGCCCGCGCTCAAGTCCGCGCTGGAGAACGCCGTGCCGCGACCCGTCACGCCGTTCTACAACGCCGTCACCAAGGCGATCCAGGACAACGCGTACGCCGCCATCACCGGCAAGATGAGCGTCGACCAGGCGACCGCGGACATGTCCGCGGCGATCTCGGCCGCGTCCAAGTAAGTCAGTAAGGCCAGGGCCCGGCTCGGGCCCTGGCAGTTCGAACACGAAGAGAACCAGGTACACCAACGATGGCTGACTCTGCTGGGCCACGGCAGGCAGACGAGGCTCGCGCCGCGGCCGGAGTCCTCACCGACTCCGGCCGCGACGTCAGCGCCTCCGGGCGCGAGGTACCCGACAGCGGGTATCCGGGTCACGACGACATAGCACCACCACCGCGCAAGAGAGACCTGCGGGCGGTGTGGCTGATCGCGCCGACGATGGTGATCCTGGCGATCGTCATCCTGTACCCGGTCCTGCGGGCCATCTGGCTCTCGTTCCAGGCCGACAAGGGCCTCGACCCGGTGACCGGCACGTTCACCAAGGGCGGCTTCGCCGGCTTCGACCACTACCTGATGTGGCTGACCCAGAACTGTGGTTCAGGGATGGGGTCCTGCCCGCCCGGCACCCTGGGCGCGGACTTCTGGCCGTCCGTCGGGATCACCTTCTTCTTCGCGGCCGTCACCGTGACCATCGAGGTCCTGCTGGGCCTGTGGATGGCGACGATCATGGGCCGCACCTTCTTCGGCCGTTCGCTGCTGCGGGCCGCGGTGCTGATCCCGTGGGCCATCCCGACGGCGGTCACCGCCAAGCTGTGGTTCTTCATCTTCGCGGAGAACGGCATCGCCAACAAGATCCTCGGGACCGACATCGCGTGGACGACGGATCCGTGGGCATCCCGGTTCGCGGTGATCGTCGCCGACGTCTGGAAGACCACGCCGTTCATGGCGCTGCTCATCCTGGCCGGTCTGCAGATGATCCCCCAGGACGTCTACGAGGCCGCCAAGGTGGACGGCGCCAGCGCCTGGCAGCGGTTCACCCAGATCACGCTGCCGCTGGTCAAGCCCGCGCTGATGGTGGCGGTCCTGTTCCGCACCCTCGACGTGCTGCGCATGTACGACCTGCCCGCGATCCTCAACGGCGACAGCGGCGCCACCCCGACCACCACGATGTCGATCCTGGTGGTCGCGGACATCCGCAACGGCAACTTCAACAGTGCGTCCGCGCTGTCGACGCTGGTGTTCCTGATGATCTTCGCGGTGGCCTTCATCATGGTGAAGTTCCTCGGCGCCAACGCGGTGCGCACGCAGGACGAACAGCGCAAGGGAGACAAGTAGTGATGGCGGGACGGCACCGCAGCGACGAGCTGGCGAAGTCGCCCTTCGGTCGCGGCGACGCGCTTGCGAAGTCGCCCATCGGTCGCGGCGACGCGCTTGCGAAGTCGCCCATCGGGCGGGGCCCCGAACAGGCCGCGCCGATCGAGCGCCGCAGGCGGTCCCCCTGGCCGAGCGTGCGCACCTACATGGGTGCGGCCATCATCCTGATCTGGGGGCTGGCCCCGTTCTACTGGATGGTCATCACCGCGTTCCGGGACGTCGACCACACCTTCGACACCACCCCGTGGCCGACCTACGTCACGCTCGACAACTTCCGGGACGCGCTGGCCACCGACAAGGGCAACGACTTCCTCGGTGCCATCGTCAACAGCCTCATCATCGGCGCCGCGACCACCGCGGTGGCGATGATGCTCGGCATCTTCACCGCGTACGCGCTGGCGCGGATCGAGTTCCGCGGCAAGTACGTCGTGACCGGCATCATCCTGGCGGCCTCGATGTTCCCCGGCGTCGCGCTGGTGACGCCGCTGTTCCAGCTCTTCGGTGACATCGGCTGGATCGGTCACTACCAGGCGCTGATCGTCCCGAACATCTCGTTCGTGCTGCCGCTGACCATCTACACGCTGACCTCCTTCCTTGGCGACCTGCCGTGGGAGCTCGAGGAGGCGGCCCGGGTCGACGGCGCCTCGCGGGGGCAGGCCTTCCGGAAGGTGATCCTGCCGCTGGCGGCGCCTGCGTTGTTCACCACCGCGATCCTCGCCTTCATCGCGACGTGGAACGAGTACATGCTGGCGAACATGCTCTCCACCCGCGCGACCGAGCCGGTGACGGTGGCGATCGCCCGGTTCGAGGGCCCGGACTCCTTCTCTCAGCCGTACACCGCGGTGATGGCGGCGGGCACCCTGGTGACGGTCCCGCTCGTGATCATGGTGCTGATCTTCCAGCGCCGCATCGTGTCGGGTCTGACCGCGGGCGGCGTCAAGTCGTGAGCCGCGGCTCGTGAAGAACCGGGCGCGGCGTCGCCAGCAGGTCGAGATGCTGATCGGGATCCTCGGGTTCTTCACGGTCATGGCGTTCATCGCGGCGGTGGCCGGGATCGTGCGCGGCGAGGCTGGTGTCACCGAGTCGCTGGTGCTGGCCGGCTGTGCGGTGTTGCTCGGGCTGGCCGTCGCGGTGTGGCGACGGGTGCGCTGACCCTCATCCGTCGCGGGTGAATCTGGTGGCCCGTCCAGTTCGGCTCGGCGGAATTGTGGCGCGTCGATGGCCACGCCTGTTTACGAATGTCAGGATGCAGGGAAGACTCGGTCTCCCAGACAGGAATCCTGCATGTGAGCTCGCCCGCCAGCAATGCCCCGACGACCCCGCCGCCGCCCGAAGAACCGGGTGGTGGCGACCCGCCGGGTGATGAGCCCACTCCCCCGAAGCGGAGCAGGCGCCGCCTGTTCCTGTGGATCGCGGCCGGGCTCGTCACGCTGCTGGTGGTCGTGCCTGCCGCGGTGTTCGCTGTCGGCTACTGGCAGGCCGAGGTGCCGCATCCCTCGGACATGCGTACCAACCAGGTGGCGACGATCTTCGCCACCGACGGTTCGACGATCACGAAGGTCGTGCCGCCGGAGGGCAACCGCACCGATGTGGAGCTCGCGCAGATCCCCGAGCACGTCCGGCAGGCGGTCCTGTCCGCCGAGGATCGGGATTTCTACACCAATCCCGGTTTCTCCGTCTCCGGCTTCGCCCGGGCAGCACGCGACAACATCCTCGGCAAGGCCAGCGCGGGCGGCGGCTCGACGATCACCCAGCAGTACGTCAAGAACACCCTCGTCGGCGCGGACCGGAACGTCGTCCGCAAGATGCGTGAGCTGGTCATCTCCTCGAAGATGGCCCGGCAGTGGTCCAAGGACGACATCCTCGCCGCCTACCTGAACACCATCTACTTCGGTCGCGGCGCGTACGGCATCGCGGCCGCGTCGAAGGCCTACTTCAACAAGCCGGTCGAGGAGCTCACGGTCGAGGAGGGCGCCGTGCTCGCCTCCGTCATCCAGAGCCCGTCCAGCCTCGACCCCGAGACCAACCGCGCCAGGCTCGAGTCCCGCTGGCGGTACGTGCTCGACGGCATGGTCAGCCAGGGCCAGCTGTCGAAGGAGGCGCGGTCCGCCGCGCTGTTCCCGGCGGTGGTGCCGGCGAGTCAGCTGGTGGATGCGAACGCGGCGCGCGGACCGGAGGGGCTGATCCGGGCGCAGGTGCTCGCCGAGCTGGCCGCGGCCGGGATCAGCGAGCAGCAGCTGAACACCGAGGGGCTGCAGATCACCACCACCATCGACCCGAAGGCGCAGGACGCGGCGCTGGAGTCGGTGCGCGAGACGATGGCGGGCGAGCCGCAGGAGCTGCGCGCTGCGGTGGTGTCCATCGATCCGCGCAGCGGTGCGGTCCGCGCCTACTACGGCGGATCCGACGGTGCCGGTTTCGATTTCGCGCAGTCGCCGCTGCAGACCGGGTCCGCGTTCAAGGTGTTCGGGCTGGCCGCCCTGCTCAAGGAGGGAAAGGGCCTGCAGACGATGTTCAACAGTGCCCCGCTCACTGTCGGTCAGGTGGAGATCACGAACGTGGGCGGCGACGGCTGCGGGACCTGCACCATCGCGCAGGCGCTCAAGCAGTCGCTGAACACCAGCTTCTACCGGCTCACGCTGTCGATGGAGAACGGCTCGCAGAAGATCGCCGACGTCGCGCACGAGGCCGGCATCCCGAAGCAGATCCCCGGCGTCGAGGGCGAGAGCCTGACCCAGAACGGCGGCCCGCCGGAGAACGGAATCGTGTTGGGGCAGTACCAGTCCCGTCCGATCGACATGGCATCCGCGTACGCGACGCTTGCCGCATCCGGGATCTACCATCAGCCCTACTTCGTGCAGCGGGTGGTGACCGCGGACGGCGCCGTACTGCTGGATCGTCCTGCGCCGCAGGGGGAACGGCGGCTCGATGCCGCGGTGGCCGACAATGTCACCCAGGCGATGCTCCCGATCGCGGTCTACTCGAACGGGCACGCCCTGTACGGAGGGAGGCCGTCGGCCGCCAAGACCGGGACCGCGCAGTTCGGTGACACCGGGATGAACAAGGACGCGTGGATGGTCGGCTACACGCCGTCGCTGTCCACCGCGGTCTGGATCGGTACCGAGCAGTCGCAGGCGATCGTGAACCAGTGGGGCGGATCGATTTACGGGTCCGGGCTGCCCTCGGACATCTGGAAGGGCACGATGGACGGCGCGCTGGAGGGCACCGACTTCGAGTCCTTCCCGTGGCCGCAGCCCATCGGTGGCCAGTCGGGTGTGCCCGCGTACTCGGGTGGCGGCACCGGTGATGGTTCCCGCACCAACACGGGTGGCTCGGGACAGCAGGCGCCGCTGCCGCAGGCCCCGGCGGCCCCGGCTGTCCCGGATGGCGCACCCCCGGTCGAGGCCCCGGCCCCGCCGGTATTCGTGCCGCCCGCGCCGCTTCCGCCGCCGCCCCCGCCGCGGAATGTGGAGATCCTGCCTGGCATCGTCATCCCGCTGCCGGGGTAGGCGCTTCGCACGGGCGCGCGGGTGCGCAAAGGCCCCCCGAACGGAATTCGTTCGGGGGGCCTTTGGATGGCTGCGGTGTTTAGTCGTCCGCTCCGATGATGAAGGCCTCGAGCTCGGCGCGGGCCTTGTCGTCGGCCATCTGGACCGGCGGGCTCTTCATCAGGTACGCCGACGCCGGGTAGACCGGTCCGCCGATGCCGCGGTCGAGCGCGATCTTGGCGGCGCGGACGGCGTCGATGATGATGCCTGCCGAGTTCGGCGAGTCCCAGACCTCGAGCTTGTACTCCAGGTTCAGCGGGGCGTCACCGAAGGCGCGACCCTCGAGGCGGACGTACGCCCACTTGCGGTCGTCGAGCCACTCGACGTAGTCCGAGGGGCCGATGTGGACGTTGCGGTCGTGGACCTTGCCGGCGAGTGCACCGGTCAGGTTCGACGTCACGGCCTGGGTCTTGGAGACCTTCTTGGACTCCAGACGCTCGCGCTCGAGCATGTTCTTGAAGTCCATGTTGCCGCCGACGTTGAGCTGGTAGGTACGGTCCAGCACGACACCGCGGTCCTCGAACAGCTTCGCCATCACGCGGTGGGTGATGGTGGCGCCGACCTGGCTCTTGATGTCGTCGCCGACGATCGGGATGCCGGCGTCCTTGAACTTGGCGGCCCACTCCGGGTCGGAGGCGATGAACACGGGCAGGGCGTTGACGAACGCGGCGCCCGCGTCGATCGCGCATTGGGCGTAGAACTTGTCGGCATCCTCGGAGCCCACCGGGAGGTAGGACACGACGACGTCGACCTTGGCCGCCTTGAGGGCCGCGACGACGTCGACCGGCTCGAGGTCGGAGACCTCGATGGTCTGTGCGTAGTACTTGCCGATGCCGTCGAGGGTCGGGCCCCGCTGCACGGTGACGTTGCTCGGCGGCACGTCGGCGATCTTGATGGTGTTGTTCTCGCTGGCGAGGATCGCCTCGGAGAGGTCGAAGCCGACCTTCTTGGCGTCCACGTCGAACGCGGCGACGAACTCGACGTCGCGGACGTGGTACTGACCGAACTTCACATGCATCAGGCCCGGCACGGTGGCCGTCTCGTCGGCGTCCTTGTAGTAGTGGACTCCCTGGACCAAGGACGAGGCACAGTTCCCCACGCCCACAATGGCCACGCGCACCGAGGTGCTGTTCTCACCCATGGTCGGGTTCTCCTTCTTTCTTGGGTACTGCTGTCGATGTTTGTTCGGCCACGATCAGCTCGTTGAGCCAGCGCACCTCGCGCTCGCTCGACTCGAGACCGAGCTGATGCAGCTGCCGGGTGTAGCGGTCGAGGGAACCGGTGGTCCGCCCAACGGCCTCACGGAGCCCCTCGCGGCGCTCCTCGACCTGACGTCGCCTTCCCTCGAGGATCCGCATCCGCGCCTCGGCGGGGGTGCGGCTGAAGAAGGCGAGGTGAACGCCGAAACCGTCGTCCGTGTAGTTCTGCGGACCGGTGTCGGCGACCAGTTCGGCGAACCGCTGCCTGCCGGCAGGGGTCAGCTCGTATACGCGGCGGGCACGTCGCATGGAGGCACCCGTCGGCCCGGCGTCCTCGGCGATCAACCCGTCGGTCTGCATGCGGCGCAGTGTCGGGTAGAGCGAACCGTAGGAAAAGGCGCGGAACGCGCCCAATAGGCCGGTCAGCCGCTTGCGCAGCTCGTATCCGTGCATGGGTGATTCGAGGAGCAGCCCGAGAATCGCGAGTTCGAGCATTACTGCACCTCCTGAGTCACCTATCGATTGATGCGACAGCAAACTATATCGCGCCGATATATAGGAGCCTACGACAAGGCGCGTTTGTGTGACAAGGCGTCACGGCTAGACGTACGCTCCGGGCCGGGCTAGTCCGTCGCGGGGTAGATCGAGAAGACCTCCCCGTCGAACCCCGCGGTTATGTGTCCGGACGTGCCCATCCGCCCGTCGGACAGGTACATCGACACCTCGGGGCCCTGGTCCCCGTTCTCGACGGACATGTGGATCGAATCCGGTGTTGCCACGCCCAGCGTCTGCGGGGCGCCGAGCAGCAGCCCGACCACGGCCGGAATGTCGAGCCGGGCCAGATCGACCGGGATCGTCTTGGGGTCCCGACCGGTGCGGGAATCGGGCTCCTGGAGTCCGTCCCGATAGTCGATGTCCTGGGACATGCCGGGCGCCCCCGGCTGGGCGCGCTGAATCCGCGCGTACTCGGGATAGATCGTCGCCTCGTCGACCACCGCGTCGCCGTATCCGGCGCGCAGCTCGTCGATCATCTGGGCGAGCCCCGGAGCGGACAGCACGTTCTCGGGGCGGTCGGGAGCGTCCGCGTCGCCGTCACCGCCGCCGATCGCGAAGAAGACGACGGCGCCGAGCGCCGCCACGGCCCCGATGGCGATGGCGAGGCGCGGGCGGAGGTGCAGGCCGAGGCCGGGGCCGGTCGGCGGGAGGGGCAGCGACCCCTTCAGCTTGTCGGGGATCTGCAGGTCCGACACCAGCGCGTCGAGCTCGGCGAGGGTCCGGGCGGCCATCGCCGCCTTGGTGCGGTCGCGGTGCTCGAAGTCGGAGAGCTGGCCGTCGTCGTGGGCGGAGTCGAGGAGCCCGCACACGTCGACGCGGTCGGTGTCGCGGGCGCGCATGCGCAGCGAGGAGTTGCTCGGCACCCGCCGAGCATAGGAGCGCGCCGCCGATCAGCTGGGCGTGGACACGCGGGTTACCTCCCCCGTGGGACTCAGCTCCAGGTAGCCGCTCGCGCCGGTCTCCTCGTTGTCCACGTAGATGGACACCGTCGGGTCGCCCTGTTCGAACTGCATCCCGATGTAGTTGATCGCCCCGCCCGGGACCCGCACCGACTGGGCGGCGCCGAGGAGGTGGCCGGCCAGGGCGTCGAGGTCGACGCTCGCCAGGTCGAACGGCGGATCGTCGCTGGTGTGGCTCGACACGCTGTCGGGGTCGAAACCGCCGCGGAAGGTGTAGTCCTGCTCGCGGTCGGGTTGGTCGGGCATCATCCGCGTGATGCTGACGTAGTCGCTGCGGAAGTTCGCGTCGTAGACGAGGGTGTCACCGAATCTCTCCCGATATTTACGGATGAACTCCTCGATGCCGGCCGCCGTGAGGGTGTCGATCGGCGCGATGACCCTCGGTGCGACGTCGGCGTACTTGTCGGGCGCGGGCGCTGCGGGGGGAATCGGTGCCAGCGGCGCGACCGGCGGGGCGGCCGTCGCGGGCGCGGGATCGGGGCCGTCCTGGTTGATCAGGATCAGCGCGACCGCTGCGGCGACCACCACGGCGATGCCTGCCACCAGCGCCCCACGGCGCGGCGGCGCGGGCCGGTCCGCCGCGCTGAGCGTGTCGGTCAGGGCCGTCGGCAGCTGCAGGTCGGTGACCAGTGACTCCAGCTCTCTGAGAGTTCTGGCGGACATGGCCGCTGCCGTGCGCGACTTGTGCTCGTCGAAGTCGAGCTGGCCCTCGCCGTACCCGGCGTCGAGCAGCGTGCAGGTGTTCGAGCGGTCGATGTCCCGCGCTCGGGTCGTATTGCGGCTGGCCACGGTCGAAATGATAGGAGAAGCGGCGCGACGGGGTCCGGCAGCCGGGTAGTGGCGCGATCGACAGTGCCGATTCGCGATCCGGCACGGGCACGGCGCAGCCACTGGTCGGGCGGGGTGCGCCGCGGGTGTCGGCCCGGCGTGTCGCAGCTCGCGCCGCCGCCAACCCGAGACCTCGCACGATTGCCCACGTACTCTGGTCACGTGCGATTGCAGCGGCAGGTGGTGGACTACGCGCTACAGCGGCGATCCCTGCTGGCCGAGGTCTACTCCGGCCGGACGGGTGTCGCCGAGGTGTGCGATGCCGGTCCCTACCTGCTGCGCGCGGCGAAGTTCCACGGCAGGGGCTCCGACGCGACCTGTCCGATCTGCAGGAAAGAACAGCTCACCCTCGTCTCGTGGGTGTTCGGCGACAGGCTGGGCCCGATCTCGGGTTCGGCACGTACGTCGGAGGAGCTGGTTCGGCTGGCGACGACCCAGGAGGAGTTCTCCGTCCACGTCGTCGAGGTGTGCCGCACCTGCAGTTGGAACCACCTGGTGCAGTCGTATGTGCTCGGAGCGGCCCCCGCCCCGAAACGGGCTCGCCGACCCTCGGGTGCGCGTGCGCCGAGTCGCCGCATTGCGAGTGAGTGAGCACCACCAACCCGCCGAACGATGTAACTGACACAGCCGTGTCTACGTGAGCACTGGAGATTCCTACGTGAGTTCCCCCTACGACAACATGCAGGGTGGTCGACCCGCCGGACAGCCGCGGCCGAGTGGCCCGCCACCGGGGGGCCGACCGCCGGGGTACTCACAGCCCAACGCTCAACCCGGATACCCGCAGGCCCGGCCCAACCAGGCGCCCGGGTATCCGCAGGGCGCGCCGCCGCGCCCCAACCAGGCCGCCGGGTACCCGCCGCCGAACCAGGGGCAGGTCAACTACGCCGCACGTGGCCAGGCGCCCCGCCCCGCGGCGCAGCGGCCTCCGGCTCAGCGCCCCCCGGCACAGCGGCCCGCCGCGCCCCGCACCGCGTCTGGTAGCGGTAACGGACCCGGTGGTCGTCCCCCGGCGGGCCCGCCGCCGAAGGGCAGGGGTGGCTCGTCGGGCGGTCAGCCGCCGAAGCCGCCGAAGAAGAGCAGCTCGAAGCGCTGGAAGATCATCCGCCGCACCGTGATCAGCCTCGTCGCCCTCGGACTGGTGGTGCCGCTGCTGACGTTCATGGTCGCCTACACGGGCGCCGACGTGCCCAAGCCCGGCGACATCAAGACGAACCAGGTCGCCACGATCTACAACAGTGACGGCACCTCCGTGATCAGCACGATCGTCCCGCCGGAGGGCAACCGCACCGACGTCACCATCGACCAGATCCCGCCGCACGTGCGCAACGCCGTGCTCTCGGCCGAGGATCGGGACTTCTACACCAATCCCGGGTTCTCCGTCTCCGGCTTCGCCCGGGCCGCGCGCGACAATGTCCTCGGCAGGGAAGACGCGGGCGGTGGCTCGACGATCACCCAGCAGTACGTGAAGAACGCGCTGGTCGGTGACGAGCGCGCTCTCACCCGCAAGATGCGCGAGCTCGTCATCTCCTCGAAGATGGCCCGGCAGTGGTCCAAGGACGACATCCTTGTCGCCTACCTGAACACCATCTACTTCGGCCGCGGCGCGTACGGCATCGCGGCGGCATCGAAGGCCTACTTCAACAAGCCGGTCGAGGAGCTCACGGTCGAGGAGGGCGCCGTGCTCGCGGCGAGCATCCAGCTGCCGTCGCTGCTCGACCCCGAGACGAACCCGACCGGCGCCGAGAGCCGGTGGGGCTACGTCCTGGACGGCATGGTCAGTGCGAACACCCTCAGCGCGGGCGAGCGGGCGGGCGCCAAGTACCCGCACACGATCTCGCAGTCCGAGGTCGACAACGGCGTCTCGGCGAAGGGTCCTGACGGCCTGATCCGTAGCCAGGTGATCAAGGAACTCGCCGCGAACGGCATCAACGAGCAGGTCCTCAACACCGAGGGACTGCAGATCACCACGACCATCGACCAGCAGGCCCAGCAGGCGGCGGTCGACGCGGTCAACAACAACATGGAGGGCGAGAAGCCCGAGCTGCGCACCGCGGTCGTCTCGGTCGACCCGAAGACCGGCGGGGTGAAGGCCTACTACGGCGGCGCCGACGGCGCCGGCTTCGACTTCGCCCAGTCCGGGCTGCAGACCGGTTCGTCGTTCAAGGTGTTCGGGCTCGCGGCGGCCCTCGATCAGGGCATCCCGCTGTCGAAGATGTACGACAGCGGGCCGCTGACGATCGGCGGCATCACCATCACCAACGTCGAGGGCGAGTCCTGCGGCACCTGCACCATCGCCGAGGCGCTCAAGCGGTCGCTGAACACCAGCTTCTACCGGCAGATGATGTCCATCGAGAACGGCCCGGAGAAGATCGCGGACATCGCGCACAAGGCCGGTATCCCCGAGGAGATCCCCGACGTCAAGGGCATCACCCTGCAGGAGCCGAACGGGTCCTCCGAGTACGGAATCGTGCTGGGCCAGTACCAGTCTCGTGTGATCGACATGGCATCCGCGTATGCGACCCTGGCCGCCTCCGGCGTCTACCGCGCGCCGCACTTCGTGCAGAAGGTCGTCACCGGCGACGGCACGGTGCTGCTCGATCGCGGGCCCGCGCCGGCAGGCGAGGCCCGGCTCAAGCCGGCGGTCGCCGACAACGTGACGTCCGCCATGCAGCCGATCGCGGGTTACTCCCGCAACCACGGCCTGGCAGGCGGGCGTCCGTCCGCCGCGAAGACCGGCACCGCGCAGCTCGGCGACACCGGCCAGAACAAGGACGCCTGGATGGTCGGCTACACCCCGTCGCTGGCCACCGCCGTGTGGGTGGGCACCGAGCAGGGCCTGCCGCTGCAGAACAGCTACGGCGGACTGATGTACGGCTCGGGGCTACCGTCCGACATCTGGAAGGCCACGATGGACGGCGCGCTGAAGGGCACCGACGTCGAGACCTTCCCGAAGCCCGAGGCGATCGCCGGTCAGGCAGGCGTGCCCGCGTACACCGCGCCGTACGTGCCGCCGAAGACCACGGCCGTCACGCCGAGCCCGACGCCGGCACCGGGGCTGACGCTGCCTCCGGTCATCATCACCCCGCGCCAGGTGGAGGTCCTGCCCGGCGTGACGATCCCGCTGCCGGGTCTGGCGCCGAGGCCGACCACACCGCCCGCGACGGTCGATCCGGGTCCGTCGCCGGGCCAGCCGACGCAGGACGAGGTCGAGGCCGAGGACGGTCTGAGCCCGGGAGCCAACGCGCAGGGAGGCAGCCCGCAGGGAGCGCCGATCCGGCCGAACCGATAGCCGATCGGTAACGTCACTGCGGTGGCCGAGCAACCTGACGACAGCACCGTGACGGTCGTTCCGCATGCTCCACCACAGGAGCCTGCGGGCGGCGCGGTCATCGCCTCGCCGGGCCCGTTGGCGGACGACTGCCGGTCAGTCGTGGACCGGGACCTGCCCGGGCGCACCGATCCGATGGTGGCCGAGCTCAGCGGCGTCATCGGCGGACCGGTCGGGCGGCACGCGCTCGTCGGCCGGACCCGCTTCCTCACCCCGCTG
Source organism: Rhodococcus sp. OK611 (assembly GCF_003050885.1). NCBI lineage: Bacteria > Bacillati > Actinomycetota > Actinomycetes > Mycobacteriales > Nocardiaceae > Rhodococcus > Rhodococcus sp. OK611. Next base: position 218,036 of record NZ_QAOZ01000003.1, read on the forward strand.
CGGGTGATCCTGCTGCTGGCGGTCGTCTTCCTCGCCCTCGGCTGGTCCACCAAGGCGGCGTGTCTCCAGCAGGCTCCGAACGGGCCCGCCGGTGCGCTCGGCCTGGACTGGAGCGGCAGCCGCCAGTACACCGCGCTGTGCTACTCGGACACGGTGCCGCTGTACGGCGCGGAACGGCTGGACGAGGGCGCCTTCCCGTACAAGAAGTCGTGGGAGGAGAAGGCCGGCGACGGGTCCACGCAGGTGCGGTACATGGAGTACCCGGTGCTCGCGGGGCTCTACCAATACGGCTCGATGAAGGTCGCCAAGGCCTGGGACGCGGTCTCCTGGTTGCCAGGGGCGCTGCAGGTGGTCCTCTACTTCAACGTGGTCGCGCTGGGATTGTCGCTGGCGTGGCTGGTCACGGTCTGGGCGACGGTGCTACTGGCAGGCAGGCGGGTCTGGGACGCGGCGCTGGTCGCGGTGTCCCCGCTCGTGGTGGTGCACGCGTTCACCAACTTCGACCCGCTGGCGACGGCGTTCGCGGCGGGCGGCCTACTCGGCTGGGCGCGCAGGCGTCCGGTGCTGGCAGGCGTGCTGCTCGGGCTCGGTGGTGCCGCCAAGATGTACCCGCTGCTGCTGCTCGGTCCGCTGCTGGTGCTGTGCCTGCGGGCCGGCCGGATGCGGCCGTGGCGGCAGGTCGTTGCGGGCGCGGCCGCGGCCTGGCTGGTGGTGAATCTGCCCATCGCGCTGTTGTTCCCGGCCGGCTGGCGGGAGTTCTTCCGGCTCAACTCCGAGCGTGGCGCCGACCCGGACTCGATCTACAACGTGATCTCCTCGTTCACCGGCTGGCCCGGTTTCGACGGCCCGCTGGCCGGCGGTGAGACCCCGACGAATCTGAACGCGGTGTCGCTGGTGCTGTTCGCCACCGCCTGCGTCGGCATCGGGTACCTGGCCCTGACCGCCGCCCGCAGGCCCCGCGTCGCGCAGCTGTGCTTCCTGGTGATCGCGGCCTTCCTGCTCACCAACAAGGTGTGGAGTCCGCAGTACTCGCTGTGGCTGGTTCCGCTCGCGGTGCTCGCGCTGCCGCATCGTCGAATCCTGTTGGCGTGGATGACGATCGATGCCCTCGTCTGGGTGCCGCGGATGTACTACTACCTGGGCGTCCAGAACAAGGGGCTGCCCGAGCAGTGGTTCACCGCGACGGTGATTCTCCGGGATGTCGCGGTCGTCGCGCTGTGCGTGCTGGTGATCCGGCAGATCCGCCGCCCCGAACTGGACCTGGTGCGCGAAGCCGGGGTGGACGACCCGGTCGGTGGTGTCCTCGACGGCGCCCCGGACCGGCCGCCGGGGTGGCTGCCGTCCTGGCTGCGCCCGCGGGACCGGCGCGGCACGCAGGCGTGGTCGGAGGCGCCGGTTATTCGCTGATCCGCGCCTCGAGCTGGGCGCGGGCGAGCGGCCAGTCGTCGTCGATCATCGAGAAAAGTGCTGTGTTGCGCCAACTTCCGTCCTGGCGGCGGCGGTGTTTGCGGAGCAGCCCCTCGAACTCGGCGCCGAGCTTGGCGATCGCGCCGCGCGAGTGTGCGTTGAGCTCGTCGGTGTGCCATTCGATTCGCACCGCACCGAGATCCTCGAAGGCCCGGCGCAGCAGCAGCAGCTTGGCCTCCGGGTTGATCCGGCCGCCCTGGGCGGAGCGGGAGAGCCAGGTGTAGCCGATCGCGAGCGACTGGTGCAGCGGGTCGATCTGGTAGTACGAGGTGGTGCCGACCACCACGCCGGTAGCAGTGTCGATCTGGACGTACGCCAGCCGCTGCGGGTCGTCGAGCGCGTGGGAAATGTACTCGGTTGCGTCCGAGACGCTTTCGATCGGGCGCCAGGTCCAGTGGAACAGTGTCGGGTCGTCCGCGGCCCGGTACAGGTCCTCGGCATGCGCGAGGGTCAGCGGCTCGAGGCGGACGAATTCGCCGGTGAGCGTGGGCTGCTCGAACCAGGGTCCGGTCATGACGCCGCCGTGAGGGCCGGATCCCGATGACCGAGGCCGTGCCGCGGGCCTGCATCGGCGCCCGCGGCGTCCCATCGCGGGCGTGCACGGAGGAAGACGAAGAACAGCACCACCAGCAACGCCGCGCGCCCCCAGACGCCGAACTGCACGACGAACTCCATCACGGACGCGTCCGATCCGCTCGCGAGCTCGTAGAAGTAGCGGAACACCCCGATCCCCATCGCCAGGTCGGCGAGCAGGTAGCCCCCGATCAGCGCCCACGGCACCCGCAGCAGCACCAGGAAGGGGATCAGCCACAGCGTGTACTGCGGCGAATGCACCTTGTGCAGCAACATGAAGCCGCACAGCATCGCCGCGCTCACCGCGATCCAGGGGTAGCTGCCCTCGCGGCGATACCGGCGCAAGCCGAGCCAGAGCGCCAGCGCGAACGACGCGGCGATGAGCAGCGGTGAGGCCAGGCCGACGAAGGACGCGTAGGCGCTGTCCGGGCCCTCGACGCCGCCGAACAGCTGCCGCACCCCCCAGTACCAGATCGAGTTGGTGGTGATGTCGGCCTGGCGATCGGACTGGAAGGTGAACGAGGCGAGCCAGCCGGGATAGCCGGCGAGCGCGAACGGCAGGTTGATCGCGATCACCGTGCCCGCCGCAGCGGCGGCCACCATCAGCGCACCCTTCGGATCGAACCGGCCCCGCACCGAGGAGGGCAGCTCGGCGCCGTCGGCCCCGCCGGTGAACACGAAGGCCATCAGCGGCAGCACGAAGGCGCCGGGGTAGATCTTCAGGCACAGGCCGATCGCGAGCAGGACGGCGGCGCCGATCGCCCTGGTGCGCAGCGGGATCCGCTGGTAGTACACGACCACGAAGATCGCCGCGGTGGCGGCCGCGACGACCGGCAGCTCCCAGTTGTGGAATGCGTAGAGGACCAGTGGCGGGGCGGCCGCCCACAGCAGCGCAGGCCAGCCCGCGAGCCGACCGAGCATCCACGCGGTGGCGAGCCCGAACGGCACCAGGATCAGCGCCGAGTTCAGCAGGAACTCGGCATCGTTGTGTGCACCGATCCCGCCGAGCCACATCAGCAACCCGCTGAGCACGGGGTACTCGACGGTGCCGCCGGTCAGGAATCCGTCCGGCGTGATGCCGCCCGTGAGGTAGGGGAAGACGTGGTTGTCGATGTCGCGGCCGAGCCAGAGGAACTGGATGTCGGAGTAGCAGAAGTTGCTGTCCTTGAGCCGGTCGAAGACGAGGCTGCGGCCGTTCTCGGCGAATGGGGCGCCCGCGCACCTGGCCTTGTTCAGATAACCGAGGGCAAGGGTGAGCCCGCACAGCAGCGTCACGGTGACCGCCACCGCCGGTGTCCCTGCCTGGGCGCGCGTCCGCATGGTTGTCAGCCTAGGTGGTCCAGGCCGCGGGAGGGATCCCTCCGCCCTCGTAGCCGTCGCCCGGACGGACGCGATTTCGCAGGTCAGGGGCCGCTCGTGTAACCTGCATGGGTTGCTGACGCAACGACCCTCCTGTCACGGATAGTCCGTGGCCGTTTCACTAGTCCATAGGAGGTGATGAGGTCTTATGCGTCATTACGAATTGATGGTCATCCTTGACCCCAGCCTGGACGAGCGCACCGTCGCTCCGTCGCTGGATACGTTCCTCAATGTTGTTCGCCAGGACGGCGGCAGTGTCGACAAGGTCGACGTTTGGGGTAAGCGCCGTCTCGCCTACGAGATCGCCAAGCACAGCGAAGGCATCTACGCGGTGATCGACATCAACGCGACCCCTGCCACCGTGAACGAGCTGGATCGTCAGCTCGGCCTGAACGAGTCGGTGCTCCGCACCAAGGTTCTGCGCCACAACAAGTGATTTCTGTCTGCGCCTGGCCCTAGGCTCGGCGCAACAGGATTCCACACACTGCAGGAGGAACCCACATGGCAGGCGACACCGTGATCACCGTCATCGGAAACTTGACGGCTGATCCCGAGCTTCGATTCACCCCCGCGGGGGCCGCGGTTGCGAACTTCACCGTCGCATCGACGCCCCGCACCTTCGACCGTCAGTCCAATGAATGGAAAGACGGCGAGGCGCTCTTCATGCGCTGCAACATCTGGCGTGAGGCCGCAGAGAACGTTGCCGAGTCCCTGACTCGCGGTTCTCGGGTGATCGTGAGTGGACGGCTCAAGCAGCGGTCCTACGAGACTCGCGAGGGCGAGAAGCGCACTGTCATGGAACTCGAGGTCGACGAGATCGGCCCCTCGCTCAAGTACGCCACGGCCAAGGTCAACAAGGCCAACCGCGGTGGCGGCGGAGGCGGCGGAGGGTTCAGTTCCTCGGGCGGTTCGGGCGGCGGACGCCCGGCTGCCAACTCCGGCGGCGACGACCCGTGGGGCAGCGCCCCGCAGTCGTCCGGCTCGTTCGGTGGCTCCGGTGGTGGAAACGACGAACCCCCGTTCTGATCTCCGCTCTGGCGACAGCGCCGGGATCTGATGCGAACGAACATTGAAAGTACGGAGAAAGACAATGCCGAAGCCGCCGTTGCGCGACAAGGTGATGAAGAAGAAGGTCTGCTCCTTCTGTAAAGAGAAGAACACGCAGATCAACTACAAGGACACGACGCTGCTGCGTAAGTACGTCAGCGACCGCGGCAAGATCCGCGCGCGCCGTGTCACCGGCAACTGCGTCCAGCACCAGCGGGACGTGGCCGTTGCCGTGAAGAACTCGCGTGAGGTCGCTCTGCTTCCTTACGTCTCGACGGCTCGCTAAGGAAAGGGAAGACATGAAGCTGATCCTCACTGCAGACGTGGACAACCTCGGTGCGCCCGGCGACACCGTTGAGGTCAAGGACGGTTACGGCCGTAACTACCTGCTGCCCCGCGGTCTCGCGATCGTCGCCACCCGTGGCGCCGAGAAGCAGGTCGACGGCATCCGCCGTGCGCAGGAAGCCCGCGCCGTGCGCGGACTCGACCACGCCAAGGAGATCAAGGCCGCGATCGAGGGCCTCGAGAGCGTCTCGCTGACCGTCAAGACGGCCGGCGACACGGGCAAGCTGTTCGGCTCGGTCACCGCCGCCGACGTTGCCGGCGCCATCAAGGCCGCCGGTGGCCCTGTCGTCGACAAGCGCAGCCTCGAGCTGCCGAAGGCGCACATCAAGGCGACCGGCAAGCACGCCGTGGTTGTGAACCTGCACCCCGACGTCGTTGCCAAGTTCCACCTGAACGTGGTCGCCGGCTAGTCCGACCCACGTTCGCCCTCGGGGCCCCGCGGACCTATGGTCTGCGGGGCCCCGAGTCGTTTGTGGATAACTTTTCGCCCGTTGTGACCGGAACCCAAGACAAGCGTCCAGTTCGTGTGATCGATCACTGTGATGCAACTCATATTGCGAGGTCAGCGCGTTTCGGCAACACGCCCGGATGCCCAACCCGTGGGACACGCCGAAAGTATTTTCATCCACAGGTGTGTGAATAAGAAAAGGTACGATCACCTGCGCAGATGGGAAGTAGTCACACAGTTATCCTCAGGTTGTCCCCAGGGCGCTAACACTGGTCAACTGTGGTTTCCACAATTCATCCACAGTTGTGTACACAGCCCGTGTTGAACGAGCCGGTCCGGATGCCTAACGTCGTGCGCGCGCGTCCTGCGGCGGCTGTGCCGGACCCCGATTTCGGGGGTCGGGATCAACCTGTCGGTCCGGGCGCGTATGTATTGCGTGTGGACGCACCGGACGGCGTGGCCGACCGGGCGTCGAGGTTTGCGGGAGAGGACGGTTATCGCGTGGCGGTTGTCGATGATCGGGGTCACTCGGACTACTCGGAGCCGGCTGAGCCGCCCCGTGAGGATTTCGGGCGCCAGCCGCCACAGGACATGGCGGCCGAGCAGTCCGTGCTCGGCGGCATGCTGCTGAGCAAGGACGCGATCGCGGACGTGCTCGAGCGGCTGCGGCCCGGCGACTTCTACCGGCCCGCCCACCAGAACGTCTATGACGCGATCCTGGACCTGTACGCCCGCGGCGAGCCCGCCGACCCCGTGACCGTGTCGGCCGAGCTGGAGCGTCGTGGCGACCTGCGCCGGGTGGGCGGCGCGCCGTATCTGGTGACGCTCACCCAGACGGTGCCCACCGCCGCGAACGCCGGCTACTACGCCGAGATCGTCGCGGAGAAGTCGATCCTGCGCCGTCTGGTCGAGGCCGGCACCCGGATCGTGCAGTACGGCTACGCCGGGTCCGAGGGTCAGGACGTGGCCGAGGTGGTGGACCGCGCCCAGGCCGAGGTCTACGACGTCACCGAGCGCCGCACCAACGACGACTTCGTTGCGCTCGAGGAGCTGCTGCAGCCGACGATGGACGAGATCGACTCCATCGCCAGCCGCGGTGGTCTCTCGCTCGGCGTGCCCACCGGGTTCACAGAGCTCGACGAGGTCACCAATGGCCTGCACCCCGGGCAGATGATCATCGTCGCGGCCCGCCCCGGTGTCGGTAAGTCGACCATCGGAATGGACTTCCTGCGGTCCTGCTCGATCAAGCACGGCATGGCCAGCGTCATCTTCTCCCTCGAGATGGGAAAGACCGAGATCGTCATGCGTCTGCTGTCGGCGGAGGCGAAGATCAAGCTCGCCGACATGAAGTCCGGCAAGATGAACGACGAGGACTGGACCAAGCTGGCGCGGCGGATGAGCGAGATCAGCGAGGCGCCGCTGTTCATCGACGACTCCCCCAACCTGACCATGATGGAGATCCGCGCCAAGGCGCGCCGGCTCAAGCAGAAGCACGACATCAAGCTGATCGTGCTCGACTACCTGCAGCTGATGTCGTCAGGCAAGAAGGTCGAATCGCGTCAGCAGGAGGTCTCCGAGTTCTCCCGAAGCCTCAAGCTGCTGGCCAAGGAGCTCGAGGTCCCGGTGGTCGCGATCTGTCAGCTCAACCGTGGTCCCGAGCAGCGAACCGACAAGCGCCCCATGGTGTCCGACCTCCGCGAGTCCGGCTCGCTCGAGCAGGACGCCGACATGGTCATGCTGCTGCACCGGCCCGACGCCTTCGAGCGGGACGACCCGCGCGGCGGAGAGGCCGACATCATCCTGGGCAAGCACCGTGGTGGTCCCACGGCAACGATCACGGTCGCGCACCAGCTGCACCTGTCGCGGTTCGTGGACATGGCGCGGGGCTAGCCCTTTGCCGCTGTAGGTTCCGGATCTAGTTGGCCTTTTCCGGACCTATATGTCTCACGCTTGTCATGAATCCAGGCTATTTGTCCAAACTGGCTGCATGCCGTCAGCGGGCACCGTTTCGTGGCACTCAGTGTCGTCAATGTGCAGGAAATTCTCCTGTAAGCGGTGCAAGGTGAGAAGGCGGCTTGAGCCGGCTGTCCGTGTGTCTCGATCCAGGGTGGGATCTGACGAGCGTGCATCGTGACGGCACGGTTTCGTCTGTTGCAACGAATTGGTGGGGCATGGCGTGTATTGGACGAGCTACTAATATCCGTGTCCGATGCCGGCGATGCATGTTGACACGAACCCGCCGAACCCACGACGGTGGTCCCGTGGCACGAAAGAACGGTCGGCGCAATCAGAATCGGCCGCCGAGGATTAGGGACGCCGACGTCCTGTCGGCGCCAACTCGTCGGCTACCCAGGTTTCCGGGACATGACCGACTTCTCGTTGAGCGTGAGATGGAGAATCAGTCCTTCCCCATCTTGTGCCGCGCTTCTTGAGTCCGGGCGCTCTCAGACGCCGAGCGAGTCGAGATTCTGGCGTCGCACGACGGCGTAGCAACTGTCCGAACAATCGCTGGCCTCCAGTGAGGCAAACTACGTGAACGCGTGGACGGCGTGTCCGATCCACCGTCTGGCCATTAGGTCGTGCGGTCGCCTCGAGGTCGAGGATCGCTGTCGGTTTGGCGAGGTGCCGGATCAACCCAGTTGCGGCTGTTCGCGACGGGTCAGGGAGGCACGACGAGCACCTCTTCTCGGTGGTAGGAGGCAGGGCTGCGCGTTATCACTCCGAGACAGTTCCGTCGGCGGATGGGGGTGTGCGGGATCCAGGACGACACGTTGCGGTTCGAATGTGGCCTTAGGCGCGGTTTCTTGAATCACGACTGACTGGGCAATTGTATGTGTGAAAGCGACAGTCGGGCGATATTCAGGGCACAGTTTGCTCTGTATTACCTTGATTGGCAGGGTATTTCAGTTCAGTTGCATGCATCGTTAGCTGTGTGTAGCTGCTGAGGCTGGGTGGGATGATTAGCCGTGTTGAGGTATTGCTATGGGTACGTGTGCGGATGAGCTGACGATCCGAGTCAGGAGCGAGTCGGGCATGTTGACGACCATGCCCTTGGAGGCCGTCGGAGTCGACCAGTTCAGTGGGATACGGCCGGTTCGTTCGTTGGCGTGGTATTCGGGTCAGAAGTGCTTTCCCGGCTGGTATTGGTCAGCGACGATGCGTGCTCACGTGCAGTATGACTCTCGTCTCGAGTTGTCTCGGCTTCTGTTGGCGGATTTCGACTCTTCGGTGGAAGTAATTGTCGCGCAACCATTCCAAGTAGCCGAGACGGTGGACGGCACGGTACTGCACCGGCAGATTCCTGATTTCCTACTGGTGCATGCGGACCGAACGGTGACGGTTGTCAACGTCAAGACACCTGTTGCGTTGGCAGACGACGCGGTGCGTTCGACGTTCGAATGGGTGGCTACTGTCCTGGCGGCCCACGGCTGGCGTCACGAGGTTTGGTCGGGCGGTGACCAGGTGCTGTTGGCGAACGTACGCTTTCTCGCGGGGTTCAGGCGGGCTCACCATCGCAAAAGATCTCCTACGACTTGTCGCAGAGCGCGCTCCCGGTCATGTCATCGGTGACGTTGCGACCGTGGTTGGAAGCGACTGCGACAGGCTCGAAGTGCGTCCGGCGGTGTTCCATCTTTTGTGGTGGCATGTCCTTCGATCAGCACTGGACGAACCCTTGTCCGCGGCTACCCTGCTGCAAGGACCGTAATGTCCGTAAGTACAACGCCTCTCCACGTCGGCAGCTTGATCCGACGTGATGGGCAGGTCTGGACTGTTGCGGAACTGCACGCGGACCGAGTTCTGGTCCGAGCGGGCGGCGCGGCATCGGTTGTCTCGATCGACGAACTGATCGACGACCCCCACACAATCTTCGCCGACGAACAGCCTGTCGCCGGCGACAATTGCGCGGTCCTGATCGACGACCTCACGAGGGACCAGCAGAAGCAGTGGGTCGACAGGGTAGGTGTAGTACGTGAGGTGCTGACGGGATATCGGTCGGGATTCGGTGAGGATCCGCGGCCTGGCGAACCGCGGCCGAGCTTTCTGCCCGGGGTCGCACTGGCCACGCGATACCAAGCGAAGGCGGCAGAGATCGGTGTGTCTGTTCGGACGGTTCGCCGCTGGGTCGATGCGTACCAGCTTGCTGGGCCTGCCGCATTGATCGACCGCCGCCACACGGTTTTACGCCCGGCACTTGCCGGGCTCGACCAGCGGTGGGTCGACACGTGCCGGCGGGTGTGCGAGGAGTTGACGTTCGCGGCCACCCACACGAAGAAGTACGTGCTGTTTGAGGTGGAGTCCAGACTTCGGGCGGAGTACGCGGAAGGGGTAGTCAACGTTCCCGGGAGGACTCGGGCATATGAGGCATTGGACGAGATCACAAGCGGGACGAACATGTTCCACGGCAGCGCAAAGGGTCGACGGGAGATCGCCGACCGTCCTAAGGGCATGTACGGGTCCCTGCGCGCTACCAGGTTGGGCGAGTACGTCATCCTCGACACCAATTGCCTGGACGTCTACGCGATGGATCGGTTGACTCGTCGATGGGTCAACACCGAGCTCACCGCGGCTATGGACGTCTACGGGCGGATCATCTGTGGGTTTCGTCTGTCACCGATATCCACCAAGAGTGACGATGTCGCTTCGGTTCTCTTCGAGGTGGTCTGCCCGCGCCCGGTCGGCGATCCGAAGCAGTTGCCGTTCATCGGAATTCCTGAAACCCTGCTGGTGGCCAGCAATGCCGGCGAGGACGTATCCGGGCGTGCGGCGATACCGATCGAGTGCGTGGTCGTCGACCACGGCAAGGTGTTTATGTCCATGCACATACGGACGGTGCTCGATCACTTCGGAATCTCGATCCAGCCCGTGCGTACGTACAAGGGCTCTGACAAAGGGCCACTTGAGCGCTGGTTCGGCACTCTTCGCGTAGGACTCCTCGAATACCTTGACGGCTACATGGGGCCGGATCTGTATTCACGTGGCAAGGACGCCGAGGCCGGCGCCTTCTACTTCGTCGACGAGTTGGAGGCGATCATTCGCCGCTGGATCCGCGAGGTTTACCACAAGAGACCCCACGGCGGCCTCGTCCTGCCCGCCGATCCGCGCCTCACGCTGTCGCCGAGCGCGATGTACGACGTCGGGATCGCCACAACCGGTTACCGCAGAATTCCGACGAACAGGGACACTGTGTATGACTTCCTGCCCGTCGCGTGGCGTCGAATCAACCATTACGGCATCGAGTTTCACGGGCTCAAGTACAACGATGATGTCCTGTACGAGTTCATCGGGTGCGCCAGTCCCCACACAGCACACGAGGGCAAGTACCCGATCCGGTACGACCCGGCCGACATCAGCCGGATCTACTTCCAACACCCCGATGACGGCGCCTGGCATCAGATCGAGTGGATACACGCAGGCGAACTCAAATGGCCCTTCAGCCTCGACGCCCTCACCTACGCCAGAAGACTGGCCACACAACGCGACCCTGATCGATTCCCCGACGACCGGTTGGCCCTCGCTCAACTTCTCGACCGCTGGAGCAGGGACACCACCTTGAACCGACGTGAACGCAAGATCGCCGTGCAAATGCTGGACGACTCGTCGACCAGTCTTCTCCGGCTAGCACTGGACGAGCGTGCCGCATACGACAACCCCGTGAAGCCTGTTTTCGAGCATATGGGCGGACTGACATCCGATGATGACCACGAGACCGACCGTGACGAACCACTCGACCCCGACGACCTGTGCGATGACTTGTGCGATGACCCAGATGCCTACTACAAGAACGCAACCAAGATCGTGGCGCCATGAGCACCCTCCAGGGATCCCGTAGCCGTAGCCCGCTCTGTCGAAAGGAGGGATGGTTCCGCTACGCCGAAGCACCACCGAGAACTCGACCAGCCAAGCTGTCCTGGCAAGAACTCAAAGCCCTCGGTGACGACGCTCGAGAACAGTACAACGAGGAGCGTAAGGACTGGCACGCCAACATCGGTCCGCTCGACACACCTCAGCTCCACTCGTCGCACGAGTCGATGTGGGAGATCGTCGACAGCAATCGACAGGACACCGGACACGCCAAGGGAGCAATCGCGCTAGACGCCTATCCCGGACTGGGTAAGACAACAATCGCTGACTCGTTCGGGTTCAAATACCACCGAGCGCTCCTCGCCCGGAACGGGCCGACCACCGAAGAAGGGGACGAGCGAATCCCTGTCTGCCACATCGGTCTGACGTCGAACACGACGATGCGCACCCTCAGCATGATGATCTGTGACTTCTACGGCCACCCCGCCACCACCGGTTCAGCCGCAACCTTCGGCAGACGAGCACTCGACTGTGTCCTGAGCTGCGATACGCAATTGGTCATCATCGACGACGTCCACTTCCTCAACGCACGAAGCAAGGACGGTCTCGCTGTCGTCAACCACTTCAAGTGGCTCGCAAACGAACTGCCTGTCACCTTCCTCTTCGTCGGTGTCGACCTCAAAGCCAGAGGACTCATGAGCGAAGGGTTGTCGGCGTCCACTGCAGCGCGTGCGCAAACTGCACGACGGTGGACCCGGCTGACCGTCGCACCCTTCGACATCTCGACCAGGCGCGGACATATCGCCTGGATACAGTTGCTGCTCGGCATCGAGGAGAACATTGTCCTGGCACGCAGCCATCCCGGAATGATCGCGGACGACCTGTCCGACTACCTCTTCGCCAGAAGCACCGGACACATCGGATCGCTGATGTCGTTGATCACCCGAGGCTGCTACCACGCGATCAGCAGCGAAGCGGAACAGCTGACCAAGAAGCTGCTCAACGAGGTGCGGATCGACGAAGCCGCAGAGCAAGCACGCGTTGCCCTGCAATCGGCCATGGAGCAGGGGCTCCTCACCACCCGCAACCGATCCGTCACTCCTGCCAGGACGAAATCACTAAGCCGGCAGGGCTAATCGCCGGAGCCACGTGATGCTCCGGACGATGCCCATCTGCCTTTCACCACTAGCCGGGGAATCACTCGACAGCTGGCTCTGGGCATATGCGGACCGACTACAGGTGCAACCGCGTGACCTTCTGATCGCGCTCGGGATCCCCGGACATGCCTACCGCGATTACACGGTCCGTCTGCTTCCCAGCGAGGCTGTCGACGTAAGTTGGGCATCCGGCATCGATCAGCATGTCTTGCACGCGATGACCCTCGCGCGGTACGACCGCCGCGCGATCATGCTCGCTGAAGGTGAGCGGCACATCTCTCGGTTCGAACTCATGCCGCGAGTGACCGGCACCCGATACTGTCCACGATGCTTGAAGGAGGCGGGCGGAAGATGGCAACTGTCGTGGCGGCTGTCTTGGTCTTTCGTGTGCCTGATACACCGGTGCCTACTGGTTGACCACTGTCCGTCCTGCGGCGCGGTTCCCTGCGGCTATCGCGGTATCGGGCACTCCGTCGCACCCAGATGCTGCACCGCGCGGATCCAGGGGCAACCACGCAAGGAGCGATGCCGCGCCGACCTGTCCCGCGCGAAGACCCCGACACTTCGCGCCGGCAGCCGCGTGCTCGCTGCCCAACAGTGGCTCGACGCCCTGATCGCCGGCGACGAGCCCGACGACACAGTCCGTGCAGTGTTGACCGACCTTGCCACCGTCAGCGGTCGGATCCTCACCCAAGGTCGGCCGGAGTCGGTTCGGCAATGCGGCGCCCGCTTCACGACCGCTCTGAATGACGCGCGCGAGAGCAACAGGATCAAACACTTGCGTGGTCTCTTTCCGGAAGAGAACGCCACGCTCGCCGCCGCGGCCCTGACGGCCGCAGTCGACATCATCACTTCCACCACCAGAGAGAAACAGCTGGCGCCTGCGCTTCGCGCCCTCGTTAATGCTGACCTCGAGACCCGATACGCGACGAACCCACTCGGCTACATCCCCGATTGGCACTTCGCTACCGAGAAGATGCGTTCCGCCGTCATCGACATCTATGCCGACTCCATCGCTCATGTCGACGCGCTGCGTCTCCGCGCCTTCTCGTCTTCGCCCCGCGCTCCGGCGCGGTCCCCGACAGTCGACCAGCGAAATCGCAAGATTCCCGAACTGTGCTGGCGCAGAATCTCGCTGATGCTCGACCCCGGCATTACACCGGAAGTTTTCCGTATCGCCCTGAGCGTCGCGTTGCTGCTGCCGGGAAACACAGAGCGTGACCTCGCAACTCTCGCATCACGCCTGTCCTCCCCCTACCCGGGCCGCACGAGCTACACACTCCGTCTGCTGCGGCGACACACCGGAACAGTCGGGTTCGAGGCAATCTGCCGGATAGCTGACTATCTCGACGAGATGGACCCGGTCATTGACTACCATCGCCGCCGCCAGACCGTTGGTCCGAATCTGCTGCCGGAGCGAACCTGGCTGGCACTGTGCCGCGACAATGACCTCGAACGTGGCGTTGGAGGAGCCAAGCTCCGAGCCGCCCGCTGTTACCTCTACACCACGCTGACCGGCACCTCACTGCACCAAGCGCCGCCGCTATTCCACCTTCCGTCCAACGCACTACGCATGCACTACGAGAGTTTCGCCTTCCGGATGGACGAAAAGCTCGCCGGCGCCCTCCGCGACTACAGCCGCGGCTACCTCACCGATCTCGGCATCTCGGGCGAGCCCGTCACATGGCAGCCGCCGACCACCATCCTCGACGGCCTCGAGCTGCCCGGGCCGCATCCCGACTCCCCTGACGTTGCCTCTGTCCACGCCGCCGTCACCGAGACGGATCTGTCCTGCAGCGCCGTCGCAGAATTGTTCGGCACGAATCGCGAAGGCATACGCTGCCTGCTCGCCGATCATCCGCGTCCATACCGGGAGCCCAAACCGCGGACCGTCCCGGGATCGTCACGGCGATACCGCGAGATCCGACTCCCACTCAATCGGGCCGCACTCGACACCTGGGCGCAACAGGGGATCCGGTCGACACGGCACCTGGCCGCCATGACGGGAATCGACCGCAAGCTGATTGCCCGCCGCCTCCGCGAACTCGACATGCCCATGCTCGAGCCCGGAGGTCAGGCCCAATTCCACGTCGACCGAGATTGGCTGAATCAACGCTACGTCGTGGACCAACGCACCCACGGCCAGATTGCCGACGAGGCCAGAGTCAGCCAGTCCACCATCGAAAGACTCACCGCCGCATATGGAATACCCAACAGGAGTCGGGGCGGCGACAGCGACACCGAGACCATCCGAGTCAGAATGGACGCGGATCGCCACGATCCACCACTGCGCAATGTTCTCACCGGCCGAGGAGCGTGGTCACGGCTCGAACGCTTCGAAACCATAGCCCGATGCGGTTCGCTCCAAGCGGCGGCAGTGGAGATGGACGTGTACGCGTCAGTCCTGTCCACTCAACTCGCTCGACTCGAACACGAAGCAGGAATATCACTCTGGGACAGAACGGCCCGGGCGCCAACTCATAACGGTGAGCAGCTCCTGCGACAGTTCCGCGGTGTGACGTCGACGAAAGCCACTCCACCGCCGTGTCAGTGACCTCAGCGGTGTGCACTGGTCAACCGTTGAACCCGTGCGCCGCGAACTCGCGGGCAGCGTGCTCGACTGCCCGTCGTGCCTGGGCCGTATCGTCCTCACGCAACACCTGAGCCATCGACGCTGCCGTGGTGGCCGACGCCGCCCGGCGGGGACTGCCTCGCAAGGCCGCAGTGATAGGCATGACTCTTGAACGCTTTTGCTATACCCGGGGGTGACACCGCGGCAGTACACGATGCACGATGCACAATGCACACGTGGTCGAATCCTCAAGGCAAGCCCTGGTCCTCGCGTATGGAACTGCAGCGCTGTGTCACCTGCTGAATGCTTCGGTGTCTACTGTCGAAGCGCGGTTCGCCGAGTTAGAGGTACCTTTGTCGGCGGAGGCTGAGACCGCCCTGGCTTCCTTGCAGGAGTTGGAAAACGCACTCCCGCCCGGCGTCACCAATGAGGACATCGCCCCCGATCTCGCCCGGTTCAAGATTCTGTCGATGTACGTCGAAGGTGCCGAAACGACCTGTGCCGACATGATAAGGCTGAGCGCCGGCGCACCTAGACAGAGTTTTGACGGCGACGACGACCTGGAACGGACACTTGTCGAGCTCGCCTGGCACGTGTATCCGCTGCTCCTGATAGTCGATGCGCGCCCTGGCCGGCACCACGGGCTTCTGGTCAATTGGACAAGCCCTGTTCGGCACCGGTTCGAGGCTGAGCTCTACAACGACCCAGATCTACGGCAGTTGTTCTCCGAGGAGGAGCGGCATGGCGATCACATCGGGTACGCCTACAGCAGCGCCGGGGCAGGCGGCACGATGCAAACGTGCGGGTTTGCAGACCGTATCCTCAGTTCCGCCTGGAAGCTTGCACACTTTCGCAGCTCTGCCCCCGTCCCAGACGACTTTCTAAGTGCGGCGCGCGAACTTCTGCGGACCCTGCGGTCCGCGATTCGCGGAGAACATGCGACGGTGCCAGTGCGGGTTGGCCTTGCGGGAGTTCTGCCTCCGGAAGGTATGAACACTGTCGACTGGAAATGGGGCCGGATCCGGCCGGTCGACGACCGGGACATGCGATTCTCGCGGCGGACACCGTTTGGTGGCGAGAACGACAATCTTCATTACACCGACGCTGATGGCAACAACGTTCAGATTCGGTACAGCGGCGATATCGTCGTCGAGGTTGACCTCCCATATCGAGTCCAGGGCGCTAAGACACCTGATGAGGTGAACCGGACAGCGAATCCCTTCTCGGACTGGACATCCATCGAAGAGACGATGGACAACATTCGCCTCGCCCTGCTGCTGACAGGTCAAGCGCAGAACACCACCGTGGTAGCCACCTGGAACACCCTCGTAGACCCGTTGTTCCATCCGGACAATATGGGTTGGCAAGACCCTCGGCTCGGTGCGGGTCTGCTCCCAACCCAACTTGATCACCAGCAGATTGATGAGTGGGGAGTATGGGCAGCACGCATCGCGGACACGCGAACCCAAGAAGTTGGAGTTGCCGTCCGCCGTCTGCTCCGCGCCGTCGCGGAGCGACAGCAAGACGAGGACTCCCTTGTCGACGCAATTATCGTCTGGGAGAACTTATTCGGTGCAGCGCAAGAAACCACGCTACGAGTCACCACCGCGATCGCCTGGCTGCTCGGTGCATCTCCGGATGAGCGAATTGAGCTTCAAAAGAAGTACAAGAAGATCTACGCCCAGCGAAGTCAGATCGTCCACGGGAGCGACAAGATCAAAAACAACCTCACCGCTCAGTACGCCAAGGACGCAATCCAGATCTCTATCGACCTACTACGCGTCATCTTTCGCGACCGGCCCGACTTACTGTCAATCAGGGACGCATCAGACCGCAGCATTGCAGTCGTTCTGCAGAAGTAGGCGACAGCCCGGTAGACGTTGTTGGGGGCGGTCCGCGTAGTGAGAGGACTTCGACCATGGCGGCGCACGGTGCGTGCGCCGTTGGCGGCCCGGCCAGTGCCTGACCATCGAGAACTGCTGTCGCATTTCGGTTCCGGGCGATACGTCGGGTGATCGGCGCCAGCGCCGAATCCGGCACACCAGCTCCTCGGAACGGAGTCGGAGAACAAGGACTGGGTACGGTGCGGAGATGTCGATGCTGCCGAAGTACGCCGCGATGCGCAAGTACCTGCTCGACGAGATCCGCTCCGGCCGGTATCGAACCGGAGATCAACTCCCAACCCTCGACGCCCTCAACATGAAGTTCGGCGCGGTCGGCGACGCGACGGGCACCCGGGCCTACTCAGAGCTCGTCAGGGTCGGGATGGCTGAACACCGCTACGGCGTTGGGCACTTCCTCCTCTCCACCACGCCACTCGAGGTCGAACTGGAACGTCACCGAATCCCGGCCCTGGTCCGCCTCGATTCGATCGAATCCGCACTCAGATCGGCCTTTGCTGCAACGCAGGCTCTCCGCGAAGACACCCGAACCGTGATGCACGCCGTGGAGTTCCAGGACAAACGGACCGGCGAACGGTTTGGCGCAAGCCTGCACCCCTCACGTGCCGCGGCAGAGCGATTCGCCGTCGAGATCCTCACCAGACTTGGCGAAGACCCCGCTACCGCCGCAAACCTGGCGAGTCACGCCAGGACAACCATCTGCGACGGCAAGAGGTATGGGGTACAGATCTGTAGCCGGACAGTGAGCGGGGCGGCCACCGATACCCGCGGCGAGGACCACGACGGCCACAGTCACGAATAGAGCCGACTGCATGACTCTTGCGCATGGACGCCCACGCAAGTCCGCCGAGCCGTCCAACAATCGACCGTTGCTGAGACAGTCTCCTGAAGGACGCCGCTGGTCTTTATCGTTCGATCGAATCGGTTTTGGTGCTGACAGGTGAGTCGGCCTCATGCGTATGCGTGACGGGCGGCCGCGTCCAGTTGGCCTCTCGTGCGCGTACTGGTCCGTTCCCGAAGGAGTAAGAGATGGCGACCCGAATCTCGACTAGCTGCTCGCCAGCGGTCCGGTCTTTCACCTCGAACTGCACGGTCTCGCCTGCATGGCAGAGGCGCGGCAAGGTCTCAGTTTCAGTTGGTGTCAAGCCCATCTCGTCGTAATACGTGCCGATACCAGATACGACGTGTGAATCGGTGGGATCCGGGTTCTGCACAAAGACGTACGTCAGCTTGAGGCCGTGCACAGTGACTGTGGCGCCCCGGCATGTAAGGAGCAAGTTCTGCCACGAGGTGACTTTCGCGAGCGAGTCATCCACTGCGTCGTCCGGCCGCAACCCCTCCAACTCCAGTCGACTTAACAGTTGCCGCACTTGGCCGAGCGTGGCGCGCATGCCCGGCTCCACATCGAACTGGACATCGACCGATGCTTCCGCCACGGCGACCGACGAGAGACTCGCCTCGGCTGCGATGCGGGACTGCTCGGCAGCAGTTCGTGCGCTGCTTGCCAGCGACCGCGTTAGGTACGCGTAATAACCCGTGATAGCAGTCAGTGCGACTGTCGATACGAGGATGATGAGGGGGTCCCAGTCATTCATCCAGTCGGTAGCGGTAGCAAGGTTCACCCGCCAATCTTGCCTAAATGCATCCCCGTCGGTGCGTGGGGGCCTGAACCGTCTCGGAATCGACCGGTTGGTACGCCGGACCGATGTCCACGAGGTTGGCCACCATTTCGGTATCGACGACGTACGACTGCACGAACTCGGATGGTGAAAGAGCTGACCCGGTCGTGGTTATGCCTTGGAAATGCTGGAAGAAACCGAGAATTCGGACGTCCGCGGCCTCGTGATGGCGCTGGTCTCTAACCAGAACCCTCGCCCCAGAGGCATCGGACTCCGAATGACCGGGTCCAGGATCCCGACCACGTCCTGGATCTTCGCCCAACTCGCACAGACTGATTGAACCAGGCCTCTCACACGATGGCCGCAGGCGTCATCAAGGTGCTGGCGCCCACTGCTGCACCGCGACTGTCACGTCGGCCAAATTGCTGGGGTCGGTGCTGCTCGCAAATTGGAACGCCGGTGTACTGCAGCCGTCGATGTCCATCCAACCTGCATTTCCCGTCAGCTTTGCGGGGCGAGGTCCTGCGATGGTTGCCACAACAGTTGCATGGGGATTGACCGCCCTCCACCGGACGAGGAACCGCTCGAGGCCGCATCCGTTCTGGGTAGCCGGGAACTCAGATTGGCCAGGCCCCGGCGCGAACGTCCATTTGCCTTGGAAGGCGCGAGACGTCTCGGTCCACGACTTCGAGAGCGCCCACTGCGGAAGCGACTGAGGGAACTCAGGCGACGGCGCGAGCCCGACATTGCCAGGGCCCGGCCAGCCTGGACCAGGTAGCTCACTCGTTGTGGCGTCGCCCGCTGCCGCAGCTGCTTGCGGTGCCCGCGCAGCTGCGGCCTGTGTGGCGGACGGGGCGGCCTGAGCCGCGGTGCGCGGACCATCGACCGCGTAGCCGACAACCGCCGTGCCCGCGGCCACAACGACTATTGCTGCTGCGAGAATCCAAAGATTCCGCTTGGTACTCAACCCCCGACGCGGACTCGAAGCTAGCGGTGACGCTGTCGGGTCTGGATCGGGCCCCGGTAGCGAGGCGGTCGCCATCCATGGCTCCAACTGCCGCGTCGGCGCCGGATCGGGCTGTTGAGCGTTGGCGACGACCATTGCGCCAGCGGCGGCGGAAGTCACGCCGGGGTGGGTGATCACGGCGCCTGTGCCGGGCTCCGTGTTGAGGGCATGTTTGGCGGCGACAGCGAGGTCCCCCGCGGTCACGTAGCGGTCATCCGGATCTTTCGCCATGCCGTGCGCGATGACCTCGTCGAACCCTGCGGGCAACCCTGCCCGGATCAGACTGGGCTGTGGTGGACCTACCGTCAGGTGGGCGGCAATCTGTTGCTCGAGGCTGTCCCCTGGATAGGGCTGTGCACCGGTCAAACATTCGTGGAGCACGCAGGCCAGTGCGTATACGTCGGACCGTGCATCAGCCTGCCCTGTCGTGAATCGTTCGGGGGCCATGTAGGCGAGGGTGCCGATCGTGGCCCCAGTGCTGGTCAATCCTTTGTCCCCTGCGGCGCGAGCGATACCGAAGTCGATGAGGTACACGAAATCGCGGGCACTGACCAGCATGTTGGAGGGTTTGACGTCGCGGTGAACCAGTCCGTCGGTGTGTGCGGCGTCCAACGCGGCAGCGACCTGGTCGATGATGGAGACAGCCAAGGCAGGGGGCATCGGCCCGTGCTGTGCCAACAGCGCCTTCACGTCGGAGCCCTCGATCAGGCGCATGTCGAGGTACAGCCGGCCCTCGATCTCTCCGAAGTGGTGAATCGGGACCACATGGGGTTCGCGTAGGCCGGCAGCTACGTGCGCTTCGCGGCGAAACCGTTCCCGGAACCCGGGATCCGCGGCTGAGTGCTCAGGCAACACCTTCAGGGCCACGATCCGGTCGGTGAGGGTGTCGAAGGCCTTGTAGACCTGCCCCATGCCACCCTCGCCGATCAGCTCCTGCAGGCGGTAACGTCCGAACGGGGTCCCGTCCACTGGCTATCTCCCTCACCGCCGGGTTACCGCATTCTCGTCGAGCGCAGCCTAGCCTCACGCGAGTACACCAGACCCGGCATGGACCCGACCGCGCGCAAACCCGCCTGGGCCGCCGCCACAAAAAGTATCTCGATAGACCATCGTCAAACAGGACACGTCAGCGAGCAGAAACAATCTCCCAGCAAAGTGCACCGTCGACAGCCGCGGGCCTGAAATTGCCCACAGTGATGCCCGACTCCAGAGCATTCGCATGGGCTGCGAGCATCGTCGTGACGCTGTCCCACTTCGGGCCGTGGGAGTCGGCCGCGACGCCGGCGTCGTCGAGGAGGTCGGCCGCGCTGTGGTCGGGACCCCATAGGCTCCGGGGATGGATGACGAGACCTCCTGGTTGCCTCCCGAGTTAGCGCCGGTCGCGCTGCGCCTCGCGCGCGCGGACCAGGCTGAGTTCCAGATCGGGGAGCTCGCACTGGAGTGGTCGCGAGGCGCCCTCGACTTCGACCAGGTCGAGAACGACGAGTCGGGAATTGAACTCACGGTGACCGGTATTCGCCCCATTCCACCGCTGTTGTCGATGCTGTTCAGCGAGGCGATCCACCACCTTCGCGCCGCCATCGAGAACACCCTCTTCTATCTCGTCGGAGCATCCCGGAGCGAGGAGCTATCCGAGGCGCAGGCGCGGGCGATCGAGATGCCGATCTACGAGAAGCCCGGCGATCTCGTGAAGTGGCAGAAGAAGAGGGAACAACGAGGTGTCGATGAGCTGGGTGCCGAGTCCACGCTCGGGCGCCGCGTCGCGAGCCTGCAGCCGTACGCCGACCCCGCCGTGGTGTATTCGCTCACCCCGTCTATCGGTGTGCTGATGGGCGGGGCGCCGGAGACCGCCCATCCGATGCTGCTGCTCCAGAAGTACTCGAACGAGGACAAGCACCGCGCAATCCGGATGGCGGCCGTGCGCACCCTCATCCAGAACTGGGGTGAACCGTTCTGGACAAGTGAGCGGAGGATGCGCCCGACTCGAGGTCGGCGACGTCGTGGCGACGACGCCACTCGGGGTGGTGGTTCCCGTAGAGACGAGCTCGGCGGTGCACGTTCAGCGTCCCGAGAGCTCCACGTGGGTTGCCCCGGGTGGCGAGCTTGACCAGATTCACCGCCATGTCGCCGACGTCGTCATCCCGACTCTTGTGACCGGCTTCGCGCTGACGCGATCGTTACCGCCGAAAATCGATCTCACCAACACCGGCCAGGAACCGGTCGAACGAGTCCGATCCGGCCGCTGGGAGCCGGCCCATCAGCGGTTCGCCAAGATCGCGGTCGCCGCGCTCGAGGACGCCACGGACCCACCGCGCATTCCACCGATCCGTCGCCGAAGCAACGTCGCCGAGGCACCCTCCGACGCGGTGGAATGACGGGACGCTCAGGGTCTGCGATGCTGAGCTGGTGAAGGAACTGCGCGTGACGGTCGGCCGATGGGAAGCCCGCGGCCCGTGGTGGCAGGGCCGTCGGCGCATGCCCGGCCTGTTCCTCGAGATCGAGGGCCACGGAGCGACGCAGACATACGGGACCCGCAGCCTCGACACCGCGCGAGAGATGGTCCTCGAATACCTCGAATGCACCGGAAATCCCGCGCCGGCCGACACGACCATCACCTGGATCGACCGCGCCGCCCCAGCCACCGACTAGCCGGGATATCCCTCCAACGGACACCAGTAACCCTCCGACGCCAGGAAGGTCGTACTGAGCTGGCAGGCGAACGTGCCATCAGTTGTTACTGACATAAGATAGGTTATCAGGAATCATTTTCAGGTGCCGCGAACGGCGACTACCACTGACCGGGCTGGCGCCGGATGGCCACTATGGAAGATAATCGAATCTATGTTCGACACCTGGCGGGCTGAGTTCACCCCGTCGCCGCACCGTGTTGTAGATCCACCGGTGCCCGTCATCGTCAACGTTGCACTCGCGATCGGTGAGGTTGCGGGGCGGCCGGCGAACAGCCTCCCACTCCGAGTTCGTGCAGAAGGACTCAGCGTTGACGTCGAGGTGCCTGGTCAGGTGCACGGCTGGGCCAGGACCAGTCGAGGAACCTGGCTGTGCAAGGTCCGGTTCGCGATACCAACAGGCAATGCTCGCGGCTACCTCGAAGTCGATCAGTGGTGTCCGGCGGCCGCGGTCAGACCGTGTCGCTGACCGCCGGTGAAAGAAGCTATCCCTGGGAGAAGATGGGGATGAGCAGTCTGGCCATGGAATGCGATCACAGCCCCACAGCGTTCACGAATCAGAAGGCCCACACCCATACCACCGCCAATACTGCGGCGAGGGCTCCGTACATAAGTAGGAGCCAGCTCACCGCCTGCCTCCTCATCCGGCGCCACTGCTCATGGTCGTCCTCGACCCATAACTTGCGGTAGAACGTATCCGTGAATCTGAACCTCTCCCAACGCCTCCGGGCGAGATTCCAACGCGGGATCTCCTGCTCGTGAACAGCCCACTCTTTGCCCAATAGTTCACGACTTGGCGTCAACACGTTCGCCTCGAACCGCTCGTAGAGCTTCCTCGCGTCGACTGCTTGTCGAGCGGTGCCAATGAAGGCCAGAATCCCGCTGACGAACTGGAACCAGAGTTCCATCATCCCCCCCTGTGAATACCACCGATCATGAATCTATGCCCCGGCGCACAGAGCGCGGCGGCTACAGCTCGGGACCTACATCGCGGCCGGGTGAGTTGAGTTCCGGGCCCGACGTTTCCGGTCCGTCTATGGACTCGGTGGTTCGGGGGACCTTGCCGAGCGGTTTGGGGAACGCTGCGCTGGCGGCGCGGAGCCCGTCGAGGACAGCGGAGTCGACGTTCGATGTACTCGCCGCGGCGGTGTCTGGTGCCTGCCACGTCAGTTGCAGGTCGCTCCCCCCGGTCCGTTCGTGGCGCTCGACGTGGTCAGCACCGCGGTCGACGGCCTTGGTCCGGTACAGGTCGTACCGGGTGACCGAGGGGGATTCCTCGCTGACTTCGCGGGCGTTGACCTCGGTGACGGACTTTCCGTGCAGCGGCTTGCCGTCGTGCTCCCGGAGGTCGGTGAACAGGCCGTCGACGGCGGCGCGAGGTATCCAGCGGCCTCCCATCTGTGCGCCGGGGTTTGCGGGTTCGGCTGCTGCCGCCAGGAATCCTTGACGCCATCGGGAGACGATGCGCTCGGCCGCAACGTCCTGCGGCGCTTCCACGTCCACGATCTGAATGCTGTAGCCGGGATCGTTGCGTCTGATTAGCGCCTACGCGGAATTTCAGTCCCGGCACGGCGAGACGCGTTTCGGTGTGGATGACTGCTCCCGACCTCGGACCTGTTGGACCTCAGTAGCATTCGAGGGAGGTGAGGTAGGTAATGATGTCGATGAGGGTAAAGACGACCGCCAACGGAAGCGGCCCCAGCCCCGTTTGGCGCCAGGGGCAGTAGAACCGCCGAACAGCAGGTTGGCCAGTCCCCAGTACGTCGACTGTGCGGACGCGCCCTCCAGCACCTGCGCAGTCAGGATCGCGATCGAGGTGACCGTCACACCCACGCAGAACCAGTGATTGGGGGCTCGTAGAGACGCTGCTCTCCCGTCCCAGCCGAGTCTCTTCGGGATGCGAACCAACAGTGACACGGGGTGGGGATAGGAGGAGGATCGCATTGTAAAGCAAACCAACCAGTCGCTACCCACTTTCCATCCATCTCGTCGACGAAAAGGTGAGGGATCATGGCTGTTGAGGTCCAACTATCGCTGCCGTCGTTCAAACAGGCAATTGCGAATATGGTGCAAGACAGGCTGTATTACGCATGTTTCCCGGCTCAAGCTGGGGTGTTTGTCGATCATGTCGACGTTTCCGGTTTGCCTGAGGTTCTCCCAGGTGATGGCGGGACTATCATCGTTCGCCTGGCGATAGATGTGTATCTTGTCAACGAACAGGAGTTGGAAGCTTTCAAGAATCAGGATCAGTTACCACCTGACGCGGCTGCACCTCGTGGTCGTTTGTCGGTCGACTATCGAATTTCGATCTCGGGAACGGAACTGTCGATCATCCTGGACGACGGTCCCCATTCGGTTCCGCCGAATCCAGTCTTTGACGCACTGCTTAATTCCATGAGGGGGAATCTCCCAGCGATACCGCCGGTTCCCTTCGATGGCATTCTCACCAGCTTGGGCGCACCGTTGCCCACCGTGAGCGGTGTTGAGTTGCTCCCAGAAATTCTCACCATCCGATTCGATCCTAGTGGGCCCGCAGTGCCTCACCTCTTCCCTGGGCAGGAGTGGGGAGTGTACATCGACGGTCCCGGGGTGGAGTCGTTGATTCTATCCAGACTCCCAGGTCGAGGCGTGCCAGGCCTGACTCGCACGCCGAGATGGACCCCAATGGGGAATCTGCCACGGGTAACCGTGAACGTGCGCCTCAAGCCAGATCTTCCTGATGGATTGTCTGCCGAAGGAAATGGTGTTGCCAGCGCGAACCTGACAGTTGTGGCCACTCAGCCCGCCGCTCTTCGGGTGACTATCAACTGGTCCCCGCCGGTGGTGGATCTTGGTCCGGCAGTTCCGGGATTCCTGGACAACGCTGTCGAGAGGATCGTGAGGGAGTTCCTCGACAAGACCTTCGATCCCGGAAGATTTGGCGGGACGAAAATTGATGCCAGATCGTTCTTCATCGATATTGGCTTGCCGACCGTCGCACTCGCGGGCGCGATGTTGGAGTACCGCAGCCTCGTATCGGATCAAAGCGGCATGACGCTTGGCGGACGTGTCCGCCAAATGCATGTCGAGTCGGGGACTCTCCGGATTGACGTGACGCCTTTTGGCCGCCCCACTGTGCATGGCACGTGTCGGCACGACGGCGAGCCACCGAAAAGGTTGGACGTGACACAGGTCCGATGCCTGGCGGGAGTGTCCATCAGCTCCTACGGGGCATTCTGCGGTGTAACGCTGCTAACGGCAGGACCGGCGGATAGGTACCTTGATTCGCCGGCGAATGGAGACAGATCAGAAACGATCACGGGGGTGTCCTTCGACCTCCCCGGGCTCGTTGCGATAGGTGTTACGGATGATGTGGAATTCATCATACGCACCTCACGAGGAGTCAGGTATATCAACCTCGGGCACCCTGTGATCGAATTTGACGAGAAGGGCAACGTCATCTTCACCCCGCAATGGGTCTGGGATTGTCTAACTCTGACACCGGAGGACCAAAGTGCCATCGACTTTGCAAAGGGCAAGGGCGGGAGCGCCGACTCACTCAAGAAGCCTCCGTTCGAGGATCCTAATTGGGCGAGCATGCTCGCGGGCGGTAGGGGTTTCGGGGTCCAACTCATTTCGCTGAATAGGCTCCAACCGGGAGAGTTGCTGCGTTACCGCTCGATCAGTCATGACATCTCAGTTTCAGCTGACTCCAACGGTAATGCGGTAGTCCCGATCTTCTATTCCTTCACCGAGGATTCTCGGTCAATGAGACTCGAACGCATCAACCGCCAGAGCCTTGACGGCAGGTTCAATACCAGGGCGCGATCTTTCGTCCGTCATGCGCGACTCGACGAAGGAACCGAGAACAACATTGAAGAAGGTATCGATGGCGGGGTAACTCTCACGAGAGTATTCGGTCGTGAAGTGAGGCGCGAAGAATTCACCTCCGACGGAATCCGTATTATCGTAGATGTCTCATCGGATGATGAGAACTTGTCGGTCGGGGGGGAGGAGGTCGCGTTGAACCCGCAGCCGCTTCCGCCGAAGGAGATGGCGGATATCGCTTCGAGGCTGCCCGGCGTCCTGGAAGTCATACCGATTCCCGGATTCGAAGACGAACCGTTGGCGGTCGCTCGAATGGCCGACGACTCTGCTGTCCTACTGGAACTGGACTCATCCGGCGATGGTCGCGTAGCCGGGTCCTTCTCAGGCCCCATAGGGAAAGTCGCAACGGCAGGGAGTTGGGGATTGGCCACGGCTGCAAACCGCGCCTTCGTGTTCAAGGTTGGCCGCGACTGAGCTGACCGGGGACGTAGCCGCTGGGGCGATCGAGCCGAGGGTCCGCGGGGAGCGCCAGTGGCATTCGGCCACTACAAAACTTCAAAGATGGCGGTTCCGTCGACGTTGGGTCTCGTCAGATGGCGGTACTCGGTGTCGAGTGCCCATTGAGGTGTATCGAGTCTCACCTGCTCGAAGTACTCAGGTAGGGCGGAAGCGCGGTCTCTGACCCGCTGGCGAGGGACCTCTTGAGAAATCTGGCGGAGTAGGTCACGGACGCTCTCGCTGTGCGGCTTCGAAGGATCAGAATCGGTTGGCCGGCTCCGCATCGTGCGTGCGAATTCAGTGCGGATCAGCAGCCCCGTGTGAACCCCGTCCAGCCAGTACTCCAGCATCCCGGTCCTGTCGGGACCAGGCTCGGCGGTCTCGTGGATCGCCCATACCGGAAGGAAGTCTTCTGCCTCCCAGAAGAGTTCAGACCAGGGAAAACAATCGTCCACGTAGGAGTCGACGTGCAGGCGACAAGCGCCTGCCGTCGACAAGATACGGCTCACGTCGTAAGAGGAAACCGCTGCGCAACCCCAACACCGATCTATGTGGTCGTGCGGTCGCTTCATCGCTGCGTATCGCTTTGGAAAGTCGATGGTCGGGTTGAACCGGTGCTCGTCCCACCCGTTGTAGAACACATGGAATGGGAATGTGGGTCGGCCGGCGCTGGTCTCGCTCTCGCAGTCCGTGATCAGGTTCTCGTGTTGATACTCGACTAGGCCGTCTTCGTTCGTATGCGGGTGCTCGAGGTACTTGTATGCCATGCCGTGAACTCGTTTGGCTTGGATTCGCAGGCAGATCCAACCGATGTCGTTCGAGCCAATCCACCAGGCCCAGTCTGCGCCGTTCTTGCGTTCGTCATGCGAAGTGAACTTCCGGACCTGAACTCCCTGGATGCTGCGCTGAATCTCGAACAAGTTCGATTCGGTGATCGACTCCTCGCGGAACTTGAGCTGGGCCGCGTCCCCCTGTTCGATGCGCTCCCACGTCCAGGAAGCGACGCGGTCCAGGATCTCCTGGGCGCCGTACGCCCGTCTGTGGGGCTCAGCACAAGCTGTTTCGTACATCTCGTCACTATCACATGGGCCGTGGCTGTCACGGACACGGCAGCAGGCAACCACTGGCGAGCTTGACCAGATTCACCGCCATGTCGCCGACGTCGTCATCCCGACTCTTGTGACCGGCTTCGCGCTGACACGCTCGTTACCGCCGAAAATCGATCTCACCAACACCGGCGAGGAACCGGTCGAACGAATCCGATCCGGCCGCTGGGAGCCGGCCCATCAGCGGTTCGCCAAGATCGCAGGCGCCGCGATCGAGGACGACACGGACCCGCCGCGCATTCCACCGATCCGTCGCCGAAACGACGTCGCCGAGGCACCCTCCGGCGGACACCAGTAACCCTCCGATGCCAGGCAAGTCGTACGGAGCTGGCAGGCGAACGTTCCGTCAGGTGTTACCCGACACAAGGTGGGTTATCGAAATCCGTTTTCAACTGTTGTTCGGGCTCGACGGGTCAACGCTCTGGCGCCAGCCCGGCTCGGGGAGCGAGCCGGCTTCAACCGAGTCCCAAAACGGCTCGTGCGAAAGATCAGCCGCCGAGAGCGAACGTGAACCCTTCCGGGGGAGCCTCATGGACGATGACCTCGTTCCCGACGCCGGTAACGATCGTCAGATAGACCTTAGTTTCGCCGTCGACGGAGACGAAAGCGTTAACCGTCAGTCCCCGCAGACGCGGAACTCGTTGGAACACCGTCTGACCGCCCTCCACGACCGAACCGGGGTGCAGCGCCCGGGCAGTGTCGAGAACCGTCTGTCGCACGACCTCGAGATCGACGAGGTCGTCATCGGGGCCGACCTGCGACGGCAAGAAACCGGTGACCTCGAACGGTAGACGCAACACCTTCGGGTCAGGCCGCGGTTCCGCGATCGGCATGTCCGAGGTGTCGATCTCCCAGATCAAGGCGCCATTCTCGATGGTCGGTATCAGGAACGGGTGTCCGGTACCGGACTCCACAATCCGGCACAAGGAGTCGATGTAGTCGGCCAGCGACGCGAACGATGGCACACCCTCATCGGCTCCTTCCCACCCGAAGGTCCGCACGCACCCGTGCTGCTCACCGGGTCGGGTGTCGACGCACAGGTAGTCGCCGCCACCGTCCTTGGCGAACGGAACGTACGCGTCGAGGAACATCTCCGCGACTGACCCGGCTGGCTGTTCGCGCGCGTTGTCGGCCCAGTCGGGACCGAGATCCTCCGTGTCGTGGAGCGATTCCCGACAGTACTTATGCTCGGCGACGACCTCGTCGAGTGAGAGCAGCGACAGATCAGGAAGCACGGTCCCCGTGGCGAAGTCGTCAGACGCACCTTGACCGTCGTGCAGGGAGAAGAACTCGCGAAGCTCCCCGGTCCACGGCGTCGTTGCGCGCTCCGCCTCCAGTCGATCTGCCGCTGACCGCGGCGGCCGAACCGCAGCCGCCGTGACCGGCGCGCGCTCCCGGAGCACCGTCATGTACGCCAGCCACGCCTCGGTGAGGGTCATCGCCCGAATCTAATCGACCCTCGACTAGATGTACCCGGCCATCACGTAGCAGTCGGCTGTTCGGGGCGTGGTCTCCGAGAGCGGTGTGGTTTAGGCCGTGGGCACGGCAATGAGAACGCCCTGCCACTCCCGTAGTAATACGGCAGGGCGGGGCGTCCGAGAAGGTGTCAGCTAGCGCTCGTGCTGTCTGCTCACGTCTCGGCGTGGCGGCCGAGGGGGTAAGGAACTTCTCAGGTGAACGTGTCCGCGAACTTGCCACGCGCTACGGCCCCCGCGGGGTCCTGCGCCGCGTCGGACCTGCTTGACGCGCGCGTCCTTCGGAAGTCATCGAAATGCCATCGCATCCTGGTGGGTTCCACGTCGACAATCCGACCATTCGACATCTCGGTGAGGATCGTTTTCGCCCGAATGGAGCCAGCGATCGTTGTCGGTCGGTCGCCGGGCTGCCTGAAACCGGGATGGGTTGGCACGAACCGGCACCGAGTGCCTGCGGCATCCGCGATGAGGCTCTCCTGAGGTCGCGCAGCGGTGACGGTGGAGTTCGCGATAAGTCATGGCCACGATGATGTGGCATCGGCTCGGGCCAGGGCTGAGGGAAAGGACATCTTCGCGCGGAGTTTCAGGGACAAGTGTCGTGGAAGATCTTGAAAATCCCAGGTGGCGCGGACAATTCGATCCGGAACCTACAGCCGCCATCGCCTGAAAATGAGACAAAAATCGGACATCGTGAGATTTTGAGACAAGCACCTGGGGCTTTGTAATCCGATGAGACGACCACGTCGTCGGATGAGCGGGCGAGGTCACGAACTCCACTGCGTTATCTGTGTTTTGTAGGCCCGGTCGGCCAAGTCTGTTGGGACGTTGCGGTGGGCTCGGGACCACGCGGAAATGGGTCCTGCATAGGCGCCCTCGCAGGATCAGCGTGCAGGACGGGTATCCAGGACTGTGTGCCGTCATACAGGACACCAGATTCACGACCGTTTCATGCGATGAGGATCGGATCAGCCCGCAACGAACGGTGCAATGTACGTGGTGTCACACACATAGGGTGTCGAGGTGTCCAACAAGAACGCGAGGGGGCCGCGGCAGGTCGAGCTCATCGGTCCCGTCGCCGGGGTGGTGACGTATTCGATCGCGGGTGGTCTCATCCTGGCCGGGCCGATCGCCGGGTGGGGCGACGGTTCGCTGGCGACGGGCCTGTGGGTAGGAGTCTTCACTCTCCCGTTTGGAATCGGGATCGCAGTCAGTACGTACGGCTGGCGTCGGAACGAAAAGCGATTCCAGTCCGCCGGGATCGCGGGGACGGTGAAGATCTTGGCCGTCAACCGGATCCGGAGCAGCGACGAGAGCCAGTACATCGCCGAACTGACGGTCCGTATCAGTGGCCCGGGTTTTGACACGTTCGAGGCGGACTGTGAGGTGCCTACAAGCAGCATGCGACCGCAGTTCGGTGACCGGCTCACGGTGATGGTCGAACCGTCCGACCTCACCTTCGCCATCTTCCAGCAGGATTAGCACCGATCGTCCTGCTCAATGATCGATATACAGGACGCCAGACACACGACTGTTCGTTGCGATGACGGGCTAGCCCGCAACAAGCGGTAAGGGAAGGCTTGCAAACCCTTGTTTGTCTCAAGGATGTAGGGCGACGTCTGTCTCATTTGCGTTGTTGTTGCAGGCGCTCGTCTCAGAATTCCACGTCAGCGGCACCCTTTTGCAACACTGCTTGTAGCTTCCGGATCTAGTTGGCCTTTTCCGGACCCAGATATCCCGCACTTGTCATGATTCCAGCCTATTTGTCCCTTGGAACTGCAACTCTTCCATGTCGGCAAGCCAACGAGGCGATCGTCATTGTCTTCCTTGCGGAGGGACGCGAGAAGGCAGAGTATTCCGGGCATGGGATTCTCGCTGATCTTCGTACGCGTCCAGGGAGACGAGCAGCGCGACGCGGATCGCGATGCCGTCGGCGCCTTCCTCGAGGCGGGCGGCCTGCGCGCGGTGGACAGCGCCGGCCAAGGTTCGCTTCTCGTCGATGCGGACGGGCAGGCTCTCTCGTTCGACGGCCACTGGACCGACCTACACCTCGACCCGCTCGATCAGGAGGAGCCGCTGAGCGGTGGGATCGATCACGCCTCGCTGTCGGAGGAGGAGACGACATTCATCTATGAGTTGTGCGTCGCGGCGGGATTCCTCATCGTCAATCCGCAGGGCAACCCGACCTATGTCGTCCCCGGCGCCAACCATGCCCCGGGAGATGTGCCGGATCAGGAGGACATGGACTGGGTGAACAGCGCTGCCGAGCTGCGGCAGGCGCTCGCCGGCAAGTTCGACGACTTCCGCGATTGGCGTGACCGCGTGGTCGCGCAGTACGCGGACGGGCGGGCCGACGGCGAGTAGCGCGCGCCAACCCGGCGGATACTCGATCTGGGGAACCTTCGTCCCCGGTCGCTAGGCTGTCGCGATGTCGATGAACTTCATGCTGGGCTTCGTGCCGAACACCGACCTCTCTGCCTTCGGAGCTGACGCCGAATCGACCATCGACTTCGACGACGCGAGCCGCAGCACCGCGGCCGGCCCGTCGGCCGCGCAGGTCGGCGCGCACGTGGTGCTCGTGGATCCCGGTCTCGATCTCCAGCAGCTTCCGCAGCTCTCCGAGCCGCCCGCGGGAACGGTGCTCGTCACCCTCGGTGGCACGAGCGACGTCTACGTGGTCCAGTCGTTCGGCGACGACCCCCGCCTCCGAGTGCTCGCCGAGCGCGAGGTCGCCGAAGACCGCGGCGCCCCGATCGACGCCGAAGCGGTGTTCGAGACCGAGGACGACCCGGAGGACGCGCACCTGGAATTCGTCTGCCGCCTCGCCAGGATCACGGTCGAGGAGCTGTGGAACCTCGAGTGGGCGCCGCTCGCGTCGGGTAGGGGCGGGTTCTTCGGCCGTCTTTTCGGTCGCTGAGGCTCAGTTCGGATCGCGCTCAGGCACGCGGCCGGCGGCTGCCCGCGGCAGTCGGCGCGAGGCGGCGATCACCTCCCGGATGACGCGGTGATGAGTCGAATTCCCGGTTGATTCGGCGCATTCCGGCTTGACCTTCACGTAGCGGCAACTTCTACGGTCGAAGACGAGGCCGGACGGACCGGCCTCACGGAAGATGGGAAGCGCCATGAGCTGGTCGATCGCGGATGTGGCGAGGATGTCGGGCGTCACCGCCCGCACCTTGCGGCACTACGACGACATCGGACTGCTCGAGCCCGCCTACGTGGGCACCAACGGCTACCGCTACTACGAGGATGAGCAACTGCTGCGTTTGCAGCAGATCCTCGTCCTGCGCGAACTCGGCCTGGGCCTTGCCGAGATCGCCGAGGCGGTCGACTCCGAGCGGGACACACTCGCCGCCCTCAAACGGCAGCACATCCGCCTACTCGGAGAGCGCCACCGCCTGACGCGGATGGCCGACACCGTGGCGCGCACCATCGCCGAACTCGAAGGGAAGACGGAGATGACAGTCAAGATCAACCGCCCGGAGAACCTGTTCGAGGGCTTCGACAACACGCAGCACGACGACGAGGCCCGCGAACGCTGGCCGGAGGAGTTCGAACAGTCTCAGCGCAACGCCGCGACGATGACTGCCGAGGACGTCGAGCGCATGCAGCGTGAGATGACCGCGGCGATGATCCGTATGGCCGAGTTCATGGCCGCCGGCACCCCTGTTGTCGACGTGGCGGTCCAAACGGAGATCCACACGCAATACCACGGCATCTGCCGCTTCTGGACCCCGAACCGGGACGCGTACAAGTGTATGGGGCAGATGTACGTGGACGACGAGCGGTTCAAGGCGAACTACGAGAAGATCGCCGAGGGCCTGGCCGAGTACCAGCGGGACGCGATGGTCGTCTACGCGGACGAGCGGCTCGGCGAGTAGCCCTCGGCCAGGAAGCCCGGGGTATCCCGGAGATACAGCGTCCCCTCCGCGGCCAGTGCGGAGGGGACGCTCCCATTGTCTCGGCAATCAGGCCGGAACCGACGGCGTGGACCGTCGACATTTGGAAACCCATCATCTCCCGTCCTGCAATGCGTCCACTCGGCCCGTACCGCCAAAGCGCTCAGCAGAATCGGCAAACACGCCCCCGACCTTTTGTCGCCGTCGACTGAGGCGGCTACTTGTCATCGGGTGCGTCGGAATCGCGCACCGTATAGCCCTGTTCGCGCAAGATCTTGATGACCTCGGCGAACGACGAGATCCAGTGGTGCAAGGGCGGAGGCAGCATCGGCAGCGGCAGCGCCGGTACCGGCCGCCTCGGATTCTGACC
Source organism: Rhodococcus sp. OK611 (assembly GCF_003050885.1). Lineage (NCBI taxonomy): Bacteria > Bacillati > Actinomycetota > Actinomycetes > Mycobacteriales > Nocardiaceae > Rhodococcus > Rhodococcus sp. OK611. The sequence goes on from NZ_QAOZ01000003.1 coordinate 251,171, forward strand.
GCCCGGGCCGTGAACAGGAGCAGCACACGAGAACAAGCAGCATTGCCCGCCGAATCGGCTGGGGCACGGTCTGTTTGATGGCGGCGTCCGCCACGGCCGGGCTCACGGCGGCGACCACGTCGGCGGATTTGATCATGACCATCAACACCCCCCGCCGGTGGCTTCGTGGTGGGTACCGGCGTGTACATCGCCGGGACGGTTTCCCCACGGTGCTGTATCTCCCGTGGGTGCGGGTGACTTTCCGTGACAACGGGACCTAGTCCGGGAGCCCATACCGACCGTGTGCCTCGGCATCGAGTGCCGGCGCCCCTCCGCCCCAGAACCCATGCGGGTGGAGGGACGGCAACGATCACTGCTCAGGTGCCCGAGAGTGTGATCCTTGGATGCCCAGTACCCGAGGGCCTGCGGAATAGGACATCGGCAGCCGGAATTTCTAGGGCATTTGGCGTGGAAGATCTTGAAAACCGCAGGCCGATCGGACCAGTAGATCCGGAACCTACAACTACTACTTGCTTGCCGCGGACACGGAAACTTGAGACAAAAATCGGACATGTTGAGATGTTGAGATAGAAATCGGACATTTCCGGCTTGTTGAGACAAGGCCTCGGTCGCCATCGCCCGCATCGCGAGGGTCACGAAATCGAAAGATTGTGTGAGGGCGTTCTCGGGGGGTCGGTTGGCCAAGTCTGGCTCTGGGACGTTGTGGTGAACTTGGGACCGAGTGGAAGTGGGTCCTGGATAGGGAGCCCTCGCAAGATCAGCGTGCAGGACGGGTAACCAGGACTAGTTGATGGCAGTTGACTGACGTATCCGATCGGCTCGCTCACCGGAGTCCCGCTCTGTTTGCTGATCGTCAAACAGGACAGTCAGTAGCAGGGTCTTCGTCCATACGTTTCCACCCGGCGATACGCGCCCGGCACAGCGCCTCCAGTGCCTCGTGCTCGGCGCGCCAGCGGGCATGATCTTGCGCTGTTCCTGGCCACGTCTGTGAGCGCCGATCTACCTCGGCACGGAGTGTGTCGATGGTGCCGCCATGCCAACATCCGACCGATAAGTTGTGGCCGGCGGCGGTGCGGGTGAGAGTCGCGGTGACGGACTGGGAGCCGATGGGATATACGACGAGGATGTCCTGGCGCTCGGTGACAGTTGCTCGGCCGTGCACCTCCGCGCGGCCGGATACCCGCGCGTCGCCGGACACGTCCGCGTTGCCGTACACGCTGGCATTGCCTTCGACCTCCGCATCGCCGAATATCCTCGCCTCGCCATGCACCGTCGCATCTCCAGACACGTCCGCGTTGCCGTACACGTTGGCGTTGCCGTACACCTCGGCGTCGCCGTATACCCGCGCGTCGCCGTGCACCCGCGCGTCTCCGGAGACCTCCGCGTTGCCCGACACCCTCGCGTTGCTCGAGACCTCCGCGTTGCCTGAGATCTCCGCGTTGTCAGATACCGACGCGTCGCCAAACACCCTCGCGTCGCCTGACACCCACGCGTACCCAGACACATTGCGCTCGCATTCAACCCATCCTCCGACGTCGCCCTTGCGGACGCAGTACCGTGTCATGTCGCGTGTGGCGCGGATGCGATGCAGGTTGTGGCCGAAGTAGTTTCGCGTTTCGTCGGTCAGCTCGAAGTGCTTGCCGGTCATGTCGTCCTTCGCTTCTGGTCTCAGTCCCCACGCACAGCCGGGGCACAAGACGACTCGCTGGCATGAGGAGGCTGGCGGTGAACATTCTCCCCGGGGCCTCCATTCCGCAGCTCTCGAACCCGTGTCGCGTTCAGCGATCGTTAGACAGGACGGCCGGTAGAAGGGGAACCCGAGAGTTCAAGCGCCCTCGCGGCCACCGCCAGTAACGATGCGCCTGCCCCAGCGGACATACAGACTGTCCGTTTCTTTCGCAGGGGGTAGATCTGAATGAAGCGCTCATTTCTCGTCCGAGCTGGCGCAGTGGCCGTCGGACTCGCGGCGCTCGGCGCGGGTGTAGCGGCGCCGCAGGCGAGTGCGGCGGAGGCGTACGTTCCGCCGCCCGGGTACGAGCTGAACATGAGGTGGTTCAAGCTGCCGTGGGAGCCCAGCAGGTCGTGGGACAACAACTCGAACCTGCTCAGTCCGTTCGGCACTATCGACATCTACTGCTACACCTACCCGGGGGCCGTGACCGGCCCGCTTCCGCTCGACTGCTTTCAGCTCGATCCGTGGCGGCAGACCCATCAGGTGATGCGGGTCCCGTTCTCGCAGAACTTGCACACCATCAATCCGGTCCCGACCCCGCCTGGCCTGCTCCCAGGGACGCTGGGATCGTCCTGACACGTGAAGCGCCCAACCGTAATCGGTTGGGCACTTCACGGTTCGCCCTGAGCGCCGCGGCCGGAATTCTCTCACCAGCTCCGGCACGGTCGTCTATGACTCTCAGGGTGCCGTCAGCCGTCCTGTCCGGCGATCGTCAAACAAGGACGCACGTTGAGGCCGCGAATCCGGGGCGTGCACGGGTGGAACCGCTACTGGTATGCGAGGCGGAGTACCGCGAGCATACCGGCGGAGCCTTCGTCATCCGAGCTGGAAGGGACTGCGCGACAAGGCGCCCGGCGAGGTCAACGTGCCATGACCGGGGCATGCCCGGGGCGTCCATGGTCAGCCGACGCTCGCATAGAAGGGCTCGAGTCCCGTCAGTAAATCGTCGATCAACGCGGCAACAGCGTCCACCTCGTTCAGGTGGATCACCTTCCGTGTCGTCGTCGGCTTGTCGAGCTTGTAGGTGAGTTCGGTGTAGGGATGCTTCGACATCCCCATGTAGACGCAGTACGGCCGATCTTCGATCCGGGTGTAGGTGACGTCGATGAAGAGCTTCCCGCGAGTCGCCGAGAAGACCAGTTCCACGTCGTGGTGCGCAGCTTCTGTTTCAGTCAGATTGTTGACGACAACCGTCCAACTGGAGAGCCGGAGAGGAATCAGGTCCTTGTTGAGTGGGTTGAGGAACCGGAGGAGCAGGCCATAGATGGCCTCGATGTCGTGGCCGGCTGCGATCGTCGTGTGGACACTCCTGTCTTCGTCGTACATCCATCGGCCCAACGATCTCGACAGCAGAATCTGCTCGAGCGAGTAGCCGATGGCTGCGTTCTCATAGGAGAGGGAAACCGTCTCGCCGGTGATGCTGTTCACCGCGGTGAACAGCACGGTGTCATCGAACGGCACGTCCTGTGCGTTGTAGTGCTCGTCGACGAACGCATTGGAGTCGACACTCCACCCGCCGTCGACCTGGATCCCTCTTGTCCTGCTGATCTTCGTCACCGAGCTCCCTTGAGTCCGTCCTGCGTCCGCGAGCGTAGCGGCGCCCGGCGCTCTCCACGGCTGCATCGACGGTCCCACGCCTAGGGCATGCGGCGGGCGGCCTGCTCAGCGATCGTCAAACAGGACACAGGTTCACGAGTGTTCGTTGTGATGACGGGTCAGCCCGCAACAGATAGCAAGTGAAGGCTTGCAAACCCTGGTTCGTCTCACCATGTGGGGCGACTTCTATCTCATCCGCATTGTTATCTCAGGTACTCGTCTCAGATTTCCGCGTCAGCGGCACCCACTGCCGCAGACACCGAATCTTGAGACAGAATTCGGACATGTTGAGATGTTGAGACAAGAACCTGGGGTTTTGTGATCCGATGAGACGGACGCATCCCGAATGATCTCGAAGTTGTTCTGGTGCGGGCTCAGCACCACCAGCGCCTTGCCGTCACCAGCGCACGGCTGCGCAGCCTGCGCCTGCGCGAGCAGTTCGAGTTCGTCCTCGAAATCCGCGAGGCCTCCGGAGAGACTGAACAGTCCGTAGTCCATCGCCAGGACCACGGCCTGCTCACTGATCTGACTCGCGCTGCTCATCTCTCGATTGCCTGTGAACCTCAAGCGACGTGCTCGTACACAGCTTGCTCAGTGGCCAGCATTCGCGAAGGTGTGCGCCTCGCTAGAGCTGGATGCCATCGTCAGCGGCGTCGTTCGCGGCTGCGAGCATGGCCTGGAGTAGTGCTGGCTGAGGTTCGCTATGCCAGGGTGCTGGCGATCGAAGACTGTCGCGCCGTCGGGGAGGGCTCCGTCAGATTCAGTCATGTCGCCATCGGCATCGGTCCGCGTATCTCTGGTGCCGCCTACCTCAGACCCGCACTGCACCAGGTCCAGTCGTCCCCGATGGCGATGCCGACCGGTCTACGACGATCCCGACGGTCACAGCGAAGATGACGAGGACCAGGCCGACAATGGTCGGTCTGGGAGTCCTGCGGGTCTTCGGTCGTGCTGCGGTCTGGCCCACACTGCTCAATCAAGGCAATGCGCTGTTGCCAGCCCGAAGGCGATTTTTGATACGCCGGCGATATACGCGGCCGCCTAACATGGCGAGCATGCGTGTGTTGGTCGTCGAGGACGAGCGGTTCATGGCGGAAGCCATCCGCGATGGGCTGCGCCTGGAAGCGATCGCCGCCGACATCGCCGGTGATGGGGACACTGCCCTGGATCTGTTGGGCGTCAACGCCTACGACATCGCCGTCCTCGACCGTGATATCCCCGGCCCCTCCGGTGACGAGATCGCCCAGCGCATCGTCGCTTCCGGTGGCGGCATACCAATCCTGATGCTCACTGCCGCGGACCGGATGGACGACAAGGCCTCCGGGTTCGAGCTCGGTGCCGACGACTACCTCACCAAGCCGTTCGAGCTGCAGGAGCTCGTGCTCCGTCTCCGGGCCCTCGACCGCAGGCGCGCGCACAGCAGGCCGCCCGTGCGGGAGATCGCTGGTCTGCAGCTGGACCCGTTCCGTCGCGAGGTCTACCGGGACGGCCGGTACGTCGCGCTGACCCGGAAGCAGTTCGCGGTGCTCGAAGTTCTCGTCGCTGCCGAGGGCGGTGTGATCAGCGCCGAGGAGTTGCTGGAGCGGGCGTGGGACGAGAACGCCGATCCGTTCACGAATGCCGTGCGCATCACGGTCTCGACGTTGCGCAAGCGGCTCGGCGAACCGTGGCTGATCGCCACGGTGCCGGGGGTCGGGTACCGCATCGATACCGAACCGGACGCCAGAGGCGGCGGCGACGGTGGATAGAGCGCCTGGGTTGGGCGTTCGCCTCAAACTCACTCTCAGTTATGCCGGGTTCCTCATGCTCGCCGGTGTCTTGCTCCTTGCGGCGGTTTGGGTCTTCCTGCTGAGAGGGCGGTCAACGAATTTCCAATTCCCTGATCTGGCCGACTTTGCCCGGGTCTTCGACCCGAGCAACTTCGGTCCCGTGGTGTTTGTCCCAGCAGCGATCTTGGCGCTCGGGTTCTTGCTGGTGTTCGGCCTTGTCGGTGGTTGGATTCTCGCGGGCCGAATGCTTGCCCCGTTGACGCGCATTACGCGCGCCGCGCGGGAGGCGGGGAGTGGCTCGCTGTCGTACCGGATCGAACTGGAGGGACGCAACGACGAGTTCCGTGAACTTGCCGATGCCTTCGACGCCATGCTCGCACAGCTCGAAGCACGAGACGCCGCGCAGCAGCGATTCGCCGCCAACGCCTCCCACGAGCTGCGCACCCCGCTGGCGATCACACAAACCCTTCTCGATGTCGCCCGCAACGATCCGAACCGCGACGGCGGCGAGCTCGACGAACGCCTCCGCGCTGTCAACGCACGGGCGATCGAGCTCACCGAGGCATTGCTCCTGCTCAGCCGTACCGACCAACGGTCCTTCAGCCGAGAAGACGTCGATCTGTCGCTCATCGCGGAAGAAGCCGCCGAGACGCTCCTCCCGTTCGCGGAGAAGCACGGCGTCAGCATCGAGACCTCGGGGGACATCGCGCCGGTCATCGGCTCACACGCACTCTTGCTGCAGTTGACTACGAACCTTCTGCACAATGCGATCGTCCACAACGTCCCCGAGCACGGCAGCGTGCAGATCAGCACCGCCATCGGCCCCGAGTCCGTCATGCTCACGGTCGAGAACACCGGCGACAAGCTCAGTCCACAGTTGGTCTCGACACTCACCGAGCCGTTTCAGCGCGGCACTGCTCGGACCCGCGGGGACGATGCGAGGGTGGGCCTTGGCCTGGCGATCGTCAAGAGCATCACTCAGGCACACGACGGATCCCTCACGCTCAGCCCCCGAGCTGCCGGCGGGCTCTCCGTCGCAGTGCGACTGCCCGCCGCTCAGCGACGACCGTAAGCACGTGCCGGGCCAGCAGCGAACCCACGTCGGGTGCGCCGGCTGCCAACGCATGAGCCGACATCACCGCTCTCCGCTCGGTATCGGCGAGCAGCGGGATCAGAGTGGTTTCGATCCATCCTGCGTTGAGATCGGCATCGTCGACGATCACTGCCCCGCCGGCAGCAACGACCGCCTCGGCGTTCAAGCGCTGCTCACCGCCGCGCAGCGGCAGCGGCACATAGGCGGCCGGTAAGCCGACAGCGGCGAGTTCGGCGCACGTCATCGCCCCCGAGCGGCAGATCGCGAAGTCGGCTGCGGCGTAGGCGTACTGCATCTCATCGACGTACGGGACGACGACGTAGGGCGGGTCGCCGGGGTCGCCGTCGGGCGGCTCGACCATGCGCTGTGGCCCGGTGATGTGCAGCACCTGCACGCCGGCCGCCCGCAACGCTGTTACAGCGCCGGCCACGGCGGCGTTGATCGCTTGAGCTCCCTGCGAACCGCCAGTGACCATCAGTACCGGCTCGTCCAGGCGCAGGCCGAACCGTTGCCGAGCCGCCTCGCGCAGCGCGGCCCGGTCGAGCCTGGTGATCGCCGGCCGCAGCGGGATGCCGATCGCGCTGGCGTGAGCCAGGTGGACACGGGGCGCGGCGGTAAATACGTGGGTCGTCATCCGGGCCGCCAGTCGGTTCGCCACTCCAGGCCGGGCATTCGCCTCATGGACGACGATCGGCATTCCCCGCTGGCGTGCGGCAAGATAAGCGGGCATGGCCACGTAGCCCCCGAAGCCCACCACGACCTCGGCCCGCACGCGGTCGAGTACGGCTCCGGTCGCCCGGACGGAGTCGCGCAGTCTGCCCGGCGTGTGCAGCAGATCGCGGCTCAGCTTGCGCGGCAGTGGCACGGGCGGGATAAGTTCGAGCGAATAGCCGCGGGCAGGGATGAGCGTGGTGTCCAGGCCACGGACAGTGCCGAGCGCGGTGATCTCGGCCGTGGGCTCCAGCAGGCTCAGCGCGTCGGCGAAGTTCATCGTGGGCTCTATGTGCCCGGCTGAATGGCCGCCCGCGACAACGACGCGCGGTGCGGGTTCGCCAGCCAGCATCACGATGCCCCTCTGACCAAGATTCCTCGGTTGGCATGAAACCGCTCGAACACATGCATGGGCAGCGATGCAGAGTCTGAATTGTGGGAGTAGCCCGACGGATTATGAAAACGCACCACTCCATCGTCGACTGCATAGATCAGCACAAGATGGCCTCCTCGTCGCGGCTCGTAGGTGTTGGGATCGCGAATCTCGGGTGATACCGAAGCGATCATGACCTGCCCGGGCCGCAGCTCTCGGGCCGATACCTGAATCGGGGTGTGCTCGACCAGTTGGCAGTCGAATCCGAATTGTGTGCTGACCCACGCCATGAATGGCCTGTAGAGCAGGCCGTGGACCTTGCCCGAAGGCTCCACCACATAGCAACCCCACTCGACGGCCAGCGCAAGGAGTTCGCCCATCGACAGTCGGACGTCAGTCCAGCCGTGGAGCAGGGACTGGAGACACGCCAAGCCGCAGACCTTGCGGGACCAGAACAGGTACTCCTCGCTCGAGGGGTATCCGTCGGAGGCCCAGTCGTACAGTTTCGATGGATCGGTGTGTCGCAAGAAGACCTCCAGCCCCGATGGGCGTGTGCGCCGCATCACGACCTCGTCGTTGGTCGCCAAACGCCCCCACTGCGAGACACAATGGAGACCCATCACGTGATCGGAAAGTCGAAGTAGACATCTGGATATGGTTCGCGTTTCAGCGTGTAGTGCCACCACTCGCAGTCGTACCGATCAAATCCGCAGTCCTCCATGATGGAACGAAGAAGCTCACGATTCTTGGACTCGATTGGCTTGATTCCTCGCGCTCGATGACGTGAGATCGGGTCCATGAGGTCGTGGTCGCCACCCATAGGAGCAAGTTCACCGGTCGCAAGGTGATAGAGCGTCAGGTCAACGGCGCCGCCCCTACTGTGGCCCGACTGGGTTGCCACGTATCCCTTTTCGAGCATCTCGGGTCTGTCGATATTGGGATAGTGCCGCTGCTTCGTCTGGCCATCCTCCGGCTGTTCTGACCAGCGTAGGAAGCTGTCGACGGCGCGTCGAGGACGGTAGCCGTCCCAGAGAAGCAATCCGAAGCCGAGGGAAGCTGCCTTCTCGCGTGCTTGCTCGAGGGCCGCGCACAAGGCCCGGGTGCCGACGATTCGATTCGCGAGGTAGCCGTCGACCGGTTTGCCGGTGAAGTTGTCCCACGTGGCGTACTTGGCATCCCAGCGGACTCCGGGCACCCAGTCGTCGACGTAGACGAAGTCGTCGTTCATCGCTTCTTCCCGTGCATTGTCATCGAGATGAGCCGGTCGATCACGTCGGAGATCGGCAGCCCCGCGGCGGCCATCATCCGCGGGTACCGGCTGTACGACGTCATGCCGGGCATGGTGTTGACCTCGTTGAGGACCACCCGCCCGTCGTCGGTGAGGAACATGTCAACGCGGGCAAGTCCCTTGCAGCCCAGGGTGCGGTAGATGACCTTGGCGGTCTCTTGGACGAGCCGGCGCGATTCGTCGGAGATGTCGGCGGGAACGATGAACGTCGAGTTCTCCGATCCCGTTTCGGGTGAGTCCTCCTGGTGGATCCTGAAGAATCCGTGCGAGAGGTCGACGCGGTCCACCTCCCCAGTGATCAGGCCGAATAGTTCACCCATGACCGCGCAGCCGATCTCGCTGCCGGCCACGGCTTCTTCGATCAGGACCTTCGAGTCGTACTGTCGCGCCGCGCTCAGCGCGTTCGGCAGCTCGTCTTCACGGGTGACCTTGCTGACGCCGAAAGATGAACCCGAACGGGCCGGCTTCACGAAGACCGGATAGCGAAGATGATCGGCGTCGACCTTCTCGTTCTCCGCGACAACCCAAAAGGTCGGCGTGGCGATTCCCGCGCTCTTGGCCACGGTGTAGGCCAGGGCCTTGTCCATGCACACAGCCGAGCCCTGGATGTCGCAGCCGACGTAGGGGATGCCGGCGAGCTCCAACAGGCCTTGGATCGCGCCGTCTTCGCCGAGCTTGCCGTGAAGTACGGGGAAGACGAGGTCGAGGCGCACGGTTTCGTAGCCCCCCTGCTCCATGACCAGCAGGCCGTGCACACGTCGATCGGGTGACAGCACGGCGGGACGGGCGCTGCGATTCTCCCAATCCGCGTCGGGGCCGTCACAGAGCTTCCACTCGCCGCCGGTCGTGATGCCGATCCAGAACGGTTCGTACTTCTCCGTGTCGAGATTTCTTGCCACCTCTCGCGCCGACTTGATGGAGACGGGATGTTCTTCGGAAGCCCCTCCGAAGATGACCCCGACCTTCAATCTGCTCATGCTGTTCTCCCACTTTCAAAGTTGAGGCAGTTGACGAGGCTGTTTTCGACGGTGTCGTTCAGGGCGTGGTCTGTGTAGTAGGCGGAGTGCGGACTGATCAGCACATTCGGCAGGCGCTGTAGCCGCACCAGGGCCTTGTTCTCGATGAGCTTTTTCCTGCAGTCGGCGTAGAAGATCCCTTCCTCTCCTTCGACGACATCGAGCGCCGCGCCGCCCAACCGGCCGCTCTCCAAGGCGGAGAGGAGGGCCTCGGTATCGAGCAGCGGTCCGCGACCCGTGTTGACGATGTACGCGCCGTGCTTCATCTGGTCGATGCGTTGGCGATCGAGGAGATGGTGTGTGTCCGCGGTGAGTGGAGTGTGGAGCGTGACAATGTCGCTCTGCCGCAGCAGTTCATCGAGCGGAACGTAGTCGGCGGAGGCGTGAGGCCCGCTGTCATGTGCCAGCACTTGGCAGCCAAATCCCTGCAGCCGGTCGATGACTGCTGTGCCGATGCGCCCTGTTCCGATCACCCCGACGGTCAAGTCGCGCAGCTCCCTGCCGCGCGTCTCATTCAGCCGGTAATCATGCGTATCGGCGCGGCGGACAATTGATTTCGCGTGGCGTACGGTCATCAGCATCAACATCAGTGTGTAGTCGCCCACGCTGTCGGGCGAGTAGTCGACGTTGCCGACCGAGATGCCGATGCTCGCCGCGAATTCCACGTCGATGTGGTCGTACCCGACGCTTCTGGTGGAGATGTACTCCACTCCGACTCGGCTCAGCGCCAGCAGCGTGGAGTTGTCGATCTGCGTCTTGTGGCTCACGCTGATGCATCGGTTGCCACGCGCCAGTTCAGCGTTGGTTTCACTGACCGCTTCCTCGGTGATGCTTGGCGTTAGCCCGAGGCGGGGTCCCATCTCGCGGAACAAAACGGCTTCGTCGTGACCGCATCCGAAAACTCTGACCCCAGTGGTCGGGACGGCCGAGGGTGACGAATCGTCGAGCGCTCGGACGCGTCGCTCCGCGATCACTTCGCTGTCGATCAAACCCAGGTCGCTGTAGGACATGCCGAAAGTCAAGACAACGCGGTGTTGCCAGCGTGTATGCAATTTTCGATATGCGGACGATATGCCGCCCGTGGGGTTGCGTTCGGAAGCGGCATGCGCGGAACGAAACAGCGGCAAGATGTCCGCGCCGGCGCCACTAAAAGAAGGTAACTGAGCCTTACTTTATGCACCGTGTCTCAACGTGGGATATCGATACCGTCTCAACCGCCGCGTATCCCATGGTCGTTGTCTCATCTTTCGGCGCGGGCGGCAACATTTGCCGCGGACACCGAAACTTGAGACAAAATCGGACATCTGACGGATTGTTGAGACGGGCGTCATGTGACAAGTCGTAGATCCGGTTCGCGGCCGGTGCGACCTCGCGTGTGGATCCGCATGCGCTGTAACCCCTGGCCGCACCTGGTGGGCGTTGTACAACACGCACCGGCGGGCCGCTCAACAGGTCGCAGCACGGCCCGCCGGTGTGATCGCGAGCTAACTTTCGTTGTGCATCCGGCGTGCCTGACGGAGGCGTCGTCGAGAGAGCCCGCGATCGCGAGATCTGCCGATGGGACCACGCTGAAATGGGTCCTGGATAGGGTGCTCTCGCAGGATCAGCGAGCAGGACGGGTAACAAGGACTGTTTGATGGCAGCGGGCCGACTGCTGAAATGAGTCAGGCGTAGTCGGCATACGCGCGCCCGACAGTGTGCGGTGATCGAACTCCGTGGTGTCGGTTCAAGTGCGGCCTGCGCCTAGCTCTACGAATGACCTGGTTCCGGTATCCACACGTCAGGTGGTGTACGGGGTCGAGGACGGCTTCGGTATCGGAGAGCCTGCCGCGCAGGGATGACTGAACGCCGTCCATTGGCGGTTCTGAAGGAGATTCCGGTGAAACAGGAACCCGCCGAACAGACCTCGACCGTCCAGCCGAGGCTGCGTAGGAAGCCCGGCCGCTCACGACTGGGAGGAGTGCAATAGCGATCACGTCATCCGTTCACCGCCGGCGCCGGCGCCGTTGCCAACTTGCGGCAGCCGGGGCGTCTGGCAGCGGTCGACGAGCCGTCAGCGCCCTTCGGCAGAGAACGAGGCGTTGGGGTGTGTCATCGCCCGTACCCGATCCGTTTCCGGTCGGCGGCCGGAGCGCATTGATCGGCGATCGCAAAGAGTTCAGACCACTGCTCGGGGGAGAGATCCCGCGCGCCGACCCCATATCAGGGTGGCGTTCGCGTGGGCCCATCGCGCGAATAGGCTAACGATGTCGGCGGCGAGCGATTGGCCGAAAAGCGTTCGCGCGCAGTACCGTCGTGGATGTGCTGAACTTGGGGAACAGTATTCGGAAGTCGCAGTCCCGCACTGGTCGGGGTGCTCGCTTCGGTGTCGTCGCGATCGGTGTGACGGTCGGATTCGCTTCCGTCGCAGTACCGTCGGCTGCCGCCGACCCGGTCGGCGGGGAGCTGGCCTGGGGCCCGTGCCCCGTCGAGTACGCGCTCGATCCGGACACCGACCAGTGTGGAACCGTGACGGTGCCGCGCGACTATGCGAATCCGACGGCCGGATCGATCGATGTCCTCGTCACCCGTCACCGCGCCGAGGATCCGGTCGCCCGGCGGGGCGTGCTGTTCACCAACCCCGGTGGGCCCGGCGGCGACGCGATCGCGTCCAACAGCATGTTCGCGCAGGCGCTTCCCGAACAGATCCGCCGGCAGTGGGACTTCATCGGTGTGCAGCCGCGGGGTCTCGCGCATGCTGGGGCGGTCGAATGCGCCGTCACCCCGGAGCTTTTCGCCGCGATGAACGTCGGCTTCGCGGGTGGGGCGGCGCGGCTGGCGTGCGACGGCGCGACGCCCGGCGCCACCGCGCACATCACGACGGAGAACACCGCCCGTGACTGGGAACAGGTGCGGATTGCGCTCGGTGTCGGTGTGATCGACGTCTACGGCCTGTCGTACGGCACGATCCTCGCCTCGACATATGCCACCCTGTTCCCGCAGCACACGGGACGCATGGTGCTCGACTCGGCGGTCGATCGCGACTGGATGTGGAACGACGTCCTGTGGCACCAGAACGACGGGTACAAGACGCGCTTCTACGACCTCATGGACTGGATCGCGGCCAACGACGCGACCTACGGCCTCGGCGACACCCCGCTGAAGGTGTACCAGCGCTGGTCCGACCGCATCGTCGAGGAAGCGGGCGGCAATCCCACCCTGGCGCCCCCGCCGGCCAGGATCGGGGACGTCCCACCCGGCCTGGAAGGCGTCGCCGCCGCGTACCGGGCCGGTGTGGACCTGACTGGCCCTGCCCGGGTGCAGTTCGAGGCGTTCCTGCGACGACTCGGCGATTCGGCCCACACCCAGGCCGCGTCGAGCACCTATGCCCTCACACGCCAAGTGCTGCCCGCCCGGAACACTTGGCCGATGGTCGCCCGCGTCATCCGGGACGGCACAGGGGCGCTTCCCGAGGGTGTGTCCGGCGACTTCACTGCCGACAAACTCGACTCGATTGTCCGGACCCAGATGATGCAGGCGGTCGTGCTCTGCAACGAGAACGCGGTCGCGCCACGCCCGGAGCGGCTCCCGGGCTGGCTCTTCTCGACGTTCGTCACCGGCGATCTGTTCGACGCCATCGGCTACGGCTACAGCGCGGGGCCGGGGTGCGCAGGGGCGCTGCCGGTGACCGCGCTACCGGAGATCGGCAACCACGGTTTGGCCACGGCGCCCCTAGTGCTGCAGGGATTGCGGGACCCGCAGACGCCCTACGACGGCGGAGCCCAACATGCCCGCGACATGGACGCGCACCTGGTCACCGTGGAAGGCGGGGACCACGGCGCCGCCATCCAGGGCGACAACACCACGGTCGACACGGCAATCACGGACTACCTGCTGACCGGGACCACCGCGGTCACCTGGGCGCCGGAGGCACCGATAACCACGCCGCTGTAACGCGGCGGCGGTCCCGCCACCACAGCCTGTGGCGGGACCGAGCTGCCTGGGAGGGTTCTCGCGCGCCGCTGTGACTCCGGCGTCATGCCTTCTTCCTAGATCGCAGCGAGCTGGGGCCACCAGTCAATCCAGCGGCGCGATTCGCCAATCCTCGCTGCAAGTCGTCACCACCGCGCAACTCGCGTCCCACGGGCCGCGCACCTACTTTGACGGACTTCGGCGACTCGCCCGAGATCCGTCAAAGTAGCGGGGCGTGTCCCGCTAGTCTGCGCTGCATCTCGATAACGATTATTGCCCTGGTGGACCGATCAAATCGAGTCGGCGCTATTTGCCGACTCGACGAACCGTGACCAGAACGGCACTCGCACGACGATAGGTGAGAGCGCTTTTCGTCCCTGGCCGAATGGCAGTTCGTTGGTCAAATACTCGACGAGGTTGGCCCCGTAGTAGATGATGTCGGTTTGCCACGCGGAAAACACCGGCGATCCCGCCGGGGAGGGCGCTGCGGGGGTGAACCGGTGCCCGAAGATAGGGACGAGGCGAGGCCACATCGCTAGTTCTCGGTGCACGGTCGTGGCTACATCCTCAGGTGCGCAGGGTAACTCGCCCCAGGATGCAGGCCAGAAGGGTGGATTTTGGTTCAGTGCGTCGAAGATGAACCCTTCGGCCACGCTGTCCAGCCAGGTCCTTAACTCGAGGTCGCTACCATTGCGCCAATCCGGCCAGCGGTCGCCCAGCGGTAGGGCTGTCGCGAGGAGACTGTGGTGGTCCGGGTTGAATCGGAATCCGAAGCGTTCGTCGATCGAGTCGAATTCGGCGTCGGTCAAGCCGGGACTAAGTTCGATCCCTGCATCGTCCAGCAGTGTCGCCGCGTCGTGCCCGGGTTGTCCCACTCGAAGATTATCGCAGAGCATTGGCCGGACAAGTGCGGAGTTCTTCCTCGATCGAATTTTCTTTGCAGGAAGCCGTCGACTCCCGTACTCACTCCGGCAGTCAGGTATTCGGTCTTGTCTGCGAGGTCTGCGGAAGGAACGACGCATCGCGTAGGAGACACCGGAAGCACACCGCAGCGACTTGCATGCAGGACTGTTAGGCGGGACCCCGGGCGGGCCGTTCGTCCAGCTGTCGAGATGCAGCGAAGATTGACGGGACGCGCCCGCTACTTTGTCGGATCTCGGGAGGGTCGGCGAAGCCCGTCAATATAGGTGTACCGCCGGATCGAAAGGTGGCGAATCTGCTACGCCATGACCCCACAACAGGCTCGTTCACGGACCGCACAGCAATGGATCCCACTCCTGGTCGATTGCATCGCGTCGACACGGCGAGAGACGATGCGCCTGTGAGTATCTCCGACAAGAAGGCTGCCGACCTCAATGCACGCGCGGACGATGGCGAACAGAACGTAGAAAGTGCATCTCGTCCAATCCCGTACGTGCCCAAGCACTTTCGGACATCGATCTTCGCCATGTGTGACCACCGCTGAGAAGGCTGCGTTTAGTCGGGGGGGCGATGGGCAGACCCTGCGGTCATACGTCAACGGGGCATCCGGGTACTTCGAGCACTCCCTGAACGCCTATGGGCGCGCCGGCAAGCCGTGCCCGCGTTGTGGCACGCCGATGGTGCGGGAGGCCTTCATGAACCGCGGTTCGCACGTCTGCCCGAGGTGCCAGCGACGGCGCTGACGCTCGTGTTCAGTGCCGGGACTCAAGCCCTCGTAAGTGCTGTCCCGTTTGACGAATGAGCTACAGGACTTCCGCCAGCAATAAGGAGCCGTTCTCTTCAGTGTTCGTGTTCTGTGTGATTCGCTGAGGTTCGATGCTTCCGCGGATACCTTCGGCTGCATGAGTGTTGAGTCAAACTGGGCCCGGATCGTCCGATGGTGCAAGCAGCATGCCCCGACGACCACAACGAGGTTGCTTCCGCCGGCCGACCCGCAGGCCGTGCTCGCGGCCGAAGCGGCAACGGGCCAGACCTGGCCTGGGGAACTACACGAGTGGTTCGCGCTGCATAACGGCGGTCATCCAAACCCCCCAAGCCCTTGGGTCCTTCCCACCAACCAGCCGATCTCCGTTGCTTGGGCTGTCGAGCTCCACGACGAGATGGTTCGGTCATCGCAGGACAACACCGACGATCTCGGTGGCACCGACGTGCTGATGGCGGAACCGGCGGGAACTAGGGTCGAGACCTACCTGCCTGCCTTCATCCCAATTGGAGAGGACGGCGCCGGGGATTACCTCGCGGTCGACACCCGTGGCGGCGACCGCAGCGGCTGCGTTATCTTGTTCTACAAGGACGGGGGTGCAGCCTTCCAGTGGGACTCGATCGAAGCCATGCTCGACTGCACTGCTTCGGCGCTTGAACAAGGAACGGACTGTGCGGGGTGGGTGCCAGTCGTTGAGGACGGCGAGATCCGCTGGGACTATCCCTGATAGCGACGTCATGACGCTGTCTTCTCCGGGGCGCGTTGGATTGAGCGCCATACCGCACTCCTACTGGAAGCCCGTTCGATCGGCTCGGTCGACTCGCCGCGAGAGTGCAAGATCCGGTGTCCTGTTTGACGATCGTCAAACAGGACACTCGTTGGAATGGTTCGCATCCGACGATTCTCGGACTTGCGGTGTGGAGAATTAACCGATGAACATCGTCCAGTTCCTCGAGGCAAGGCTCGCCGAAGATGAGCGCGCGGCGATCACCGAGTTGAACGGGGGAAGTCAGTCGGCGCGCGCGTTACGGGAGGTCTCGTTCAAGCGGGGGCTGGTCGACCGCGTGTATCGAGAATCGAACTGGGATCTTCGCCCGGGCGCTGACGAGGAGAACCACGGGGGCAAGCCACTTCTAGTGCAACTTGCGGCCACATACGCGGATCATCCGGACTTCGACCCCCGGTGGGCCGACTAGGCGAACCGTGCTAGTTCTGGCTTGCCCTGGTCAGACCGAGCGTTTCCCGCTATGCGGGTCGATGCAGCGGATTCGCCGGCCACTCCAGCGATCCGAGCTGCGCACTACGCCCGCCGTGAGGCGCCTCTGAACGGCCTCGGCGCTGGGGCGGACGCGGTCCCCCGTCGTCTCAGGCCACCACAAACCGGGTCATCACCCGATTCGGGTCGAAGCTGCCGGTGCTGAACGCCTCGGTGGTCACGGTCAGGCCGGCGGGGCCGGAGCCGATCGGGATGCTGATCTGCTGATTCCAGTTCCCGCGGGGAGTGGCGAGGCCACTGGATTCATTGGTCAGGTTCGCCAGCATCGTGCCGCCCTGATGGGTGGCGGTGTTCCAGAAGTTCACGTAGGCCGTGATCGCGCAGGGGCTGGTGAAAAACGGCGTCCAGGACAGCGTGACCAGCGCGATTCCCGGCCGATCGTGTGGCGTCTGCACGGTGCCGGTGATCTGACCGCTGCACGGGATCGAGTTGCCTCGGCCGAGGGTGTGTGCCGTCGGCAGGGGTGTCCACTCCTGGTGGTGGGCGGAGGCAGTGGGGGCCGACAAGACAAGTGCTGAGGCCGCTAGGGTCGCCGGAATCAGTGCTCTGCGAAGCCGTCTCATCACTCGGCGGCTGCTGTCGGAGCCACGACGGTGCCCAATCCGATGGCCAGTACACCAGATATGACGAACATTGAACGCTTCATGCAGATCTATCCCCCGTGAAAGTAATGGACGGTCTGTTTGTCTGATTCGGTGTAGCTGGCGTTACAGGCTCAGGTCACGCCACTGCACCGGAGGGTGTCGGTCACGATGATCGTGACCGACACCCTCCTGCGATGTACGACCGGGCCCCGGTCCTCACACTCGTCGAGATGGAGGACCTTCGGCTGCGCGAGGTCGCGCGATGGTGCGCGAGCAAGGCGTACGAGTTCGGGACATCGCCGACCTGCCCTGGGTTGCACCCGCATTGGCGGCCCTGCACGCGGGCGGGCCACTGCCGCTGCCGTTCGACGACCCTGCCTCGGCATCCAAGAACCTCGGCGCCGATCGCCGCAAGGAAGCGACGGCCGCGAATGCACCGGTAACCCCGCGCCGGCCGACACGACCATCACCTAGATCGACTGCGCCGCCCCAGCCACCGACTAGTCGCGTGAGATCAGTGTCCCGTAAGACGATCGACAAACAGGACCCCAGGCATCCGCCTCAAGGGTGGGTCAGTACGTCGTTCCCATCGCGGTGCGAACTTCGTCGAGTGTTCGCTCCGCGATCTCGACGGCGCGTTGGTTTCCGTCCCGAAGGACGCTGCGGATGTGCCCTGGTTCTTGGGCCAGGGCCGTTCTGCGTTGGCGGTGTGGAGCGAGGAACTCGTTGACGGCGGCGGTGGTGAGCTTCTTGAGTGCGCCGGCGCCGGCGTCACCGATCTCGTCGGCGAGTTCGTGTTCGTCTCGGTCGGAACACAGTGCGGCGGTGGTCAACAACGCGGAGACACCCGGTCGACCGATGGGATCGAAGGTGATGCGTCGTTCGGAGTCTGTCGGGGCGCGCCGAATCGCGGCCGCCGTCTCGTCGGAGGTCATCGACAGCGTGACCGCGTTGCCGTAGCTCTTGGACATCTTTCTGCCGTCGAGGCCGGGGACTTCTGGCGTGGACGTGAGCAGTGCTTGCGGTTCCGGGAAGACGTGGTCGTAGCGGTCGTTGAAGCGCCGGGCGATCACCCGTGTCATCTCGACGTGCGGCAGGTTGTCCTTGCCCACGGGCACGAGATTCCCCTTGCAGAACAGGATGTCCGCCGCCTGGTGAACCGGGTACGTGAGTAACAGGCCACTCAGTGCCCGACCGGACGCTGCGTGCTCGGCCTTGACGGTCGGGTTGCGGTGCAGCTCGGCCTCGGTGACCAGGCTCAGGAACGGCAGGAGCAATTGGTTCAGCGCCGGCACCGCGGAGTGGGTGAAGATCGTCGCCCGCTCCGGGTCGATGCCGGCGGCGAGGTAGTCCAGCACAGCGTTGTGCACGTTCTCCTGGACCTGGCCGATGGCGTCGCGGTCGGTGATGACCTGGTAGTCAGCGAGGATGGTGAAGGTGTCGACGCCGAGGTTGTGCAGGCGGACCCGTTCGGCGATGGTCCCGAAGTAGTGCCCCAGATGCAGTGGGCCGGTGGGTCGTTCGCCGGTGAGGATCCGGTATCGATGCGGGTGTTCTGCGACGTCGGCGCGCAGCTGCTCGCTGCGTTCGACGGTGGTGGCGAGGGAAGTCACGTACGGCTCCTGGATGGTCAGGGACTGTACGAACCTCGTTCAAGTCGGATGACGTCGCGGGCTGCGTACAGCCCGTGGATATGGTTAGACGGGCTGCTGGAGCAGCCACCGCCATGCCTGTCGGATCTCGATCATCAGTCGACCATAGCAACCGTCTCATTTACCTTTCCCGAAACAGGACAGCTGCCGGAGCTTGATGACTGAGTCTGGCGTGGCGGCTTTCCGGGCCGGACTACTCCCGGCGGAGAATGCTCGCAGCGGGAGAACATCGCCCGCCGCGTCGATCTCGGCCTGGCGGGGCGGAAAGGTTCGTCACCGACACAAATCGATGTTGCGACACATTGATCGTAGGGTAAGCACCGTGGGGCTACACAACGAGACGCGCACGTCCGACTCGCCGTGGATATCGTCGGTATGGACCAGTCGCAGCGAAGACGTCAACGAAATGACGGCAGTCGCGTGCGAGACGTGGGGACTGGTGTTCTGGGAGCAAGACGGGGTGCGTTCCGCGGCTGTCGTCGGCCCCGAAACCCGATCCAGCACCGCTCCGGTTCCCGAGAACGCCCAGTTCACTGGCATCCAGCTCGCCGTCGGCTCCTCTCTGCGGATGACGCCGACTTCGACGTTGGTCGATTCCGGCATTGACCTACCCGACACCACCTCTCGACGGTTCTGGCTCGACGGCAGTCGATGGGAGATCCCCCACCCCGACGACGCTGAAACGTTCATCGGCCACCTCGTACGAAACGGGACACTCACGAGAGACCCACTGGTGTCGGCTTATCTAGCCGGCAATCCCTCGTTCGCCACCAACCGCACCCTCGAGCGGCGGTTCCGCGCCGCAACCGGCCTCACCCGCGGTGGCGTCGAGCAGATCCAACGTGCCCAACGCGCTGGCGAACTGCTCGTGGCCGGTCGGCCGGTCGCCGACGTGGTCGCGTCGTTGGGCTACTACGACGAACCACACCTCGCCCGCGCTCTGCGTCGTTTCGTGGGCCGCACAGCCGGTCAACTCAGGGGCGGCATCGGCGGTGCGATCGCGCTGGGCGGATCAGTGGACGACGTCGTAGACGACCTTGACCACACCGTTCGAATAGGCAGCTGAATCACGTAGTTCGAGCCGCTGCTCAGGCCGACTCATGTGCCCGAACAAGTTCTTGCCAGCGCCGAGCACCACCGGAAACACCAGCAGGTTGTAGCGATCGATCAAACCTGCGTCGGCCAGCCCGCGCGCTAGTTCGCCGCTGCCGTGAATGAAAATTGCGCCGCCGTCGGTTTCCTTCAGGCCAGCCACATCCTCGACCGAACGCAGGATGGTTGTGTCCCCCCACCCCTCGACGAGTGCTGTGTCGCCCAGCGTCGTCGACACCACGTACTTGGGCAGGTCCTTGTAGCTCACGTGATCCTCGGACTCCACCCAGAGCGGGGCGAACGCCTCATAGCTGCGCCGACCGAACAGCAGCGCCGTCGTCTCCTCCAGTTCCTCACCCTTCAGAGAGAAGGCCTCAGGCACGAAATTCGTACGGGCGACCCACCCACCGCTCGGGTGCCCCTCCGCCTCGCCGCCCGGGGAGTCCACCACACCGTCAACCGACATGAAACCCGTCCATACCAACTCGCGCGTCATCACATTCCCCAACTCTCAGAAAGAAACAGGCCTTCTCGGCCCGCGAGGACCCGTTGTCCTCGGCTGATTTCACAGTAGAGAGCGATGACGACCGGAGTCTTGGACGAAAACGACATCGACGACGCTCCCCCGGACCGCGGGGCACTGATGTCTGGCGAGCTGAACGAGGACGATGGCATCGTGCGGGGCCGCTCCAGAGCGCAGCGCAACTGAGCTTGGTCCAGTTGAACAACGGAAAAGACAAGGCGTTGCCGACACGCAGTACCCGCTTCTCCTCGGGCGGGCGGGCGGGCGGGCAGGCAGGCACGTCGCGATAGCGCCTCAATCCCGACGCGAGGTGGCCTGTTCGACGATCGGCGAGCAACACGGATCAACTCGGAATGAGAGCGTTCGGGGCAGAGATTTCACTCGCATGACAGGAGCGAAGCATGAATGCTGACGAACACAACGAGCCGTCAGGCGCACGGCGCCCGACGGCAAACGATGGGCCGTTTACCCTAACGGTCGACGGGGAGGTCTTCGCTGTGAAACTGCGCCCGGAGGAACCAGGCGCCTGTGACTATGACTGGGTATCCGGACCGAACAAAGGGTACGGATTCTCAAGCTTTCAATGGGTGGCCTACCCCAGCATTCAAGATCGAGCAGGCAGCCCGTCCGCACTTGAGCCGATAACGGTTGACGAACATCGCGAGTCAATCCGCGACTTCCTCAGCCAGATCAACCCTGAGACTGGGTATCTCGGCGGCTAGCTGGGACCTTCGCCCTGTTCCATGGTCGCCTCGCCGATCTAGCCGTTGCTCTGTCCTGTTTGACGACCAGTGAGCGGGACGGATTCAGGTCCGCACCGCATCGCCGGTTCTACCTGGATCAGGACAGTGGTCAGCCGCTGAAGTCGAGATTGACTGGTTCGGTGATTGTGGGGCCGGTCGTCGGTACATCGGTTCCGACCTTCTCAAACGTCAAGCCTGAAATATCGACTGCTCCCGCACCTGATAGCAGTACACCGAAGGCGATGCCGCGGGCCTGCGGGACAACATCCAACACGATCTCCACGCTCATCCACCCGGTAGAGCCGCGCACCGCACGGTCCTGCATGTTGTCGAATGCCTCGACCCCGGCGGGCCCGTCGATGCGCAGCCACAGTGCCGCCCACCCTCCAACATCACCGCCGCGGAGGGAGCCGGCGAACCTGATCCGACACCCGACGTACTCGTCGGCGGCGATGTTCTGCATCGCGGTACCGAAACCCTGTGGCGAATCAGCGGTGCACCGCAGTCGAGCAATAGCTTTGCCACCGACAGATTCGGTCGTCTTGTCGAACGAGTAATCGGCGGGGTGGCTACCCGCAATGGTCCAGCCGTTCATCCTTGTGCTCCTGTCTCGTGTGGGGTGGGGCAAAACGGTCGCAAGCGTCGCGCGTGCTCGATGCAGGGTGCTTTTCACCGTGCTCACCGAGATCCCTAGGCGGGCAGCGATATCAGCGACGCTCAGATCGCTGTAGTAGTGCAAGACGAGTACCTGTGCCTGTCGCGGCGGAAGCGCCTTGACCGCCTCCGCTACCTCGTCCAACCGCGAGAATCGATCCGCGTCGACGACCGGCGACTGCGCATACAGCGCGGCACGCCGCAGCGCAGCCTCTTCCCTTCTGCGGCGACGCAGCTCGTCCAGGCCCGCATTGTGTGCGACGGTCGTGATCCACGGCGCCAACGAACCGATGGGACTTCCACGCTCGGTGCTCAGCCAGGCTCGGACCAACGCCTCCTGAACCGCGTCCTCGCCATCTGCCCAACCACCAAGCCGAACCTGCAGCCGGTGCGCCGCCCCAGCGAACTGTCCCGATACCCACGACTCCAGATCTTCGACACCCATACAACCCTCCCTTCAACCGTCCTCATTCATGTAGACGTTCGAGAGCATGTGAAAGGTTGCTTCACTCGCCTGTCCTGTTTGACGATCGTCAACCAGGACGGCCGATCGCGTCCTGAGAGCAGATCCGGTGCTGGTGTCGACTTGCAGCGAAGATTTAGCGAAACGCGACGCTAGTTTAACTAGCGCGGTTCGACGCGATCCTGAGCTCTACCTGCGATGTCTACGGTCAACTGGCGTCCGATGTCGGGCGAGGAGTACTGCCGGATCCCTGCAGTGTCCGGACACGAACGCGTCGTGTTCCTGGTGTGGGACTGACGGTCGCCGCCTTCACTCCATCTGGCTCCAGGGGTGTGGCTCCCGCAACCCGACCATAATCGAGTCATGAGTGTCCCCGCGCCTGAATCCCCCTCGTTCGAGCATGTCGACTTCGAGGCACTCGATTCGTTCCGTTTCCCGGACGGCGGCGGGTACCCCCAGAGCTACCGCGAGTTTGTTCGCTCCTGCGGCTGGGCCCGCACGTTCGGCCTGTGGCTCATCTACCCGCCCGTGCAACCCGGTTTCGCAGACGGGCGGGCCCGTGCAGCGAACCTCACCGAGCACTTCCACACGGTGTTCCGCGACGGCGAAGAGGAGGAATTCGACTGGATGATCGAGCCCGACGGTAGCTGGGACCTCGCCGAGCGACTCGAAGTCTTCGGCTGGAGCGAGAACGGCGACCTTCTCCTCTGGGACGTCGCAAGCCGCAATGCCGACGAGGAGTTTCCGGTGTGGGAATCGCGCGGCATGAACACCCTCCACCTGCTCGGCTCGAGCCTTGACGAGGCGCTACTCAAGCTGCGCGAGCGCTCCGAGGCCCAGGTCATTGAGCCGCTGAGACCTGCCCGTCTCTGACCCACAGCTCATCCGGATCCGCTCGAGGTTGAGATCCGCCGGGACGCCACCGCGACCCGAGGCGCTCCGGCGTCAAGCAGCAGCGCCTGCAAGCCACGGACACGTTCACGTCGCGCTACACGCCGATCGCTCGCTCACTCCGCGTTGACGTAGACCTGAGCCACAGAGCCAGAAGCGACTGCGCTCACGCGCCAAGTCTCGACATCCTTCCCGGCATTGAACACGAGCGTCAGCGCCGTCGCTGGCACCTCGGGCAGCAGTGCGAACCGCGGTTCATGAAGGTCTCGCGCACCATCGGCGTGCCGCAACGCG
Organism: Rhodococcus sp. OK611; assembly: GCF_003050885.1. NCBI lineage: Bacteria > Bacillati > Actinomycetota > Actinomycetes > Mycobacteriales > Nocardiaceae > Rhodococcus > Rhodococcus sp. OK611. The sequence continues at coordinate 274,556 of NZ_QAOZ01000003.1, forward strand.
GGCACGGCTTGCCGGCGCGTCCGTAGGCGTCCAGGGAGTGCTCGAAGTACCCGGATGCCCCGTTGACGTATGACCGCAGGGTCTGCCCATCGCCCCCCGACTAAACACAGCCTTCTCAGCGGTGGTCACACATGGCGAAGATCGATGTCCGAAAGCGACTCGGGCACGTACGGGATCGGACGAGATGCACTTTCTACGTTCTGTTCGCCATCGTCCGCGAGTGCATCGCGGTCGGCAGCCTTCTTGTCGGAGATACTCACAGGCGCATCGTCTCTCGCCGTGTCGACGCGATGCAATCGAGCAGGAGTGGGATCCATTGCTGTGCGGTCCGTGAACGAGCCTGTTGTGGGGTCATGGCGTAGCAGATTCGCCACCTTTCGATCCGGCGGTACACCTATCTTGACGGGCTTCGCCGACCCTCCCGAGATCCGACAAAGTAGCGGGCGCGTCCCGTCAATCTTCGCTGCATCTCGACACCCGTCGTCTCTTGTAGGTTCCGCACCTGGATGACGGCGCCGCGACGCGGCGGGCACGGATCACGAACGCCGACAGTGTCGCGGCGTTGCGCGCGATGAGTTCCTCGTGAACGGGCAACGGTGGCCATTCGGTCGGTGGGTGGGTGCGGTCACCGGTCGGGTCGTAGCAGCTTCGGGTGTTGTTGCGCGGCGAATTGACCGCGGTCGAGACCTCTACGGCGGACGTCATGTTCGTTGAGCGGGCCGGGTAGCGGCGAGTTCAGCTGATTGGAGCACTTCCGTGTCGGTGAGCTCGGCGAGCAGCGGAGACGGCGGAGTGCTCGCGGCGAGGTTGTGGCGGAGTTGGAACATCAGGCGCGGCACGTCATCTGGTGGGTCGATACGGTGGTAGGGCCGAGGGTCGTGAGGCTGTCCGGGTTGCCAACCCCGTAGGAATATCACCTCGCCCGGGTGGGTGGTCCACTGCTCGATGACATCTCTGTGATTGCGGGACGCATGGATCGCGAACGTCGCAGTGCCCTGCAGGGTGACGATCGCGATGTACGACGCGTAGTAACGCTGGTCGCGATGAGGTGGAATCCCGTTGCCGCCTGGTAGGTAGCGCTGGTAGCTCGCCTCGTTCGGAGCGAAGGGACCCAGGCCCACAGCGCTCGCAGCGTCGCCGATCCATCCGCTCGCTCGGCTCGGCGCGCGGTCCTGGTGTTCGAGTGAGGTCATAGCGAAGGCGCCACCGACGTGAGCGTGAGGCGTCGTGAAAGTGTGTCGGTCCGCATCCGCGATAAGGGCGGCGCGCAGGTCCTCAGGGAGCTCGCTGCGCATCACGCAAAATCCGTCGCGTGCCAAGCGAGTCGCATCTGGCACGTGCGAGGTGTTGTGCATTGTTTGCTTCCATTCTGAATGTTCGTTGGTCGCTTGGCTACCGAAGTATCGCTTTCCGTTGACGGAGGAACCCCCGCGGCCCGCAAAAACTATCGGGCAATTGTGAACCGTCCCGGGCTTCTTGCCGCTCCTATGCTGGCGACAACTCCGGCTGGAGGATCGATGGTCGAGTGGCGCTGTGCCGCCGGACGCTCGGGCCGGTGACCTTGGAGAGAGTCGCTGCTCACGCAGTGGAGTCAGCCGGACTCGCGTCCAAGCGTTCGACATCCGCGATCAGGTCGCGCACCGCCTCGTAGCAATGCGAGATATCGTGCGTCGCAGCACATTTCTCGACGATCCGACTCGCCTCGTCGCTTCCCGATTTCAGCGACTCCTTGCCCGTGAAGATATAGGAGAGTACCCAACCGATTGAGTACATCTCGTTGTGAAGGTCGTAGTCACGGAGTTCGTGTGCCGCCTCGCCAGGATCACGGTCGAGGAGCTGTGGAACCTCGAGTGGGCGCCGCTCGCGTCGGGTAGGGGCGGGTTCTTCGGCCGTCTTTTCGGTCGCTGAGGCTCAGTTCGGATCGCGCTCAGGCACTCGGCCGGGGTCTGCCCGCGTAGTCGCGCGAGGCGGCGATCACCTGTGCGCTCAGCTCGCTCAGCTCTGCGAGTCGGTCGCCTCCCAGCGCGGCCCCGACATGGTCGGCTCAGGCATGCTGCTCGACGGCCATGGCGCTCAGGAACTCTCCGTTCAGCGCGAAGGCCGGGAGCACCAGCGCTGTCAGCGCGTCGCCCCAAAGAAGGGGCGTCGCAGATGTGGCGAGGAACAGCGGGGGATCATGCCCGCTGGCGCGCCGAGTATGAGGGGGAATCCGTTCTCGAGCATGGTTTTCCGTCACGTGCCAGATCTGCTGTCGACCGATGCTGATGGCGCCGTGACCCTCTGGGACGTACGGAATCCTCGACGGCTGGATGAAGAGTTCACGCTGCAGTCGGACAGGACCCGCTCAGTGTGTGCGGCTGACGGATCGCGGTACGAGGTCTTGACCGGTCTTGGCGAGGTCGAACGACTCAACCTGTTGTGGCTACACGGATATCGGAGAAGGCCGAAGTGGCAGGGTGGCGTCGAGGCAGCCATCCTGGCCGCCGCGGCGGGCCATGGTGTGGTGTTGGACGATCTGTTTGCGCTCGACGACGGCTCGGGGCGGACGAAGTCATCGGTATCCGCTCCGCACACGTGGCGCTCTGCGCGGATTCAGGCGGTAGCCCCGCGGTCGTCAGTCCGGCACTCTCGCCTCCCGGCGACGTACTGAACTACTTCCGACGGCCACCTCGAGTGCACCCCCGCGATGACTACTGGCCGCAGAACTCGCCGATTGCGCAGGAGGACAAGGGGCCGCATCGCCCCTGGCTGAAATGTCGTATTCGCTCGATAGGCTCTGTCCCCGATGACTACTAGAGCAGACGGCGACAGCCGTCCATTTCAGGTACACCTCGGCGGGATCATCGAGCTTCTCAGCGCGAGCATCTACACCGGGCCGCAGGTCTTCATCCGTGAGCTCCTGCAGAACGGGTGCGATGCGATCGCGGCTCGTCGCGACCACGAGCCCGGCCACGTCGGCACCATCCGGGTGCTGCCCGCAGACGAGGCCGGGGCCGTGTTCGCGGTCGAGGACGACGGCGTCGGACTGACCGCGGCCGAGGTGGGTGAGCTGCTCGCGACGGTGGGCCGCAGTTCCAAGCGCGACATCCTCGATCTGCCCCGCACCGACCGTCTCGGCCAGTTCGGGATCGGACTGCTCAGCTGCTTCATGGTGAGCGACGAGATCCGGGTCCGGTCCAGGTCGGCCACCGGTGCGCCCGCCGTCGAATGGGTCGGGCGCGCCGACGGCACGTTCACGGTGACCGAGCTCGCCGACGAACTGCCGGTCGGAACCCGGGTCGAACTGTTCCCCCGCCCGGACTCCGCCGGACTCGTATCGCGCGTGGGGGCGCACGAGCTGGCCGACCGGTTCGGCCGGCACCTGCCGGTGCGGGTGACCGTGGCCGGCGAGACGGTGACCCGACCGGCGCCGTTCCTCGAGCGCACGACAGTCCCGTCGCCCGAGCTGCGCGAGCTCGGCCGGGAGATCGTCGGTGCCGAGCCCTTCGCCACGATTCCGTTGCATGTCCCGTCCACCGGCACGCGGGGCACCGCGTTCGTGCTGCCGTTCCAGCTCTCCCCCGGCCAGCGGCAGTCGAGCCGCGTCTACCTGGGCGGCATGCTGCTGTCCGAGCGCATGGACGACCTCCTGCCGGACTGGGCGTTCTTCGTGCGGTCCGTCGTGGACACCACCGGGCTGCACCCGACGGCCTCCCGCGAGTCCCTGATCGAGGACTCCGCGCTCGAGGAGACTCGCGCCGAACTGGGGGCCGCGGTTCGCCGCTGGGTCATCGGTCTGGCGGCGGAGTCGCCGCGCCGGCTGGCGGCGTTCCTGTCCGTGCACCACCTGGCGTTGCGGGCGCTCGTCCTCCACGACGACGAACTGGCCCGGTTCATCGTCCCTCACCTGCCGATCGAGACCACCGAGGGGCAGACGACCTTCGGCGAGGCCGCCCGCCGCGGCACGGTGCGGTACACCCGGACCGTCGACGAGTTCCGGCAGCTGGCCGGGATCGCCCGCCCCGGCGCTCCGATCGTCAACGGCGGCTACGTCTACGACGCGGAGATCGCGGCCCGGCTGCCGGAGTTCGTGCCCGATGCCGCAGTCGAGATCGTCACCGTGGCAGACGAAATCGACCACCTCGACGTGCCGCCGCTGTCCGAGCGGGCTGCGTCCCGCCGCCTGCAGGAGCGTGCCGACGCCGCCCTGGCGGACCTCGACTGCGCGACCGCGGTGCGGGCGTTCCAGCCGGAAACCGTCCCTGCCCTGTACGTCGCGGACGAGGCGGTGCTCCGGAACCTGCGGCGCGAGCAGGCCGGCGAGTCGGTCGGTGGATTCTGGGCCGATGTCCTCGGCCGGGTGGAGGACGCAGCTGCGGCCTCCGGTGCCGACGCCTCCGGTCGGCTGGCCCTGAACTGGCGAAATCGGTTGGTGCGTACACTCGCCGCCGTCGACGACGATGCGGTGCTGTCGCGGGCGGTGCGAATCCTCTACGTCCAGGCACTGCTCGCCGGGCACCGGCCGCTGCGGGCGGCCGATCGTTCGGCCCTGACCGACGCCATGACCGACATCGTGCACCTGTCCGTCGGTCTCGACGCGGGCGTCGTCACCGATCCCGGACCGCACTCCCCCTCCACCATCGACAAGGACGACCATGCCGACTGAGACCACCCTCGACGCACTGATCAGCGAGATCGACTCGACGTCCTACGGACCGGCGGAACGCGAACTCATCGAGCGGGCGATCACGCTCGCCGAGGAGGACGGCGACGAGGCCGCCGCCTACGCCGTGCGGATGCGACTGATCCAGTCCGCCTCCATCACAGGCGACACCGACGCCCTGCTCACCGCTTTCGCGTGGTGCGTCGGGCGAAACGCCGCCGACCCGGCCACTTTCCCCACCGAGGTCGACGACCACGACCTGCTGTGGTTCCACAAGTGGATCGCCGACGCGCTCGCCTCGAACCCGATGTTCCCGCGGGCGACGATCGCCGAGTCGATCGAACAGATGGAGACCGCGTACCGGCAGGCCGGCGTCGGCCTGTCCGGGGTGGTGCAGACCCGGTTCTGGCAGGCATTCGAGGCGGGCCGGATCGAGGAGGCCGCCCGTTACCTGGAGGAGCTGGGACGGACCCCGCGCGACGACTACAGCCACTGCGAGGCGTGCGTTCGTTCCGAGGAGGCCCAGTTCCGGCTCGCCAGCGGGGACCTCGAGGCCGGACTGGCCGTCGTCCAGGAGATGCTGGACCAGGACATGGGGTGCGCCGACGAACCGGAGCGGGCGATTGCCCACACGCTGGTGCCGCTGCTCGAGGTCGGTCGTCTCGACGATGCCGAGCAGATGCACATGCGGGGCTACCGACTCGCGCGCCGCAACGTCGACAACATCGACATGATCGGGCAGCATCTGATCTTCCTCTCGGTCACCGGGAACGCCCAGCGCGCGCTGGAGATGCTCGAGCGGCACATCGGCTGGCTGGCGCACGACAACCTCAACGCGGTCGCGCACCTCGACGCCCTCACCGCCTTCGCGGTGACGTGCACGGCCGCAGACCGAGCCGGGATCGGCCACGAGCACGTCCGCGGGGCCGACGCGGAGCCCCTGCGCCGGTTCTTCGGCGCGCACACCGGCCCCTGGACCGTCGCCGAACTGGCACAGGCGTCCTGGCGTGCCGCCGAGGAACTCGCGACCCGTTTCGACGTGCGCAACGGAACCGAGCGCCGCAGCGAGAAGGTCTCCGCCGCAAGGACTCTGGCTGGGCAACGCTGGGACCTGCCGATCGGCACGACACACGCTGTGCCGGCCCCTCCGGCCTCGGCGGACCCGGCCGCGACGACGGCCTTCGTCGACGAGGTGACGGGGGCGGGCCCGCTGGACGAGCAGGTCGACACGATCCTGGGCGCCGAGGGCGGGGATGCGGCGCTCGCCTGGCTCGAGTCCGAACTGACTCCGTCGACCGCCCCCGGCCGCCGAACGGTGCTGTTGCGGTTGCTGGCCCAGCTGCTGGCGGGCGGCGGCCGGTTCGAGGAGGCGCTGACCGCAGTCGATGCCGCACTCGACCTGTCCGTTGCCCACGCGGCCCGGTCCGTGACCGCCCCGCTGGCTGCCCTGAGCGCGCAGATCTGCGACGACCTGGGCCGGCTGGACGAGGCGGCCGGCCGACTGCGCCTGGCCGTGCGCGAGGCGGATCTGGCCGGTACCGAGTCCGTCGGCCACCGCTACCGGCTCGGCGTGACGCTCGTGCGGTCCGGACGCCCCGACGAGGCTGTCGACGAACTCACGACGGTGGCGGAGATCGAGAAAGCCAGGGACACCGAGCCCGCATCTCGTGCCCTGACCCTGCTGTGGCTCGGCTACGCGAGGCGCGATGCCGGCGAGCCGGGGGCAGCGGTCGCGGTGTGGGCCGAGGGCCGGGAGCTGGCCCGGGCGGGCGAGGACTACGCGGTGGCGGCACGGGTCGGCAAGGAACTCGGGCTTCTGATGATGCAGTTCGACGACGAGGACGCCGTCGAAGCCCTCGACGGCGCGGTCCAGGACGCCCGGAAACTCACCGATCAGCCGGACGCGCTCGCCGACCTCCTGCACGCACGTGGGCGGGCTCGGTGCCAGTTCGCCGATGAGGACGGGCTCGAGGACCTGCGGGCTGCGGCCGAGCACGCCGAGCCGTGGACCCGTGCGGACATCGAGGACTCGACGGCTCGGGCACTGTCCCAGCTGGGCCGGTTCGAGGAGGCGGTACGGACGGGGCTCGCCGCCTCCGACGCCTACGCCGCAGCCGAGGACGTCGTCGGTTCCGGCAGCGCACTGATCGTCGTCGCGCAGGCGTTGCTGTCGACCGACCGCCACGAGGAGGCCCTCGCGGTGCTCGCCGACGCCGCGCCGCGGGTGACCGAGGCACCGCGGCTCGCGGTCCGGGTCGCGCTGATGGAGGGCGACGCCCACGAGGCTCTCGGCCGGCACGACGCCGCAGCGGCCGCGCGGGCGCGGGTCGACGGCTGACGCGATCTCGCCGCTGCGGATCTGGATCACGCCCGTCAGATCCGCGGCGGTGAGCTGCCGGAGCACGCTCAGCCCCCTTCGCGTCATCGGCACACTGCCGCGACGGCGTCACACCAGGGCCTCGCGGTCGGGATCCGATTGCCTCTGCTGCCCCGGAAATCTGGGCCAACCCGAACCAATGGAATCTCCTCATTTCACACACTGCGAACGTTAGTGTGCGTAACGCCCCAACGCGGGGCCCGAACAGGAGATTCAGATGGCTGCGAGCAGGATGCTTTTTCGCCGGATCGGTTGGGGTGCATCGGGTTTGATGATGGTGGCCGCGGCGGTCGGCATGTCCGTCCCGGCCGCGTCGGCGGCCACGTCCCCCGACGGCCGGCTGGCCTTGGATGTCTTCCCGCCGCCCGGCGGATACGTCGTGGGTGTGAGGGCGGACATCACGGTGGAGGGGGTCGGCGGCTCGATGTTCCCCCTCCCCCAGTCGCGGGTGACCCTCAGCGACAACGGAACCTGCGTCTACTCCTTTTTGCCGGGCCAAGCCCCCTCGGGATTCAGCTACCTGTCGTGGGTACCGACCACGGCCGGTACCCACACGATCAGTGTCACCCAGTACGGCACAACGGTGTCGGAGGCCGTCACGGTCAACCCAGCCCCCGACGGCGCCCCGGTGCCGACTCCGGAGACCCCGGGATGCTCGGGCGGCGGCAGCATCGATACCGGCAGCCTCGGATTCTGATCGACCGGTTCGAACAGAAGCAGCGCATGAGCGTGCTTCCGCCCTCTTGATCACGAACCTCCCCGAGATACATATCGATGTCGCGGGTCGGCGATGTCGCGGGTCGGCTAGAGGGCGTTGAACGCGGTGCGCAGGGCGGCGGCATAGGCGCGGGGGTGGGTGGTGTTGCCGTTGTGGCCGCCGGGGAATTCGTGCAGTTCGCTGCCGACCAGGTCGGCCAGCGCGAAGGCGCACTTGTTGTCGAAGACGGTGCGCGGGGTCGTGCGCCCAACGGCCGCAACGATTCGGGTCGGGGTGTCGGCGAGCGCGGTGACGTCGAGGGTGTCGCCGATGACAGCGGTGAAGTCGTGCTCGACGAAGAAGTCGAAGTTGCGCGTCCGCTGGGGTGTCATGGGCTGCGGGGTGAGGCCGGGCTCGGCGTCGGGGTTGGCGGGGTCGATGCCGAGCACCTCGGCGACCACCTTGAAGGTGGCGGCCAGTCCGTCGCGGCGGTGGACCCGCTGAATGTGCGCCAGTTCCTGCTCGTGGTGGGCGTGCCGGTCGGGGGGCAGTAGCCGCGGCGTGACGGGCTCGTGGGCGATGAGCGTGCTGATCTGCCCGGGGTGGTCGTCAGCCACGTGGAACCCGATGGAGGCGCCCAGGCTGCAGCCGAGCATGAGCACCGGCTCATCGCTCAGGTGGGACAACAGGCGGTGCACGTCATCGGCGTGTTCGGCCAGGCTCACCCCTTGCGCGGGGTCGTCCAGCGTGCTGCGGGACAGGCCGCGGCGGTCGTAGGTCACCACGGTGTGATCGGCGACGAGGTGGTCGACCAGGTCTTTGCTGCGCCCGGCGTCTCCCTCGCCACTCTGGGAGATCAACAACATCGGGCCGGTGCCGCGCACCTCGTAGTAGAGCGTGGCGCCGGCAGCCCGGAGCATGCCGGTCGTCAGGCCCGGGGTCGTGGTGGTGTTCATCGAAGGCCCTCTCGATTGGGGCGACTCGGCCCGTTCGAGAACCACCGTAAAGCATCAGTTTTGATGAATCGATATTGATACATCAGAACTGATGTAGATTGTGGGCATGGATGGAGTCGAACTGTTCCTGCTGGGAAGGACCTTGATGAAGATCGGCGAGGAGGCCCTGCCCACCGACGGCATCGGTCCGCACTCCACCAGCGTTCGGTCCGTGCTGATCGTGGTCAGCGACGTGCGCGCACATCCCGGTAGTGCGGTCGGAGAAATCGCACAACGCACCGGCCTTCCCCAGAGCGCGGTCTCGGCAGCGGTCGCCCGGCTGCGCGACGCGGGCGCCGTCGTCACCGCGCCCGACCCCCGCGACCGACGACGCCTCCTCATCGACGCCGCACCCCAGCCCTCCGAGAGGGTGGAGGAGGTCAGGTCGAGCCCCATCGACGCGGCCGTCGCGACCGCCATCGACACCGACGACCCGCAACGGGTCGCCGAGGTCGTCAGCCTCCTCGAAGAGCTTGCGCGGCACCTGACCCCGCAAGCGATCACCCGCCTGCGGGGCTAGACACTTCCGAGGACCAGCAAATCGGGTCGAGCCGTCCCCTTCCGTGACGTTCGCGCGCGTGATGTTCTGGATGGGCGTCACCGACCCCGGCCTCAGGGCCGGATCGGATCATCCACGTGTCAGGGAAGGCGCCATGACCACGATTCATCTCCACCAGACGACCACCGCGACGCCTGAGCAGGTCCTTGCAGGCCTCACCGACTTCGGGCCGGGTCGCGAGGAAATCTTCGGCAGAAGCGCAGACAGTTACCTCAAGGTGCATCAGGAAGGCCCTCATGACGCCGATGTCACGGAGGGCTCGAGCGGTATCTGGGAACGACTCCACTACGACTGGACCGACCCCCATCGTGTCGTGATGACGACGACCGACTCCAACTTGTGGGGTGGTGCCTCGGGCCACACCTACACCCTCACGCAGGAGCCCACGGGTGTGACCGACGTGGACGTCGTCGTGGTCCGCGACGGTAAGAACCTCAAGGGGCGGCTGCTCGCGAGCGTGCTCGGGATCGTTGGCTCCCGCGTCGTGGGTAAGGGGCGCAGGAAGTCCGTCGAGGCCATCGAAGCTCGCAACGGCGGCGAGCGCGGAACGGCCACGCAGAAGCCAAAAGGGTGAACTGGTCAGAGAAGTCGCCGGTCGACCGGGCGGCCGACCCCTATGGGGCGACGTGCGTCAGGGGACGACCACTTCAGTCGAAACCGGAATGCTCGGGCGGTCGGTCCGCATGGTGAGCTGAACCCGTCCCGGGCCCACCCGAGCTGGCAAGGATTGGCCGCGTCTGCGGCGCCGGCTACGCCCGGCACCGCAACGAACATGGCAGCGCCAACGAGTCCGGTAACTGCGGCCGTCCTGGGGTTCAGTGTCGCGCGGTGTAGCGGTGAATGTGGATCGCCCAGGCGACAAGGTCCCGCCGTAGCGGTTCCACGTCGCTGGGACCCGGTATCTGGGCGGCAAGGATAGGCTCCACGCGCTCCGCAGCGATTCGATGTCGTCGTTGTTGAGCGCCCACCACAACTGTTTGCTGGTCGTTTCCGCGATTCGGTGTGGGATCACGCTGGTCCACTCTGCTTCGAGTCTGGCCACCGTCTCCTGGTCAATGCTGCCGTACTCGGCGTCCTCACCGAGTACGTCGCGGCCGATGGCGGACAGCGTCGTAGCCAGACCGTCGACCGAACTGAGCCAGCCGAAGAGGTCTACGGTCACCACAGCCACCATGCGTCCTCCCCTCGTGGATCCACGGGCGCAACATGAATCGGGTCCACTGTCCTCATACCAGCCCCTGCACGCACTCGCATTCAGTACCGAACAACGAACGTGATGCCGCCGACCGCTCATGCAGCATTGAGACCAGTCCGGCCGCAAACTGGTCGGGCTCTCGAATGAGCACCATGTCTCCCGGCAGGAAGAAGCGGCCGAACCTCATCTGGCTGACGCTGGGAATCTCGAGTTCCAAGTAGAAGCAGCGCTGTGTCCGGATTCGCTGAAAGGTGAACTTGACGATTCCGCCGTGTAGCCATTCGAGCGCTATGGGTCTGAGGTTGCTTCTGATGGCGGATCTGCGCGACAGGGCGCCCAGCGTTGCATCGAATGCCTCACCGAGCCCTGAGTTTTCGGGCGGCGGGGTGACGTGCAGCTTCCAGTACCTGCCTCGTCCATCCATATACGAGTGGTAAAAACTCCTGTTCATCGAGCGGTATACCGACGTCAGCTGGTCCTGGGCACCGTCTGCTCGGTATACCGAGAATTCTCCGAATACGTTCGCGTACTTCCGCCAATCGAAATTCGGCGGAGCTTCGAGCATGGATCCCGAACCCGAGAAGAAAGCGGTAACCAGATATCTCGACCACGTAGCCCCGGCTTCGGGGACGTATACGTAGACAGGGCCCAAGTTCACTGGCGCCGCGAGTCGCACGACACGAACGGCGCTACAGGGGCGCATGGCGATATCCACGACGCCAAACCGGATCATTATGTTTCCGGCCTCGGGAACGAATGTTCCGTCGTCGTCGACGCAGTGTCGGCCCACCGTGATCCGGATCGGCTCGCCGCCGACTTCTGTCGAATACCCTCCGATGGGAATTCGGCTTCCCTGCAGGATTGCCGGGACGTCGATGCCGCGCTCCCCGGCGGGTACTGGGTCGAGGTATCCATTTCCGTGACCACTGCGCTCGTGCGCCGGATGGGTCCGTTCGCGATGTCTCGTCACGTTACGTACTCCTGAGGACTCCATCCGGAGACGAAGAGAGGGACTCTACACCGCCTCCTTCTCCGACGAGACGATTCATGCCGGCGTCAGTAATCGGGCGGCTACTTGCAGGTGCGGATCACCACTTGTTGCAGGCGCGGATCACCACCCGGCCGCCGTTCTTGGTCACATCGTTCGGGTGCGGGGCCAGGCAGAGGCCGGTCCACTGGTTGCTGAACGTGTATTTTCCGTCCTTTGTCGGATTGACCGACCACATCTGGTTGCCTGAGTCCCAACGACTCTCGCAGCCCCACCACATGAGCTGGGTGTTCGCGCCGGGCGGGGTTCCGTTGTTGTACGGAGTGGTGAGGCAATAGCCGTTGTCGTTGCGGATGGTGAAATAGCCGTTGCTCGCCTTGACCGCGTTCCACTTCTGCCCGGCCTTGCCGTCGCAGGTCTTTTGCACGACGAGCCCGCCGTTCGGGATCGTGCCGCCGAGGGCGAGGCATTTGCCGCTCAGCTCGTTCTTGTAGGGAGCTCTGGAACCGGCCGACCAGATGCCGTATGCGTTGTTGGCCGGGGTCTTGCCGCAGATGTCCCTCTGCTCCGTGTCGGTCATCGGACGGCTCTCATACTGCCAGGCGAACGACCGGCTGGTATCCGGTACGAAAATGGTTACTCCCCTGGCGCTTTCGTGCCTGTTGCCGTCGTAATCGGCGTCGATGTCGATGACCGCCTCGATCAGAGGCTCACGCACCGTGATCCAGGCCACGCTCCCGAGCGGGACCACGGCGGTGTGGGTGTGGGTGTCGCTGGTGCTCCAGGTCCAGCTCCAACCGAGCTTGGGTCCAATCGACCCCTCCCAGTCGCCGAACTTCTTCTTCGCGCCCAGGTCGAGGCCGAAGGAGAAGCTGGTGGAGGAGGACTTGGTCCCGGACACGGCCACGCTGCCACTGGTAGTGCAGCCGTAGGCCATTGGGCTGTTGCTCCCGCCGAGCTTGTTGGGAATGGTGGCCTTGCCCCAGACCTGCTTGCTGCTCTTGTAGGTGAGATGGCACTCGGGGTCTTCGTAGATCATGTCGCCGGCCTGCTTGAGCATGGGCGCGGCGCAATCCTTGGCAACCTGTTCGGGCGACGCTCCTGCAGCGAGCGCAGCGGGGGCCGCGTTGAGATAGCTCGCTATCAAGAAGAGCAGGACGGCTGCCGCTCGAAGGCTGAATTTCATTCGGCGAGCCTAGGGATCACGGATGAAGCGCGCGGGAACGCCGCATGTATGTTCCGCGAGAAATGCGGGGCGGCTCAATCGATTTGGTTGATAGTTGAACTTCTGCCGTGGCGTCATTTGCGGTCGCAACCTTGGGTGAGGACAGAGGGTACGCACCGAAGTTGCGATGACGCGGACCTGATGTCCGGAACTGGCGTAGGTGCTCTCAAGCCAAGGGAGGTGTGGCTGGCCCCACCCCAAATGGGTGGCGAACCCCAGTGACGGACCGTTGCGGGTGCTGAATGGTGATCGGGTGTAGACAGCGTCACGCCACCCGAGCGCACAGCTCGAACGAGCTGAAGGAGCCTTCTTGCACCGCTACGCCGCCCCGCCGCGACCCGCGGGAGTGTCCGGTCGCGTCCTCGCCCTGCTCGTCGCGCTCGCCGCGGCGCTCGTCGCCGCCTTCGTCGTCGCCCCGCGCACCCTGGCGGCGATCGGGCCCGGCGAGGGGTTCTCCGACCAGAGCAGCCTCCTCGACGCAGTCCGAGAGACGTTCGTTGCGTATTGGAGCACCGGCGACCGGGACTTCTCGCCCGGTATGGAGGGGGTTGTCGACTACTGGGTCCGCTACCACGTGGCCAAGGGTGCGATCGCTGCGATCCTGCTGGTCGCGCTCGTTGTGCTCGGTGTTCTCCTCTGGAAGTCGTTCGCGAATTCAGGCGGCACCGGGGCGGTGAGGCGTGCCGCGCTCGCGGCGGGCGGCGTTCTGGTCACGATGCTCGCCCTGTTCTCGTTGGTGGTGGTGATGGCCAACGTCCAGGGTGCCGTGGCGCCCTTCTCCTCGCTGATGTCGATGTTGCCGGTCGGCGAAACCGACGGAGAGCTCGCCGATACTCTCAGCCAGGTCAGGCAGCAACTGGCCGACCCCCCGAGTGCGGGTGGTGACCGGATCCCGCCTGCCCTCGATGTGATGATCAGCGACTTTTCTCGATATCACGCGGTGATGGCCGTGATCGCCGCGATGGTGGCCGCCGTCCTCGTTGGCCTGAGCGTGGTGTTGTGGAAGTGGTTTGCGAGCACGGAGTCATCCGCCAGGGAAACGAGGCGCATCTTGGGGTCGTGCGCTGTCCTCTCGGCGGTGGTGTCGCTGGGCATGATCGTTGTCGGCTTGGCAAACACGACCACCGCGACAGATCCGACGCCGGCACTCTTGGCGTTCTTCGATGGCGGATTCGTCTGAGCGCCAGTCAATTACCGGGCCACTAGATCCCGGCGAGCGCAGATTCCAGATCGCGCCTGCTCGGCAGACTCTCCAGATCCTGCACGGGTATTCGACCAAACGCGCACCTTTGGTCGAATCAGGTGTGGGCCTGGCCATCCGATAGCGTTTCTCTTGGTACGTATGGAGGGCCGCGTCGTTCTCGCGAGCGCCCGAGCGGGATCTGTCTGTGTGGGGGTGGGTAGCAATGCAAGCCGGTCAGCTCCGCAGTCGCGCAACTGAGGCCGTAAGCCCTGCACCGAACGGACATTCGCGACGTCGAGCGGTCCGGTCGGCGGGATCTGTTCTCGGAGGCGGTCGTTACCGTCTACTCCGGCGTTGGGGTGTCACCGCCGATTTCGAGTTCTGGCATGCGATGGATCGGGTCCTGGATCGCGAGGTCGCGCTGACCATCATCGATGGTGTCAGTACGCAACTCGGCCGCTCGTCCGTCAACGAGGTCTTTGCGCGAACGGTGGTGCTGGGTCAGGTCAGGACTGCCGCTGTCGCTTCCGTTCTCGACATGGTCGACGGGGCTTCGTTCAGCGCGGTGGTCGCAGAGTGGATACCCAGTGTGTCAGTGGACGAGGCGTCCGCCGGCTCGACGTCGGTCCTGGGTGTGGCCCGCGCGGTCGTCGAGCTTGCCGACGCCATGCGCAGTTTCCACGAGTCCGGGGCGGTACTGGCGCTCGGAGACGCCGGGCGCGTGCGGGTTAGCCTGGATGGCATCGCGTACGTCGCCTTTCCCGGAACGCCCGCGTCCAGCGAGCGCGACGGTGACGTTCGGGGCTTCTGCCGCGTGGTCCAGACGTTGGCCGCGGGAGTCCAGAGTCCCGACGCCTTGGGCCTCATGACGAGGCGCGACGGCCCGGAGGTGACCGCGGGCGCCATTACCGACACGCTGCGGGGGATTGTCGATCAGCCACTCCCCCCGGAGGCTCCGGTTCCCGAACCGATCTCCGATGCAGAGCCCGCGACGCAGGATGACCCGACGCGACCGGGCGCTCTGGCCGCATTTGCCGGCATCGCAGCGGTCGCCGTGGCGATGCTCGGCGCGATCGGGTGGCTCATCGGGACGGCCATCGCCGATCCGCCCACCTTCGAGGCCGTCGCCTCGGCCGATGAAACGAACGGAGTTGGCGCGCCGCCACCGCCGCCTCCACTGATCCCCGTCGCTCCGGGCGGAGCGGCCGTGTACTCGCCCCAGCAATACCCGGACAACGCGCTCGCGGGCGGCCTGGCCATCGACGGGAACCTGGAGACGGCCTGGTCGACGGACACGTACATGCAACAGTTCCCGCAATTCAAGAACGGTGTCGGGCTGACGGTGGCGCTGCCCGTGGACACCGCGCTGAGGGGGGTGTGGATCGCATCGCCCTCCGCGGGAGCCCGCGTCGAGATACGAACCCTCCCCCCGGTCGGCGGAGCTCTCGAAGAGACCGCGGTGCTGGGAGCAGCGACCCTGCAATCGGGAGTGACGCCCATTGCCCTTGTCGCCTCGGCGCCGTACTCCGGGTTGACCGTCTGGATCTCAGCTCAGGCGGGCAGTGAGGGAGGCTTCCGGACCGAACTGTCGGAGGTCGGGTTCCTGAGCTGAGGGCGCGGACGTCCCGGGTTCATCGAGTTCGGCCAGGGCCTGCGGCAACGGGCCCTGGTGCAGCACCCCGAGACGTTGGGTCGCCCGGGTGAGGGCGACGTAGAGCTCGGCCGCGCCGCGCGGGCCGTCGGCGAGGATCCGTTCCGGCTCCACGACCAGGACGGAGTCGAATTCCAGCCCCTTGGTCTCCGACGCCGCCACCGTGCCCGGCATGTCCGCCGGCCCGATCACGATGCTGGTGCCTTCGCGCCCGGCTTCGTCCCGAACGAATTCTTCGATGGCAGAAGCCAGTTCGCCCGTCGAGACCCGCCTGGACCAGGGCTGGACGCCGCAGGCTCGGACGGATTCCGGGGCCTCGACTCCGGGAGCGAACTCCGCGAGCAGCGCGGCGGCGACGGTCATGATCTCTGCCGGGGTGCGGTAGTTCACTGTCAGCGACCGGTAGACCCAGCGGCCGGGCACGTACGGCTCGAACATCGCGTCCCACGAGGTCGCGCCAGCCGCCGACCGGCGCTGGGCGAGATCGCCCACCACCGTGAAGGATCGGTCCGGGCAGCGCCGCATCAGCACCCGCCAGTCCATCTCGGACAGCTCCTGGGCCTCGTCGACCACGACGTGCCGGTACGTCCAGTCTCGGTCCGCCGCAGCGCGTTCGGCGAGCTCCCTGGTGTCTCGTTCGACGAATCGATCGGCAAGGTCCTCGGCGTAGAGCAAATCCGTCGCGAACAGATGGTCGTCGTCGTCCATGTGGTCTGCACGGCCGACCATGAGGTCGAGCACGCCGGCGGCGTACGCCGCCTCGGCCTCGGCCTCAGCCTTCCGTTCCCGCGCGGCGGCCTGCTCGGCGCGCGGGTCCGGGCCGAGCAGGTCGACCAGTTCGTCGAGCAGCGGCACGTCCGATACCGTCCAGGCATCGCCCTCGGCGCGAAGCAGTGTCTGGCCAGCGCCCGCCGCGCGCAGCCGTTCGGGTGACGTGTACAGCTGTGCCAGTAGTGTTTCCGGCGTCAGGATCGGCCAGAGTTCGTCGAGCGCGGCGGTGAACGCGTCGTTGTCGGCGAGTTCGGCGACCAGGTCGGCCCGCAGCTCCTCCCACGCCTGCTCGTCCTTCCGGGTCAGCCAGCCCCGGCCGATCCGGCCTATCGCCCGTTCGGTGAGTACGTAGGCCACGATGTCAGCGAACACCGCGCGGGCCTCGTTGTGCGGCAGCCCACTCGCGCGCGCCTCCTCCCTGGCCCACTCCGCGGTCTCGGCGTCGATCCGCACCGTGACGTCCGACAGATCGACCGGCAGCGGATCCCCTGGCAGTCGCTGCCGATCGGCGATCGCGGCGGCGAGGATGTCCAGGATCTTCAGCGAACCCTTGAGCCGGGCGGCCTCCGGGGCGTCCTCGGCGGTGACGCGCAGACCGGGCACGAGATCGCCGGTGGTCATGAACACCACGTCGGACTCGCCAAGCGACGGGAGAACGCGGCCGATATGGTTCAGGAAGGCCGGGTTCGGCCCGACCACGAGCACGCCGTGGCGTTCCATCCGCTCCCGCTGGGTGTAGAGCAGGTAAGCGACGCGGTGTAGCGCCACCACGGTCTTCCCGGTGCCGGGGCCGCCCTCGATCACCAGCACCCCGGGGTGGTCGAGCCGGATGATCCGGTCCTGCTCGGCCTGGATCGTCGCCACGATGTCGCGCATCCCCTCACCGCGCGGCGCGTTGACCGCCGCGAGCAGGGCGGAGTCTCCTCTGTCATCGTCGGCGGCACCATCCGGGCGGCCGAGCACCTCGTCGGTGAAATCGACGACCTCACGCCCACGAGCATGGAACTGGCGGCGCCGGCGCATGCCCTCCGGACTGGCGGCGGTGGCGACGTAGAACGCGCGCGACGCGGGTGCCCGCCAATCGAGCAGCAGCGGTTCGAACTCGTTCTCCTCGTCGAAGATGCCGACCCGGCCGATGTACGAACGTTCGCCCGACAGGGCGTCCAATCGGCCGAAACACAGCCCGTTGTCGGCGACCTCCAGCCGATTCACCTCCCTCGCCAGCGCGCGCACCTCGGCATCGCGGTCGACGAGTGTCCCGCCGTTCTCGGCGTCGATCGGGCCACGGAGCGCCGCGCTGTGCCGACCCTTCACCCGCGCGCGCTCGGCGTCGAGCCGCGCGTAGAGCTCGGCCACGTGGCTCCGTTCGGCGCGCAACTCGTCCTCGTATCCCTGAGTTGACATGTGCCCCCCATTTCCGCAGTTCCTGGCTTCGGCCAGCGATTCTGCGGCACCACCCGGGTCTTGCCGCAAGCCCCCCGGTGCGCTATACATTGAAAGTGGAAAGGGGTACGGACTCCTTTCCATTCTTCGTCCGGACGGACAAATCCCCTCGAGAAGTGGCCTCGCGGTGTGCGCGGCACGAGCAGTTTCGTGCTGTAACGGAACGTGCTTTGCCGCCGACAGTTCTGTTGTATTGCAAACAAACAGGGAGGGAAGCGCATGGGTTCGGCGACTGATGCTTTGGAATGGATCCGCGAGGGATACCTGGCCGGTGATCCGCTGCGATCGGCGCTCTTCGTCGGCGCGTCGTTCATCACGATGCCGCTGCAGCTGATCGCGACGATGCTGGGCCGGCCCTTCTGACCCGCGTCAGCACCAGATCTCGAAGCCGCCCCTCCCATCGCGGAAGGGGCGGTTTTTTGACCCCGGCTTTGGCACACGCCGGCACCGCCTCGGATCAGGCGCGCGGGTCACGCCCGAGGTAGCGAAGCAGCTCGGCGACGGTGGTATCGCCCGACTCGTCCTCGAGCACCGCGGCGTATGCGCCCCACTGGCGCAGCGGTTCGACGATCTCCGCCTCGATGCCACTGCCGGGCGCCGGATGCGCGGTGCGTGCCGCGGTCAGGAGGTATCCGGCGAGTTCATCGGTCAGCGGCGACGGCTGGCCGGTCGCGATCGCGATATCCCAGGCGTGCACGGCGGCGTCCAGCGCGGCCATGACGGCGGCGACCGGGGTCGCGAGCGCGCCGTGCGGAAGTGGGGTCGGAACGGAATCGGTGTCGTCGGCGACGGTCGCCCACGCGGCGCCGGTCTGTTCGATCGCCTCGCGCACCAGTGCCGCTGCCGAGCCGTCGATGGCACCGGAGGGGTCGAAGGGGTTGTAGGCGGGTCCGGCCCCGACGCCGAGGGCCTGGGCGAAGGCGAGCTGGTCGCCCGCGGCGTGCTGGATCACCTGCGTGACATTCCATTCCGAGCACGGGGTCGGCAGCTGCCACTGCTGGTCGCCGACTCCTGCGACGACGCCTTCCAGCGCCGAGTAGGAGGTCGAGAGCACGTCGCGCCACACGGGGCGCAGGGTCGCGGTCGCGTCGGCGTTGGTGATGTGGTTCATGGCGGACCTTTCGTCGTACTTCCTGGGTGTGACCTGAGCCTATGAGGCCATTAGGCTGGATTCGTTCCTAATAATTTCGGAGGTGAATGTGGCGCCAACCACAACGCGTGTCCTGCGCCTGCTCTCACTGCTGCAGGACCGCGCGCACACCGGCAGGGAGCTGGCCGAACGGCTCGACATCACCGACCGCACCCTCCGCAACGACATCCAGCGACTGCGCGAACTCGGCTACCCGGTTCACGCCGAACGCGGCGCTATCGGCGGCTACCGGCTCGGCCGCGGTTCGACGATGCCGCCGCTCCTGCTCGATGACGACGAGGCGGTGGCGGTCGCCGTCGCGATCGACCTCGCGGCGGACGGCTCCACCGGCATCGCGGACATCACCGAGAGCGTCACGCGGGCCCTGGCGAAGCTCGAACAGATCCTGCCGAAGCGGTTGCAGCGTCAGGTGACAGCACTACGGAATGCCACCGCACTCGGGCCGGCGACCACCGGTTCGCGGGAGCCGGACGCCCCGGTGCCTGCCGCGGTGCTCACCGCCCTTGCGGGGGCGATCCGCGACACGACCGCGGTGTCCATCGAGATCGAGAGCGACACCGTAGAAGTCGAGCCGTACCGCCTGATCAACTGGCAGCGTCGCTGGTACCTGGTCGCCTACGACATCGGAACCCATTCCTGGCGAGCGATTCCCGTCGCACAGGTGCGCCAGGCAGCCGCGGGCAGCCGCCGGTTCGGGCCCCGCGCACTGCCCGACGAGGACCTGGTCGCGTTCGTCATGCGCCACATCGCGAGCACCGGCTGGAAGGTGCACGCCCGCGTCACCGTGCTCGCGCCCGCCGAAACGGTGATCGCCCGCATCAATCCGGCCGTCGGCGTGGTGGAGGCCGTCGACGCGGACACCTGCGTCCTGCTGACCGGCGCGGACGCCCTCGAGACCATCGCCGTCTACCTCAGCATGCTGATGATGGACTTTCGCGTCGACGGACCGCCGGAGCTGGTCGCGCATCTGCGCACGCTGGCCCGGCGGTATGCCGCCTCGGTGGAATCGGCACCGTAGCGGGAACCGGTTCAGCGACCCGAGCTGGGTTCGCCGAACCAGGACGAGAGCGCCTCCCGCAGCGCGGGCCCGGCGGCATCGGCGGGCTCGTCGATGGTGGCCGCCCAGGCGATGTGGGCGTCCGGTCGGATCAGCAGGGCGTCGGCCGGGCGATCCTCGGTCTTGGCGGGGTGGATGTCGATGCGGTGCTCCCAATCCCGCGCGACCTCGCGGAGGTCGGGGCGGTCGGCGAGGTCGAGGAGGGTGGGCCGACCGGGGTGCATGATTTCCGCGACGCTGGTGATGCCCTGGTCGGTGTGCAGGGTGAGGTTCGGTGCGAAGGTGCCGGCCATGGCGTGGTGATCGGAGCCCGGCATCGGGTAACGAATGTCGGTGTGGCCGACGAGGGATCCCATGCGGCGCAGCGCCGGCTCGTCGGCGACCAGTTCCTGGAAGACCTGCCGAAGCGCGTCGGCGGCTGCGTCGTGCCCGCGCCGCAGCGCCACCTGGGCTCGGGTCTGGAGCCGCGCACGCCCGCCGGCGTAATGGCGCTCGTCCTGATAGGTGTCCAGCAGTCCGGCCGGTGCCCAGCCATGGATATCGGCCCCCAGCTTCCAGGCGAGGTTGACCGTGTCGAGCATGCCGACGTTGAGCGCGGTGCCGGTGGCGGGAAACAGATGGGCCGCATCGCCTGCCAGCAGGATGCGCCCGGCGCGGTACTGCTCGGCCTGCCGATCCTTGAATGTATAGCGCGACAGCCGAATCGGGTCTCCCAAGGGGAGATCCGCGCCGAGCACCCGTCGGGCACTGTCGCCGAGCTCGGTCAGGGTCAGCGGCTCGTCATCGTCGTATTCGGTGGATTCGCCTTCGGTGGTTTGCAGCGACAGAACGCCGGAGCCGGCCGCGAACGCGAACACGCCGCGGTCGGTTCGGGTGAACCCGGCCTGGATTCTGCCCAGCCCCGGGACGTCGATATCGCCGTTGCCCTGCACGGTCACCGATTCGTGCACGGCGACCTGGGCGAGCCTGTTGACCTCCGGATAGGTGGTGCCGGGGAACGGGATACCGGCCATGTCCCGGACCCGGCTGCGTCCGCCGTCGCACCCAACCAGGTATCGGGCGGTCACCCGGAACGGCCCGTCCGGCCCGCGCACGTCCGCGGTGACCGTGGTGTCGTCCTGACTCACGCCGACCACCTCGTGTCCGCGGCGGATGTTGGCGCCGAGCTCGCAGGCGTGCTCGTCGAGCAGTCGCTCGATCTCCATCTGTGGGATCGGCAGCGCCCGCATCGGCGGATCCACCATGTCCGTGAAGTCCAAATACAAACCAGCGAAGGGGAATCGGGGTGCAATGTTGGGGTCGCTGCTGGCTGCTTCGAACCGTTCCAGCAGACCTCG
Source organism: Rhodococcus sp. OK611 (assembly GCF_003050885.1). Lineage (NCBI taxonomy): Bacteria > Bacillati > Actinomycetota > Actinomycetes > Mycobacteriales > Nocardiaceae > Rhodococcus > Rhodococcus sp. OK611. The sequence goes on from NZ_QAOZ01000003.1 coordinate 295,826, forward strand.
GTAGCGCAGCAGGTCCAGGATCCGCCCGCCGATGCCGCTGGCCTTCGGGATGTCGCGAATCTGAGGCTGTCGCTCCAGCACCAGAGTTCGCACTCCGGCCAGGCGCAGCTCACCCGCCAGCATCAGGCCGGCCGGGCCTGCGCCCACGATGATCACGTCGGTGTCCGTCACTGGCATTTCGTTGACTCCCGTTTCCTCAGTTCTGACTCAGGCCAGCGATTCTGCGGCATAACCCGGGTCTTGCGGCAAGCCCCCCGGTGCGCTATATCTTGAAAAGGGGAAAAGCCGTGAGTGATCGCTTCTTCCTCGTTGGGGCAAAATAGGCCGGTGTTACGTTTTGCTCGTCCCAGACGCTCCGGTGGTGCTCATGCGCCCTATGAGCCGCGAGACCTGTTGCGCGCCTATGAGCATCATGCGACACGGGAGGTTCGGCCGAGCTCCGGCGAGCTGCTGATCGTGATCCCGCTCGGCGATGAGGACACCCTGGAGATCACCGTCGTCGATCCCACGGCGGACTGGATCGAGTCGCGAATCCGCGGCCTCTGCGCCTCGCTGGCCGAGATCGACCGGCGAGCCCAGCGGGTTCTGCGCGGAGGGTTCCGCATCGGCTGGATCGAACTCGATTCAGCGCATCATGGCATCGTGGACTATTGGGCCACCGGGGTGAACAGTGAATATGCCATCGAGATCTCGTGGACCGGAGATGCCTGGGAGGAATCGCCGGCCGCCCGCTGACCTGGCAGCCGATCGTGTAGCCGACCCGGGCTCCACAAGGCCGGAGAGTCCTTATCTCGGCCGCGGGCCGAGTTCACGTTCCCCGGCAGCCCAGGCCGTCGGACTCAGGCCGAACTGTCGGCGGAACCAGCGCGAGAAGGCGCTCAGATCCGAGAATCCGAGTTCGCCTGCGATGTCGGTGAGGTTCCTGTCGCCGCGCGCGATGTACCGGCGCGCGAGGTCTCCGCGTACCGAATCGACTACGGACGAGTAGGTTTCGCCCGCCTGGGACAGGTGTCGATGCAGGGTCCGCCTGTCCATTCCGAGACTGCGCGCAATACGGGCCGCAGTGCAGCTCCCGCCGGGGAGGAGGGCTTCGATGATGTCGCGCACCCGTCCGACGACGGAGGCATCCTCCGGTGGCGCGAGCAGATCCAGGTACTGCCGTGCGTAGGGCTGGAACATCGGGTCCGACAGCGGATTGACGGAGTCCAGATCGCTCGAATAGAGCACGAAGCCGTTGAAGTCTTGTTCGAACGCGATGTCCGTCCCGAACGCGCGGTGATGGACGTCGAGTGTGGGCGGTGCGTCGTGGACGAAGCACGTGGACAGTGGTCGCCAGTCCTCCGGAAGGAAGGCGCTGAGGATCCGGGCCAGCGATGCGATGACCAGTTCGATGGACTGGCGACCGAGTGTCATCCCTGGCGCGGGCTCGATCCGAAGGGATGCAAGCCCGTTCAACTCGACGAGCCGAATCCGAATCGCCTCGTTGTGTACCCGCATGTGGCGCAGGATGAGCGCGATCGCACTCCGGACGTCGGGCTCTTCCCTGGCGGCCAAACCCACAGCTCCGAGAATCGACACGCCCCTTCCGTCCGCCATCCTGACTGCGAAGGCCGGGCAGGCCGTTGCCAGTGCGGTGCGCTCCAACAGCTCGTCAACGCGCTCCGCGGGAAGCCACGTGTTCGGCTGGGCCAAGGCCGTCGGATCGATGCCGACGGCACGCATGAACGGATCAGGGTCCGAGCCGAGGGACTGCGTCAACTCGACGTACCCGGTCAGAGCCGAACTCCGCACCTTCAGCGCCGTCATCGATTTCCCCTGTCCCAAACTGCCAAAGAATGTGTCCCAATGGGTCAAGTGATGTCGACCCAATCCGTATAGCGTGACCTGAGTCACCCGCACTTGTCGAATCCGTCCATACGGTCGCTTCTCGCGGGCAGACCTCTGGTTCAGGACCGCAGCGAGCTCTCCGAACCGGCCATATCCGAGACGCGTCGCCCCAACGCGATCTTTCAAGAACAGGAGCACGCATGGAACTGGAGCCCCAGGAGTCCGCGCCGTCCCGAGAGGTTCCCGGCGCAGGCAACCGCTCGACGATCTATCCGTGGGTGGTCTTCGCCCTGATCCTCGGCCTCATGATGTCGGACTACATGTCCCGCCAGGTTCTCAGCTCGGTCTTCCCGGTACTGAAGGCCGAGTGGCACCTGTCGGACTCGCAACTCGCGGGTCTGACCAGTGTCGTTGCCCTGACCGTCGGTGTGTTGGCGTTGCCGATTTCGCTGCTGGCCGACCGTTGGGGTCGCGTCAGGAGCGTGGTGGTCATGGCCGGCATGTGGAGCGCTGCCACGATCCTGTGCGCCGCGGCGGGAAACTACGCGCAGTTGTTCGGCGCACGATTCCTGATCGGGTTCGGTGAGGCCGCCTACGCGAGCGTGGGCATGGCCGTGATTCTGGGAGTCTTCTCCCCACGACTGCATGCCTCGCTCAGTGGCTCCGTCATCGGCGCAGGGTTTCTCGGCTCGGTCGTGGGTGTCGCGCTCGGCGGGATCCTCGCGGATCGGCTCGGCTGGCGAGGGGCGTTCCTGATCATGGCGGCCTTCGGTCTGTGCCTGGTCATCCTGTTCCGGATCCTCGTCAACGAGCAGCGACTGGCGCGTCATGCCGCTGATCAGCAGATTCCCGGGACACGTGCTCCAGGGAATGGACGCGCCCCCATCTCGAGTCTGTTCACCAACGCGTCTCTGACCTGTGCATATGTCGGTGCGGGAATGCAGTTCTTCGTCGCGGGTGTGCTGCTCGCCTGGCTTCCCAGCTACTTCAACCGCTACCACGACATGGCGGCCGCGGATGCCGGATTGGCGGCCTCGGTCTTCGTGCTCTTGATCGGTGCGGGAACGGTCCTCTGTGGTATCGCTGCCGACCGGATCGGGCGACGGCGACCCGAACGCAGGTGGAGTGCCGCGATCGCGTACGGCGCCATCTCGATGGTGTGCCTGATGATCGGCTTCCAACTCGACAACGGGCCGGCGCAGCTGACGTTGATCGGAATCGGGGCATTCTTCTGCTCCGGATTCACCGGTGCCACAACGGCGGTCGTCGCCAGCCTGAGCCACCCGTCGATCCAGGCCTCGGCCTTCGGCGTGGGCACCCTCGCGAACAACGTCTTCGGACTGGCGCTCGGCCCGCTCGTCGTCGGGATGATGTCCGATCGACTGGGTCTGCTCGGCGCGTTGCAGTGGGTTCCGCTCGCCTCCGTCCTGTCGATCGTGGTCTTGGTCCTCGGCGTGAGGCTCTACCCCGCCGGTCTCCGCAAGCTTGCTTCGGTGGCGCTGAAGACCTCCGGCGAGACATTGGAAGCCCCGGCAGACGCGCTCGTGTCCCCGGCCTAGATCACCACGCTCATCGGAGCCTGTCGTCGCCAGGGGCGTCGAGACGGCTCGTCTATCCACCCACTGAAGGAGAGCAGAAAGTTGCAGCAGCTACTCGACAAGGTTGCCGTCGTCACCGGGGCAGCACAGGGCCTCGGCAGGTCGATTGCCCTGGCCCTGGCGCAGGAAGGCGCAGATCTGGTGCTCTGCGACGTGCAGGAGGACAGGCTGAACGAGGTCTCCGCGGAGATCGAGGCCCTCGGCCGCAAGAGTCTGCCCATCCGGTGCGACGTCTCCTCGCGGGAGGAGGTCTCGGCGATGTTCGCCCGCGCAGGCGAGCAGTTCGGGACCGTCCACATCCTCGTCAACAACGCCGCCCGCGTGCCGAACTCCCCGGCCGACGAGGTGCGTCGCAACAAGCACTACGCCTACATCACCACGCCGATGGAACGCCAGTCCCTCGGCATCACCAGCAGCCTCACCGACGACGACTGGCTCAAGTGGTGGGGCGTCAACGTGCACGGCGTCTTCTATTGCATCCGTGAAGCATTGAAGTTCATGGAGCCCCAGGGCTACGGGCGCATCATCAACATCGCATCGATCGCCGGTACCTCCGCGGCCAGCACCCACAGTCCCGGCTACTCCGCCAGCAAGGCCGCTGTGGTGAGCCTGACCAAGACTGTTGCGCTCGACGTCGCAGGCGCAGGCATCTACGTCAACGCCATCGCCTGCGGAGGCGTCTTGACGCCTCCCTTCCAGGAGTACCTCGACGGGGCCACCGAGGAGCAGAAGCGCAGCCTCTACCAGATCGTTCCCGTTGGCCGACTCGGTACTCCCGAGGAGTACGCCTCCCTCGCCGTCTACCTCGCAGGCGAAACCCACTACCTCGTCGGCCAGGTCATCAGCCCCAATGGTGGCGCCGTCATCTGACCGCCGCCGCCCCGCGGCTCCATCGAAAACCACATCCCACCAACTCTTTCCAGAGTCACCGACAGGAGCAACACATGCACTTCCACGACGACGCCCTCTTCCCGGAGAACCAGGAGAAGCTGGTCATCACGGCTGCGCCGTACGGGCCCGAGTGGGAGCCCAACGACTTCCGTGAGGACCTTCCGCTGACCATGGACGAGCACGTCCAGCAGGCCGTCGACTGCTACGAGGCCGGCGCGTCGGTGCTGCACATCCACGTCCGTGAGCTCGACGGCAAGGGCAGCAAGCGTCTCTCGAAGTTCAACGAGCTCCTCGGTCGGCTGCGCGAGGCCGTCCCGGAGATGGTCCTGCAGGTCGGCGGCTCGATCTCGTTCGCTCCGGAAGGTGAGGGCGCCGAGGCCAAGTGGCTCTCCGATGACACCCGGCACATGCTCGCCGAGCTCGACCCCAAGCCGGACCAGGTCACGATCGCGATCAACACCAGCCAGATGAACATCGCAGAGCTGTTGACCGCGGACGATATCGCGGGCACATCCCTGGCGCGTCCGGAGCTGCAGGAGACGTACCGGGAGATGACGATCCCGGCCGGCCCGGGTTGGGTCGAGGAGCATCTGCGCCGCCTACAGGCCGCCGGTATCCAGCCCCTGTTCGCGCTGACCGGCATCACCGGCCTCGAGAGCGTCGAGCGGCTCATCCGTCGCGGGGTCTACACCGGCCCGCTGAACGTGACCTGGACCGGCATCGGTGGCGGCATGGAGGGCCCGAACCCGTACAACATCATGAACTTCATCCAGCGCGTCCCGGACGGAGCGGCCCTTACCCTGGAGTCCCTCATGCGGAGCGTGCTGCCTGTCAACACGATGGCGATCGCGATGGGCCTGCACACCCGCTGCGGCAACGAGGACACCATCTGGGGCCGCAAGGGCGAGAAGATGACCTCGGTTCAGCAGATCCAACAGTTGGTCCGCATCGCCGGTGAACTCGGACGCGAGGTCGCCACCGGCAAGGACGCCCGCGACATCTACAAGATCGGCACCACCTATGCGGACGCCGACGAGACCCTCGCCAAGCTCGGCTACGCGCCGAACCGCCGCCCGGGCCAGGTCGGGTTCACCCACCACGCCTGATCAGCGACAGCGCCTCGCCGAATTCTGCCCCCATCTAGGAGTGTTACGTGATCAACGGCCTGACCATGGATGACTATCCGCTCTCGCTGACCGCGGTGGTCGAGCGAGCCGAGCGATTCCACAGCGGAAAGGATGTCGTCTCACGCCGCCCCGACGGCAGCATCGCCCGGACCACTCTCGGGGCGTGTGCCCGGCGGGCGCGCCGGCTCGCCACCGCGCTGGCCGAACTCGGCGTCGGCGACGGCGACCGGGTCGCCACGCTGCTGTGGAACCAGGCCGAGCACCTCGAGCTGTACTTCGCGGTCCCGGCGATGGGGGCGGTCGTGCACACGCTGAACCCGCGCCTGCACTCCGACGAGCTCGCGTTCATCGTCGGCGACGCACAGGACCGGGTGATCGTGGTCGACGAATCGCTGCTCGATGCGTTCGAAGGCTTCCGCGATGCTCACCGTTTCGAGCACGTCATCGTCGTCGCGCACGGCGAGTCGGCGCCGGAGGGGATGCTCGACTACGAGGCGCTGATCGACGGGGCCGAGTCGATGGAGTGGCCGGTTCTCGACGAACGACGCGCCGGCGCAATGTGTTACACGTCCGGCACCACGGGGCGCCCGAAGGGCGTGGTGTACTCGCACCGGGCGCTGGTGCTCCATTCGCTGACCGCGGCACTGCCCGACGCGTTGGGGGTGTCGACGCAGGACACCCTGCTTCCGGTCGTGCCCATGTTCCACGCCAACGCCTGGGGTCTCCCGTACGCGGCCGCGCTGCTCGGCGCGCGGCTGGTCCTGCCCGGGTCGAAGTTGGACCCGGTCAGCGTGCTCGACCTGATCGCGGACGAGAAGGTCACCATGACCGCGGGGGTGCCGACGGTGTGGATGGCGATGCTCGACGCTCTCGACGCGCAGCCGCAGCGCTGGGACCTACGTCACCTCGACCGGCTGATCGTCGGAGGGGCGGCGGTGCCGCGCAGCCTGCTCGAGGGATACGACCGCCACGGTCTGACGGTGGTCCAGGCCTGGGGAATGACAGAGACCGCACCGCTGGGCACCGTCAGCCGGCTCCCCGCGGACCTTGACGAGAGCGAGAAAGACGACCAGTACGCGTTCCGAGCCAGGCAGGGTGTCGCGATGCCGTTCGTCGACATCCGAGCCCGCAGCGAGGACGACGGGTTCATCGAGTGGGATGACCGTGCCATGGGTGAGCTCGAGGTGCGCGGGCCGTGGGTGACGGCCGGCTACCACAACGGCAAGGGCGCAGACAGTTTCACCGATGATGGCTGGTTCCGCACGGGCGACATCGTCCGCATCGACCATCGCGGCTGCATCCGGATCTGCGACCGCTCCAAGGACCTGGTCAAATCCGGGGGCGAGTGGATCTCGTCGGTCGATCTCGAGAACCATCTCATGGCGCACCCGTCGGTGGCGGAGGCCGCGGTGATCGCGGTGCCCGACCCGCGTTGGGGCGAGCGTCCCCTTGCTGTGCTCGTGCTCAGGGACGGTATGACGGCGGATCCGGCGCTGCTGCGCGAGCATCTGTCGACCGAGTTTGCGCGATGGCAGCTCCCCGAACGGTTCGAGTTCGTCTCGACCATTCCGAGAACGGCCACCGGCAAGTTCAAGAAGCTCACTCTGCGCGAGCAGTTTGTCACGGCCGACGGACTCTGACGGTGTCTGCGGCCGGTGGTCGACTGACCGCCGGCCGCCGGGTCTGCGAGCATGGTCGAATGGAGCAACCGTCCGCTGAACATGCCTTTGCCACTCTTCTCGGTGAGAGTGCTGTTCCGCTACTGAAGGAGCAGGGGTTCCGGAAGCGAAAGCTGACTTTCACGCGGGAGCGGGATGGTCTTGTCGACGTCATCAACCTGCAGCGGTCGGCGGGGAACAGCCACGAGTCGATCCGGTTCTACGTCAACTGCGGTGTCTACTCGGTGGAGTTCGACCGGGTCATCGGACGGACACCCCAGCAGCGACCGTCCGAGGTCGACTGCCAGTACCGGCGCCGGATCGAGAGCATCGCGACCGGGATCGGGCCGCACGTGACCGTACACGCCGACACCGACGTTCCCGCGGCCGCCGACGAGCTCCGCGCGGCACTCACCAGTGCGTTGGCTGTGATGGGTCAGCTTCGCGGCCCTGACGATATCGCCCAGTCCGTGGGGTCTGACATCGACTTCGACGTCCTCCGCTATCGACTCGCCACCCGCGACGAGTCCGGTGCGCGCGAGCAGTACATCAGAGCGCGGTCCCGTTTCGGTGCGGAGGACCGCTGGCCGCGCCTCGAGGAGCAGTTCCGAAAAGCGGCGGACTCCTACGACGTGGCCATCCTCGACCGCGAACGAGGGTAGGGAGCGGTAGGCCAGCGCCTGTGCTCGGCGTCCATGACGTACACGTGGGTGTGCCGGTAGAGACGCTCCCCCACGCGGACGGCGTCGGCCAGCCGGGCGTCGTCGATGGTCCCGGCCTCGTGCAGGTGGGTGATCTCCGCCGGGTCATGACGCGGCCACATCCGAGCGGCCACGGTGATCCCGATGCCTGCGATCACGGCCAGCGTCATCCAGGTGGTGGTGAGACCGGCGGCGGTCAGCCACCCTGCGATCGGGTAGGTGAGCAGCCAGGCCAGGTGCGACAGCGAGAACTGGGCGGCGAAGAGCGCGGGCCGGTCGGCGGGTTGCGACGAGCGCCGCAGTACCTGCCCGGTCGGGGTGAGCACCGCCGCGGTACCCGCGCCGACCACGGCCCACACCGCGATCGCCGCGCCCCAGCGCCAGTCGCCCGCATCGGCGGCCGAAAGGGCGACAGCTGCTCCGAGTCCCGCGATCAGGGTGGCGGCACCGGTCAACATCACCGGCCGGGCGCCGAGCCGGTCGAGGAACCGCGGCAGCGACAACGCGACGAGCATCGTGCCGAACCCATTGGCGGCCAGGAGCATTGCCACTCCCGACTGGGAACCGCCGAGCGTGTCACGGACGTAGTTGACGGTGTTGACCATGATCACCGAACCGGCCGCGGCGACCACCAGGTTCAGGCCGAGCAGACCGCGCAGCCGTGGCGTGGCGGCGAAGATCCGCATGCCCACCGCGATCCGGTCCCGGAAGGTGTCCGCGGTGGCGGAACGGGCGTTCGGGATGCGGGTCGCGATCACCAGGACGGCCGATACCGCGAATCCGATTGCGGTGCCGACGAACAACCAGTGGAAGCTGATGAGGGTCAGGACCGCGGCGGCCAGCATCGGGCTCAGCAGGGTCTCCATCGTCGCGGCGAGCTGTGCGGCCGAGAGCGCTCTGGTGTACTCGCGCTCGTCCGGCAGGATGTCGGGGATGATCGCCTGGTAGGTGGGGGTGTACGCGGCCGAGGCGGTTTGCAGCACCGCGATCAGCACATAGATCTGCCAGATCTGGTCGATGAACGGCAGCGCCAGCACGACCGCGGCGCGAATAAGGTTGAGCTCGACCAGGAAGAGCCGGCGGGGAAAGCGGTCGGCGTAGGCGGCGACTATCGGCGCGACCGTGACGTACAAGAACATCTTGATTGTCAGCGCGGTGCCCAGCACGGCGGCCGCATCGGCACCGGCGAGCTCATAGGAGAGCAGTCCCAGTGCGACGGTGGTCAAACCGGTACCGAACAGGGCCGACACCTGAGCGGTGAACAGTCGCAGGTAGTCGCGGTTGGTGAACAGAGATGTGATCAACGGCTTTCGCATCGCGAACACTTTCTTCGAATGTCTGAAATGGGCAGGGGTGGGTCACGGGTTCGCCGACAACTGCAGGTGAACATGGGGCCTCCTCCGGGGCTGGGTTTCAGTGCTGGTGGGCGGTGGCCACGAGGGTGAACGCCGCGGTGCGGACGGTGTCGCCGTGCTTGAAATCGAGGAACAGTCGGTAGATCCCGGGACCGGGCACCGCCGTGTGGAAGGTGACGTCGGGTCCGGGAGCCGTGACCCCATCACCGGGTTCGCCGTTCGGGTGAACGTGGATGTATGCCAGGTCACCGGCTCGGAGCACCACCAGGTGACCAAAGGCGGCCAGGTAGGGCTGCAGATCGGTGACCGGCCGGCCGTCCTTTCGTACGGTGAGTGACAGCAGTTCGCCGTCTCCGGGGGCGAGATTTCCCTCGAGGATGACCTCGTAGCCGTCGACGACCGCGGTGCGAGTCTCGCTCGGCGTCGGTCGCGGATCGTAGGCGCCCGCGACGGCGAGATCCGCGCCCAGGGTGATCGTCCGCCCGAGCGGCGTGGGCGAGATGTCGGTGAACACGCGGTAGGACCCAGCCTCCGGCAGGTTCAGTCGAACCGACCAGGTGCCGTCGGCCGCGAGTTCGGGGTGCACGTGCCAGAACCCGGTCAGCTCGCGCTGCACCACGATCAGGTGCAGGTCACGGTCATGGATCGGGGTGTAATCGGTGACCGGTCGGCCGTCCGGGCCGAGGACGCGGAACCGGAAGTCGACGTCGCCCCGGCCGACGATGGTCTCGGCGAGGTCGAGTGTGTATCCGTCCTGTGTGATCTGGAGACCTCCGGGCCCGCTCGCGCCGTGACCGTGGTGGTCGGCCGGGGTGTGGTGTGCGTGGGCGGTGTGGTCGCCCTCGCCGTGGCCGGCGTGCGCCGCGGCCGCCGGATGCCCGTGGTGGTGGTGAGCAGTGTGATCGGTGTGCGCAGCCTGGTGGTCGCCATGCGTGTTGGTGCTCATGTCTCGGCCTCTCGTCGTGTGGTGTTCCGTCGACCAAGTTAGTACCCCCTGGGGGTATGTGCAAGGAGGCAAAGTGTGGCGCAGGTCATATGGGAAGCTATCGCGGATCGCGGATCGCGGATCGCGGATCGCGGATCGGAGCCGGCCGGACGAGGTCAGCCCGCCTGACGCTGACTCCGCTCCGCCCTGAATCGGGGCGGAGCGGAGCCTTCGGGTGGGATCGGCGGCGTCACCAGTGACGCGCCCCGCCCGGGTGCGGGTGCCCGCCCATCGAGGCGGTGATCACCGCCACCGGTGTTCGCGACGCGTACAGGTTTGCGCGTTCCTGCGGGGTCAGGTTGCGCCGGCCCCACAGTCGGGTTGCCGCGCGTCGAATCGTGTGCAGCATCGCGGACTCGCGTGCCGACGAAATAGGTTGCGTGATAACAAAAGCCACGGTCTTCTCCTGTCGGAGGAGCCGGCCCCACGGCAGAGACGATGCAGGTCCGTCGAATTGGCGCCGTGCCGGAACTCGGTCGAGGCAACTGGAGTACTCACGCCCAGGCCGGGATCGGGCTACGAAGGCGTCAGGTCGCAGAAGGCTGATGCTGCGCCGGGGCCGGTTCGGAACGAAATGAAAGTCCTACACGGATACGGACTATCTCTGATACTCACTGCGTTCCTCACCTCCTCGCAGACAGGACGCACGCGGGCGTCGACTCGCACACGGGGAGGGCGCCGGGTCGACAACTGTCCCGGTCGGGCACCCCTCTCGTCAGAGCTTCGGCACTGCATGACGTGTCCCGATACGATCGAGAAGCCACTTGGGATAGACCCTTAATCCGGGAATACCTGTCCTAACCTTGGGCGTCTGTCGACGTCGTCAGATCAGTGGCCTGTGTTCATGCAGGAGCCTCGCCTAGCGAGGTGCTTACGCCGACCATGGTGCCGACACCCGCGATATATGTCAAACCGCAAGCACGACGGTGCACCAAGATCATTCCGATTGCGGAAAATATTGCTGCGAAATGTATTTCGATTCTTGCTTGTTCAATTCTACAGTTGCACAACAATATTTGGATCAACATAGGACCTGAAGCGTGCGCCGGTGCGTCGTGCAGAGCGGTGATCTGTGGCACGCAGGTTGACATCCTCCGCCCGCAATGATTGCCTGTCGGCGCAGCACCTCGTTAGGTGAGGCGTCTGCACGAACACAGGCCACTGATCTCACGACGTCGAGAGACGCCCAAGGTCAGGACAGGTCTCCCCGGCTTAAGGGGTGACCCAAAGTGGCTTCCCGCAGTGGGGTGGGACACGTCGTGCAGTGCCAAAACTCGTACGTGGGGGTGTCGAATTCGGCAGCGCGACTCGTTCGTGTCGGTATTCACACGCGGTCGCGTCGCGACCTCGATCCTGCCCTTCTGTGCTGTGGAAACACCATCGCGGAGCTTCGTCCCTCCTGGACGTGCCCGCGTCCGAGCCCGGGAGGTGACCACCGTGGACGAACCGCCGAGTCGATATCCGGCCCCGCCCGGATTCCTCACCGCCGGTGTCCATCGCGCCCGCTAGTCGCGGACATCGCCGGACCTCCACGCGCGGCACCTTGCCGCGATCATGCTCGCGACAGTCGTAGTCGCAGAGCCTATTTCGTCGTGCCCGAACACTAGCGAGTTCGTGCACGACCGAGAGATCTGTCATGTCAGAAACCAGTGTCTCGGCGCCACCGAGGCGTCCGGGCAATGCTGCCAAACGAAATAATCAAGCTGTTCTCCCCGACCGTCAGATGGCGGCACTCGCCGGGATCACCCGCCTGCGTCAGCCGGGCGTGTACGCCGAACTGCACACCACTCCAAAGGGATTGAGAGCGGACCAGATCGACCCGCTGCGCCGCAGGCATGGCAGCAACGAGGTTCGTCACGACCGACCTGCGCCGGCAATTGTGCAATTCCTCGCCACCTTCAAGAATCCGTTCATCCTGATCCTGCTGTTCATAGGCGTGATCATGTACATCACCGAGGTCTACCTGGCCGACCCCGAAGAGGGCCCCGACTACATGGGAATCAGCACGGTCGGCGTGATGATCCTGGTCAGCGTGTCGTTGCGGTTCTGGCAGGAGTACCGGTCGGGGCGGGCCTCTGAGGCGCTCAAGGCGATGGTGAGCACCACGGTCTCCACCACCCGCCAGATGGGCGAGACGGTGGTGACCGCCGAGATCCCCATCGAGCAGTTGGTGCCAGGGGACGTGGTCCAGCTGGCTGCCGGCGACATGATCCCCGCGGACATGCGGGTCGTGCGCGCCAAGGATCTGCAGGTCAACCAGGCGATGCTCACCGGCGAGTCGATGTCCGCGGAGAAGACGGGCGATCCGGTGGCCGGACTCGAACCCGATCGGATCCTCGAGGCCGGGAACCTCGCGTTCATGGGCACCTCGGTGGTGTCCGGCTCGGGGACCGCGGTCGTCGTCCACACCGGGGACGACACCTACTTCGGCGCGATGACCGAGGGGCTGGGCACCAGCCGTCCCGAGACCAGCTTCGACATCGGGGTGAAGAAGGTCAGCTTCTTGCTGATCCGCTTCATGGTCATCATGGTGCCTGCGGTCTTCATCATCAACGGGCTCACCAAGGACTGGAGCCAGGCGCTGCTGTTCGGTGTCGCGACCGCGGTCGGGCTGACGCCGGAGATGCTTCCGCTGATCGTCACCGCCAACCTTGCCAAGGGCGCGCTGTACATGTCGCGGCACAAGGTGATCATCAAGCAGCTCAATGCCATTCAGAACTTCGGTGCGATGGACGTGCTGTGCACGGACAAGACGGGAACTCTCACCGAGGACCGAATCGTGCTGGAGGAGCACCTGGACACGGCCGGCAGGCTCAGTGCCGACACGCTGCGTCTGGCCACGATGAACTCGGTGTTCCAGACCGGGCTGCGCAATCTCCTCGACGGCGCCGTCGTCGAGGCCGCGGGCCCGGACCTGGTCGAGCGGATCCGCCGCGAGCACGGCCTGGTCGACGAGATCCCGTTCGACTTCGCTCGCCGGCGGATGTCTGTGGTCGTCAACGACGACGACGCCGACCTGATCATCATGAAGGGCGCCGTCGAGGAGGTGCTCTCCGTGTGCACCTCGGTCGAGATGAACGGCGCAACCCACGAGCTGACGCCGGGCCTGCTCTCGGCCCTCGACCGGCTCGTCGCCGAGCAGAACGGGCTCGGCAAGCGGGTCCTGGCCCTCGCCACCCGGCGTCTGCCGGCTGCCCCGGGCGGTGCCATGCGCGACTACTCGACGGCGGACGAGACCGAGATGACGATCGTCGGCTTCCTGACGTTCCTCGACCCGCCGAAGGACTCGGCCGCCGCCGCGATCGAAGCGCTTCGGGCCCACGGGACCGCGGTGAAGGTTGTCACCGGCGACAACGAGCTGGTCGCCGAGACCGTCTGCGGGAAGGTGGGTCTCGATGTCGGGTCCATCATCACCGGCGCCGAGATCGACCGGTTGGATGATGACGGCCTCGATGCGATCGTCGGAGAGACCACGGTCTTCGCGAAGACCAACCCGCTTCAGAAGGCACGGATCGTGGACGCGCTCAAGCGGAATGGACACACCGTCGGATTCCTCGGAGACGGGGTCAATGACGCACCGGCCCTGCGCACCGCGGACGTCGGCATCTCGGTGGACACCGCCGCCGACATCGCCCGCGAGTCGGCCGACATCATCCTGCTCGAGAAGGACCTCGGTGTGCTCGAGCGGGGCGTGGTCGAGGGGCGCCGCACCTTCGGCAACATCCTCAAGTACATCAAGATGACCGCCAGCTCGAACTTCGGCAACATGTTCTCGGTCCTCGTCGCGAGCGCACTGCTTCCGTTCATCCCGATGATCCCGGCCGTGCTGCTGGTGCAGAACCTCGTCTACGACATGGCGATGCTGACGATCCCGTGGGACAAGGTGGACCGCGAGTTCGTCGAGAAGCCGCGCAAGTGGGAGACCCGCAGCCTGACCCGGTTCATGGTCTTCATCGGTCCCATCAGTTCGATCTTCGACATCACCACGTTCGCGCTGATGTGGTTCGTCTTCGCCGCGAACACCCCCGAGCAGGCCGCGCTGTTCCAGTCCGGGTGGTTCATCGAATCCATCATCTCGCAGACGCTGATCGTGCACATCATCCGGACGGGACGTATTCCGTTCATCCAGTCGAGGGCGTCTCTGCCGGTCCTGATCTCCACCGGGCTCGTCTGCGTCTTCGGATTGGTGTTCCCGTTCATCGGATGGGGTCAGGCGCTGGGCCTGGTTCCGCTGCCGTGGTCCTACTTCCCGTGGCTGATTCTGACGCTGACCGCGTACTGCGTGCTCACCCAGGGCGTCAAGGTCTGGTTCATCCGCCGCTTCGGCGGCTGGCTGTGAGCCGCAACGGCCGTCGTGCCAACCCGACGCCCACGATGTCCCATCAATGTCCGTTCTGCGGACCGTCAAGAGGAAATCCATGAACACGAACAACTCTCGTGCGCGCCGTCTCGCCCACCGGGCAGGCGTCGGTGCCGCCGCAGCCATCGCGATCGGACTGATGTCCACCGGTGCCGCCCATGCCGACACCTTCGTGCCGCTGCCCGACGGGCAGAAGGCAGGTCCGGGTGCGGTCATCACCCGGACCGAGGAGAGCGCCCTGATCTCCCCGTCGCTGGCCGCCAATGGCGCCGGCCGCACCGCGTGGGTCTCGGGCACGGTCACCGCCGATGTCACCGGCGCCCCGGACGACGGCGAGGCCGGACCCTCGAACGGTGCGACCAACGGGAAAGGAACCAACAACTCGTCCACGCACGGCGTCTCGCGGATCAGCACCGGCTACATCGTCGGGTGCCAGGTCGACATCACCGGCCTCGGCGGCTCCATCGGCGCAGGCATCGACCTCTCCGGTCCCTCGATCTCCGGTTCGCTGACCGTCCCGGTCTCGGCCGGCCAGGTCAAGTTCGTGAATGTCGCGGGCAAGGACATCAAGAAGAACGGCAAGTACGCCGTGCAGTACCAGGACACCCAGCTCGAGATCCAGAACTGCGGCGGCTTCGCGCAGGCCCGCTCGTACACCGTGGTCGAGATCGTCGGCAACGACTACTCCAAGACCACCCTGTACGGCCAGCCCTTCAGCATCGGCTGACCCAGTCCCCGCCTGAACTCGATACCTGAACCCTCAGAGGAAAATTCATGAACACCAGCAAGAATGGCCTGCGTCGCGGGCTGCGGATCTCCGCCGTCGGCGCGGCCACCGCGATTGCGGTCGGCTTCCTGTCGGCGGGTGCGGCGAACGCCGACACCTTCGTGCCGCTGCCCGGCGGCACCATCACCAAGACGCTCGCCGACGGCACCGTCGTCACCGTCACCATGACCGGTGAGTCCGCGAACATCTCCGGCTCCATGGGTGCGACCCCGCTGCACCGCAACGTGTGGGTCTCCGGCTCGGCGAAGGTCGAGATCTCCGGCGGCTCCGGCGCCGAGGGCGGTTACATCGAGCCCGGCTACGTCGTGGCCTGCCAGCTCACCCTCGGCGGCGAGGCCGGCGGTGAGTCCGGTATGGGTGCCGGCTGGGACGGCACCGCGGGCGAGCCCGAGGCCGCTACCGCGGGCAACGTCTCCATCGGACCGGGCGAGGCCGCGAGCTTCTCGGTCCTCGACCTCGAGTATGCGGACGATTTCGGTGGCGAGTCGCACTCCGGCGAGCACTCCTTCGAGGGCGCCACCGGCAGCGTCACCTGGGCCGACTCCACCATGGGCGTCGAGGGCTGCGCCGGTTACGCGCAGGCCCGCTCCTACGTCAACGTCACCGTCGACACCGAGAGCATCATCAGCACCGTCACCCTCTGGGGACAGCCCTTCAGCATCGGCTGACCGCCGCACGCAAGGACCCGGCCCGCGCACCCCAGGAACTGCGGGGGTGCGTGGACCGGGTCCTGGTTCGACGCGTGGTGCCGCTGCGGAAGTCCATGCACCGCGAGTAACTTCGGTCGACATGACGGACGATCCGATCGACCCCCGGCTCCAAGAGATCGCGGAGCGCGTCTTCGACGCGGCCAGGACGGGTGATTCCGCGACCATCGCCGCCTATCTCGATGCGGGTGTCCCGGTGAATCTCACCAACGGCGCCGGCGACACGTTGGTGATGCTCGCCGCGTACCACGGGCACGTCGAGGTGGTGCAGCTGCTGATCGACCGGGGCGCGGACGTCGACCGCCTCAACGGTCGCGGTCAGTCGCCGGTCGCGGGGGCCATCTTCAAGGGCGAGGAGGCAGTGGTGCGTGCGCTCGCCGCCGCCGGGGCCGATCCGAACGCCGGCCACCCGACCGCGGTCGACTCGGCGAAGATGTTCGGCAGGGAGGACTACCTACAGCTGTGGGGCTCGTAGTCGGTCAGCCGAGGTCGACGCCGAGCCGGTCGGCGAGCTCGCGCAGTTTCTGCATGTCGTCGATGCCGACCGCGACATAGGCGTGCAGGCCGTCCGGGTCCTCGCGGAGCAGGTACTCGTAGTCGCCGGTGGTCAGCGTCTCGCCTGCGGAGTCCAGAAAGCGCCATCGCACCCGGACCCGCACCAGCCGGTCGGTGAGCGCGACCGATTCGAGGAGCTCGTGCGCGACCCCTGCGACTCCTCCGAAGCGCCACTATCGACCACCTTGATCGCGCAGCCGCTAATTATCGAGGTAGTTGAGACCTGGGTCATGGGTATCGACCCGTTGTCCTCTGCATACGCCTTCTCGTGCTCTCAGCCCTGCTCGCCGCGCACCGACTGCCAGATCCGTTCGGGCAGTACCTTCGCCGCCTCGTCCAGGTCGATTCCCGGCGCAGCCGACAGCCAGCGCCTGCTGGTCTCCGCGACCGGTCCGATCACCAGCATCTCGATCAGCGCGGGGGACAGCGCGACCACCCGGCCCGCCTCGACGTGCGGGGTCATCCAGTCGGACATCGCCCGCATGCGGGGTTCCTTCTCGGCCGCGAGCTCCTCTGCGTGCGCGGGTAGAAAGCCCGAGTACGCCGAGGCGTGGATGAAGTGTGCCTGGGCGCGGTGTCGCCCCACCCAGCGCAGGTAGGCCGCGGCCATCGCCTTGACCCCCGTCCGCGCGGTGCGGCAGCGGACCAACTCGGCGATCAGCGAGTCCAGCAGATCGGACATGCACCGGCTGTACAGCGCCGCGGACAGGCCGTCGAAGCTGCCGAAGTGGTGGTAGAGGCTGCCGACGCTGACCCCGCTCTCCGTGGTCACCGCGGTCATGGTGAATCCGGAGGGCCCGGACCGTGCGAACACCGCCAACGCCCCGTCGAGGAGTCGCTGCCTGGTCTCGGTGCCCCGATGCTGCGTGCCGATGTCCACCTCCAGGGCCCACGGGCATGCCATTGACAGGCCGCCGCGCATTGACAATGCTTTCTAGAAAAGCTCTCTAATTTTAGCGGAGGGATCTGCGCATGCGCGAGTTCGAACTTCCAGCGACGTTCACCATCCCGGCGGATGTGTCGATGGCGGACACGGTATTCCGGTACGCGCAGGTCTCGCCGGATTTCGTCCCGTTCCAGCTGCCGTCCGGGTCCGGCTGGTCCGATGTCACCGCCGCCCGGTTCGCCGAGGGCGTCACCGCGGTGGCGAAGGGCCTGATCGCCTCCGGGGTCGCGCCGGGGGACCGCGTCGCGATCATGTCGGCGACCAGGTACGAGTGGGTGCTGCTCGACTACGCCATCTGGACCGCGGGCGCCTGCACGGTGGCGATCTACGAGACTTCGGCTGCGGCACAGGCGAAGTGGATCCTCGAGGACTCGGGGACCACGCTGCTGATCGTCGAGGCGCAGCGGCACGCCGACACGGTCCGAGAGGTGGCGGCCACCGCGCCCGCGCTGCGCGAGACGCTGCAGATCGACGAGGGTGCTGTCGACGAGCTGATTCGCCGCGGGGCGGGGGTGGACGACGCGGAGCTGCGCGCCAGGCGCACCGCGGTGGGGGCGAGCTCGCCGGCCACGCTCATCTACACCTCCGGCACCACCGGTCGCCCGAAGGGCGTGCAGCTGACCCACGCGAACCTGTTCGCGGAGTCGGTGGCCGTGCGCACCGCGCTGAGCGAGGCCCTCGTCGAGGGCAAGCGGACCCTGATGTTCCTGCCGCTGGCGCACGTGTTCGCCCGCGCCATCTCGGTGGGTGCATTCGACGCCAAGGTCACCGTCGCGCACACCTCGGACTGGACGACGCTGGTCGACCAGTTCGCAGCGTTCAAACCGAATTTCATCCTGTCCGTGCCGCGGGTGTTCGAGAAGGTCTACAACGCGTCCCGGCAGAAGGCCGTCGACGGCGGCAAGGCCAAGATCTTCGACAAGGCGGCGGCGACCGCGATCGAATGGAGTCGCGCCCGGGACGAGGGCGGCCCGGGCCTGGGGCTTCGGCTGCGGCACGCACTGTTCGACCGGCTGGTCTACGGGAAGCTGCGGGCGGCGCTCGGCGGCGAGTGCGACCTCGCCGTCTCCGGTGGTGGCCCGCTCGGCGCCCGGCTCGGGCACTTCTTCCGCGGCGTCGGCCTGCCGATCTACGAGGGGTACGGCCTCACCGAGACCACCGCCGCGGTCACCGTGAACACCTCGTCCCGCCAGCGGGTCGGCACCGTGGGCCGTCCGCTCGACGGACACGGGGCGCGGATCGCCGACGACGGCGAGCTACTGGTGCGCGGCCCGGTGGTGTTCGACGGGTACTGGCACAACGAGGAGGCCACCGCGGACGCCTTCGTCGACGGCTGGTTCCGCACCGGCGATCTCGGCACGATCGACGAGGCCGGGTTCGTCACCATCACCGGCCGCAAGAAGGAGATCATCGTGACCGCGGCGGGCAAGAACGTCTCCCCGTCGCAGCCCGAGGACGCGCTTCGGGCGCACCCGCTGATCGGTCAGTGCATGGTCGTCGGCGACGCGAAACCCTTTGTCGGGGCGCTGATCACGATCGACCCGGAGGCACTGCCCGGATGGCGGGAGCGCAACGGGGTGGCCGCCGACGTGCCGCTCGTGGAGCTGATCGGTCACCCGGCGCTCGTCGCGGAGATCGATGCCGCGGTCGCGGAGACCAATGCCCAGGTGTCCTCGGCCGAGCAGATCAAGAAGGTCCGGATCCTGGCCGTCGACTGGACGCAGGAGACCGGCGAGCTGACCCCGAAGATGTCGCTCAAGCGCAACGTGGTCCTCGAGCGCCACGCGATCGATGTCGAGGAGATCTACACCTGACGGTCAGCGGGCGCCGGTCACGAGGTCGCGCTCGGCGTCCGCGCGGAGGTCGTACTCGGCGCGGGCCTTGGCGACCTCGTCCTGATGCAGTTCGGTCCAGCTGACCAACGCCTGGATGGTCTCGTGCAGCGTCTCGCCGAGCGGGGTGAGCGCGTAGTCGACCCGTGGCGGCACCACGGGGTACACGGTGCGGCGGACCAGTCCGTCGCGTTCGAGTTGTCGCAGCGTGACGGTCAGCATCCGCTGGCTGATGCCGTCGATCTCCCGACGTAGTTCGGTGAAGCGCAGGGTTCGCCGGTCCAGCAGCGCGATCACCAACAGTGACCATTTGTCCGCGATCCGGTCCAGGATCTGCCGGACCTCGCAGTCCTCCCTGGTGTCCCACTGGTAAGGGTCCCGGTCGTCGCCGGTATCGGCGCAGTGAGTCGGTTCCTTCAAAGTGCCTTCTTCCATAGTTCTCAATGGTGCCGAAGGATTGGGCCAGTTACAAGAGGGAACCGACCCCACGGCACGGAACCGGGGTCGATCGGTTCCCGACGGCCGACCGAAGGAGCGTTCAGTGCTGGAATCACCGCAACCACCCCTGCTCGAGCGAGATCGCGACCGGTTCGCCGGTCGGGAGTGGGCCATGCTCCTCGTGCTGTGCGGCGCGATCTTCCTCGAGGGCGTCGACGTGTCGATGTTCGGTGTGGCGCTGCCCTCGATCTGGGCCGACCTGTCGATGTCCACCGCAGAGCTCCAGTGGGTGATCAGTGCTTACGTGCTCGGGTACGGCGGCTTCATGCTGCTCGGCGGCCGGGCGGCGGACTTGCTGGGACGGCGCCGGATGTTCCTGCTGTGGCTCGGGGTGTTCATCGCCTTCTCCGGACTCGGGGGACTCGCCTCGGAGGGCTGGGTCCTGATCGCCGCCCGCTTCGTGACGGGTGTGGCCGCCGGTTTCATGGCGCCGGCTGGGCTGTCGATCATCACCACGACGATCGCCGAGGGGCGCAAGCGCAACCAGGCGCTGCTGGTATACGCGGGGACGGGCGCGGCCGGGTTCTCGCTGGGCCTGGTCGTCGGCGGAGTGCTCGCCGAGTTCTCTTGGCGCTGGGTCTTTTTCGCCCCGGTGATCCTCGCGACGCTGATCCTGCTCGCAGGCGTCCGGCTGATCCCGGTGCAGGCACGTCCGGCTGTGCGGTCGATGCGGGACTTCGATCTGATCGGTGCGTTCAGCGTCACCGGTGCGATGCTGCTGCTGGTCTACGGCGTGGTCCGGGCGCCCGACGTCCCGCTCGGCGCGACGGTGGCAGCGCTCGCGGGCAGCGCCGCGTTGCTGACCCTGTTTGTCGCAGTCGAGCGCCGGGTGCCCGCGCCGCTGGTTCGCCTGGGCATCCTGCGCTCGGGGCCCCTGGTTCGGGCGAACCTGGGCGCGGTCCTGTTCGCGGGCTCGTTCGTCGGATTCCAGTTCATCCTGGTGCTCTACCTGCAGGAGATGCGCGGTTGGTCTGCGTTGGCGACCGGGTTGGCCATGCTCGCGGTGGCGGGTGACGCGGTGCTCGCGCCCACGCTGACGCCGCGTCTGGTGAACCGGTTCGGGAACGTCCGGGTGATCTTCGCCGGGCTGCTGGTGGCCGGGGTGGCGTACGCGTCCTTCCTGTGGATCGGTGCCGACACGGCCTATGCCGCGATGCTGCCCGCGCTGATCCTCATCGGTGTCGCCTTCGCCCTGGTGTACGGGCCGTTGACGATCGCGGGGACGGACGGGATCGCCGAGGACGAGCAGGGCCTGGCAGGCGCGCTGCTCTACACCTCCTGGCAGCTCGGATCCGCGCTCGGTCTGGCGGTGGTCACAGCGGTGCAGGTCACCACGCTCGCCGGCGACCCCTCGGAGGCCGGCCTGCTCGACAGTTACCGTGCCGCGCTGACGGTTCCGGTGCTCGCCATCGCCGCGGCGGCCGTCATCACCGCGTTTGGTCTGCGGGCGCGTGCGGAGATGCGTTCGTCGGAAAGCGTGCCGGTAGCGGCCTGACCTCGCGCGCCCTCCCGCCGTCCCGCGCGCTATCAGGTGCGCGGGACGCTTCCGCGCGCCAGGGGAGATGCGCTGCTCAGCGACTCACGCGGCGCTCTGGAAGATTCCGGGAGGCTCGCAGACGTCCGGCGGCAGCTGGTCCCTCCGGTCCTGGAGGTCCTGGTTGCGTTCCATCCGTTCTCGCTCCCGGTCGCGCCAGGTGTCGTCGTCCCGGTCCATATCCCCGTCATCGAAGGGCGAGCTCGCGTTGTCGGGCTGTACCTGACAGGGGACCGGGTCCGGCGCGGCCACGTTCGTTCCAGCCCGGTCGTCACCGTAGCCGCCGAATAGCACGGCGGCAGCGGCAAGGGATCCGAACATCCAGGTGATGGCGAGTTTCACTGCCTCGTCCTTCCTGTCGGGGAAGGAGGGTCGACGCGATGCGGGCACAGCCCTGCTCCGGCGACAATGTCGATCGTCGTCGTCGCCCAGCCTTCCGGCAGGCTTCCGTCATGCTCGCGACCTGGCAGTGCCATCGGTCTTCGCGATCGCCCGCTCGCCCACCAATGGTGGTGGCCGTGGACATGGCGCGCCTCGAATAACCGTGTTCAGGTGCAACCAGGTGGCGCCAGGAGATATTCCCGATGACGGTGCGTGGCTACAGCTTCGACGACCGCAGCTCGTGACCCTTCGAGGTCTTGCAGCGCCCGGTCTCGAGGTCCCACTGCCAGCCGTGCAGGTTGCAGGTGAGGTTGGTGCCCTCGACGACGCCGAACTTGGACAGGTCCGCCTTGAGGTGCGGGCAACGCCGCTGGATCTCGTAGCCGCCGACCTCGATCGACGCGGAGTCGTCGTGCGCCTCGGAGAACCAGCCGTCGGCGTACGCGATCCGCTCGTCGGTCAGGCACTTGAAGAAGGTGTAGAGGAACTCGTTGTAGCCACCGACCCGCCACGCCTGGAACCGGGTGGACAGGAAGATGGTGTTCACCCAGTCGGGCTCGTCGTCGCGCAGGACCGTGCGCACCAGCTCGGGGGCGATGCGGAAGCCGTACCGGTACTTGCCCTCGCCCTCGATCGGCTCGCGCACGGTGCGGTTCGGGAAGTCCAGGACGACCGTCTCAGGTTCATTGCCAGGGGTGCCCATCACCAGGCCGACCGGGTAGCCGATGCCGTCGCAGATCAGGTCGGACTGCGCCATGATCGGCTCGAACTTTGCCCGCAGCGGCCCGAGCAGCGGCTCGCCCTCGGCGGGCGCCCATGACGCCTTCTCCGCCGCGAGGACCGGCGCCATCCGCTGCGCCATGTCCTCGATGTAGGCGGCCTTGTCGCTGAAGATCTTGTCGACCTCGGCATCCGGGATCGGGTGCGTCAGGGTCAGTTCGGCGCCGTGGACGTCCACCGTCGAGCCGGGGATCATCAGCACGCCGCCGTCGTTGCCGTGGATGCGCATCTGCTCCAGGAAGACGATCTGATCCGGGAAGATGTTGCCCTCGTCGCCGCGATCGTCGTTGAGGTAACGCAGCTCCTCGTCCAGGAACACCGGGGGACCGGCCGATGGCACCACCCAGGTGGCCCCGACCTGCTCGATGTAGCTGCGGCAGCGGTCCATGCCGCGCTGGCGCTTCTGCTTGCCGAAGTTCGACTTGGTGCGAGAGGGGATGTCGTAGACCATCGGGTACCAGATCGCGCCCGAGTACTGCAGCAGGTGGATGTCGATCTTGCCGAACTGCTCGTGCAGCACGTCCATGTCGACCGGGCGGGCGTCGTTCATGTTGAAGCAGGTGGTCTCGCCGTCGGAGATGACAAGGCCGGAGTCGCCGATCGGGCCGTCCGCGGGGGCGCGCAGCGCGATGATCATCACATCGAGGTCGCCCACCCTGTGCTTGACCGAGTCCTCGGTCTCGAAGAACTTGGTGAAGCCCAACTTCTCCAGTTCACGCTTGAGGTCCGGCACCGGGTAGTCGGGCAGCAGCACCGTCGCGTCCTTGTTGACGTGCTTGGTGAGCGTCTCCGGGTCGAAGTGGTCCTTGTGCAGGTGCGAGACGTAGAGGTAGTCGCAGTTGCCGAGGGCATCCCAGTCCAGCGCGGTGTTGTCCGGGAACGGGAACCACGATGCGAAGTACGCGGGGTTCACCCAGGGGTCGCACAGGATCGATCCGGCCTTGGTCTGGATGTGGAATCCGGCGTGTCCGACGCTGGTGACCTGCACTGGTAGTCCTCCTGGGGGTTTACGACGCCTCCAGGGTAGGCGGCCGGGAGGTCGCCCGGCACCTCGCGTGGCGTCGGCCACTCCAAGAAGGGACCAAGGTCCTTGCTCCGGCGACCGCGTCCGGCCCGTCCGTACGGTGGATGCGGTGAATGCCCGGAACAGTCCTCGCCCCCCGGTCCGTCACCAGCACGCGGCGGAGCGACGATCGGGACGACACCGTTCACAACAGCGGCGGCGACGGGGTGGGCGGGTGCGGCTGCTGTCGGCCTCGTTGTCCGCGATGGTGCTCGGCGGCGTGGGCCTCGGCTGGGCGGCGCAGTCGCACCTGACCTCGGGGCTGCAGTTCTCGGACGCGCTCGACGCGCTCGCGGGGAGCGGCCCGAAATCCCGGCACGGCGACGCGAACATCCTGTTGATCGGGTTGGACAGCCGCAAGGCGATGGACGGCAGCGACCTGCCCGCACAGTTCGTCACCGACGAGCTGCACGCGGGGGACAGCGGCGTCGGCGGGTACAACACGAACACCCTGATCCTGCTGCACGTCCCGGGCGACGGCAGCCGGGCGACGGCGGCCGCGATCCCGCGCGACGACTACGTGAGCGTCCCCGGGTACGGGATGCGCAAGATCAAGGAGGCCTACGGTCTCGCCAAGGCCGACGAGGACAGCCGGTTGGCCGAGGCCGGTGTCGACGACGCCGAGGACCGGGAACGGCAGTCGCGCGATGCGGGTCGCCGCTCGACACTCGCGACGGTACAGAACCTGCTGCAGGTGCCCATCGACCACTTCGCCGAGGTGAACATGCTCGGCTTCTACCACCTGGCGCAGGCGGTCGGCCCCGTCAAGGTCTGCCTGAACAACGCCGTGCAGGACGACTTCTCCGGGGCCGACTTCCTGGCCGGTCCGCAGTCACTCGATCCGGCGCAGGCGCTGGCGTTCGTGCGCCAGCGGCACGGTCTCGACAACGGGGACCTGGACCGCACGCATCGCCAGCAGGCGTTCATCGCCGGGGTGATCGCCAACCTCAAGAACAGTGGCGTCATCGGCAACATCGGCAAGATGCAGTCGCTGGTCGACATCGTCAAGAAGGACGTCGTCATCGATTCGGGGATGGACCCGGTGTCCTTCGCCTCCCAGGCCGACAATCTGACCTCCGGCAACCTGGACTTCTTCACGCTGCCGATCGAGGAGTACGCCACGGTCGACGGGCAGTCCGTGAACCGGGTCGACCCGGACCGGCTGAGGGCGGAGATCGCGGCGCTGTTCGGAAGCGGTCGGTCCGCAGTCGTGCAGGGCGGCAGGCAGGCGCCGAGTCTCCCGGACCGTGACGAGCCCGCGCGGGGCGCGGCGCCGGACGAGGGCCTGCGCGCCTTTGCGGGCGACGTGCCCTCCTCGGGGCCGCAGGGCGGGGCCGTGCGGGCGGACGACGGCATCCCATGCGTCGACTGACCCGACCCGGGTGTGTCGACTGACCCGACCCGGGTGTGTCGACTGACCCGACCCGGGGTGAGTCCGTCCCGCTCTCGTCGTGGTGGGCCGGATCACGGTGGTCGGGCTACGCTGGCCGACGTGGAACCCGTCTACAGAACGATCATCGGTATCGCCCGCGTGGTGTTCGCCGCCGAGGGATTGAAGTTCACCGTCAAGGGTGACGAGCACATCCCGGCCACGGGTGGGGCGGTCATCGCCGTCAACCACACGGGGTACATGGACTTCACCTACGCCGGTTTACCGGTGCGCACCGTCAAGCGCTACATCCGGTTCATGGCGAAGAAGGAGGTCTTCGACAACAAGATCTCCGGTCCGATCATGCGCGCGCTCAAGCACATCCCGGTCGATCGCGCTGCGGGCGCCGAGTCCTACCGGGCGGCCGTCGGCGACCTGCGCGGCGGGGAACTGGTCGGCGTGTACCCGGAGGCGACGATCAGCCGCAGCTTCGAGCTCAAGGAGTTCAAGTCAGGCGCCGCGCGGATGGCCATCGAGGCCGGGGTGCCGATCATCCCGGTCGTGATCTGGGGCGCTCAGCGGGTCTGGACCAAGGGTCATCCGAAGCGGTTGGGGCGCACCAACACTCCGATCTCCATCGCGGTCGGCGAGCCGATCCAGCCGTTCGAACCGGCTGGCGAGCTCACCGCGAAACTGCACGCGACGATGGAGTCGATGCTGCACGGGCTGCAGCAGGACTACGAGCACCCGGCGGGCGCCTACTGGGTCCCCGCGCGCCTCGGTGGCGGAGCCCCCACCCTCGAGGAGGCCAACCGGATGGATGCCGAAGAGGCTGAGGCGAAGGCGGCACGTCGGGCACAGCAGTGAGGCGCCGGCTGCTGCGCATCGCGGGTGCGGTCGTCGTCGTCCCGGTCGTAGTGCTGCTGGGCTCGATGGCCTGGGTTGCCGCCGCATCGGCGGGCCACGTGTACGACCCGGAGGACGCTCCGGAGGCTCCGGTGGTGATCGTGCTCGGCGCCAAGGTCAAGGATGGAAAGCCGATGTCCTTCCTCGCCGGTCGCCTTGACGTCGGCGCGCAGATGGTGCGCGAGGGCAAGGCCCGCGCGGTGCTGGTCTCCGGCGACGCGAACGGCACATCCGGCAATGAGATCGCGGCGATGACCGACTACCTGGTGGCCAAGGGCATCGACCGGTCACTGATCGTCGGTGACGACTACGGCCTGGACACCTACGACACCTGTGCGCGCGCCGCGACGACCTTCGGGGTGCGCAAGGCGCTGATCGTCAGCCAGGGCAATCACGTCGCCCGGGCGGTGGCGCTCTGCCGCGACGCAGGCATCGATGCCGACGGCATCAAGGGTGACTGCGACTGCCGCTTCATCACCGTGGCCAGGAACACCGTCCGGGAGTGGCTGGCCAGCCCGAAGGCCGTCGTGGACATGCTCAGCAGCAGGGACCCGAAGGTCGTCTCGGATCCCGACGACTCGGTCGAGCGGGCGCTGGCGGGCTGACGGCGCCCGGCACCAGACGACCCCGGCACCAGACGACAAGGGCCGGCTCCCCGATGGGGAGCCGGCCTCCGTTGTCAGGTCAGGATCCGGTCAGGGTCAGGAACCGAAGATGGACCCGACCGAGCCGAGGTCGACGGACCCGTTTCCGGTGCCCGGCTCCGGGTCGGGGCCCGGGTCGACCGGTCCGCCCGCGCCGACCTGGATGGTCGCGAGGGCCCGGCCGCCCGCGTTCACCGGCACGTCGTTGGCGGGCCGGGTGCCGTCCTTCGGGGTGCAGAAGGTCGGAGCGTTCTGGTTCGAGCCGAGCGCGAACGCCCGAGCCAGGAAGGTGTCGTAATTCTTCTCACCGTTGTAGTTGGCGGCCTCGCCCGCGACGCGCACCTTGGGGGTGACGACGCCCTCGGCGACGGCCTTGACCGTGACCTCGACGGCGGGCAGCTGGAACTTGGTGGAACCGTCGGCGGTGGGGTTGCCGTCCATGTCGGTCTTCGTCTTCTCCACCGCGATGCCGCCCGGGGTGTTCAGGCTGGACTTCGGGCCGTTGCCGACGGTCTCGTTGTCGCCGGACAGCCGCAGGATGGTGCCCGCCGCGTCGGGCTCGCCCGCGTCGTTGACGCGGATGACCGAGGGCGTGACGCCGGTCAGGCCCTTGCCGGTGCCCGCCACGACCGTGGCGCCGACGAACTCGGTGTTCTCCGGGAGCTCCCAGTCGATCTTGAGTCGCTGAATGTCGGTGGTGGTGGCGATGGACTCCTTGTCCGGCAGGGAGCTCACCGTCGGTTGCAGGCGGTAGCTGAACTGTTCGCCGACCTTCACGGAGCCCGGGGCGTCGATCGTCATGCCCAGCGGCTGCGACATGTGCTGGGTGAGGATCGCCCTCGCCTGGCAGGCGCCCTGGAACTCGATCGAGGTGGGCGCGGCGGATGCGGGCGACGCCATCAGCAGGCTGCCCGCGGCCACCGCCGCGGCGGCGACCACGGGGACCGCACCCCGGCGAACGTGCGTGAAGGACATGCATTGCTCCTTACTGGCTTCGGAAACAGTTAGTTGTACAGAAGTAAAGAGATTCTGTGACCCGGACCATAGAGGAGAACTCGTTCGCATAGGCATCGAATCGTTGAAACTGCGATCAGCCCAGCGTGACAGGGGATTCCGCGTCCCGGTCCCGCCATGGATGGAACGCGTTGCACCGATTCGGCATCGTCCGTCACCGCGACAGCATCCGCTGACCCGCGCCGCGCCGTCACCCGCCGGAGGCGCCCGCCGTGATCACGTGCCAGGTCCCTTTGACTCCGTCGCCGCTGGTCTGGCCGGGCTCGGTGTCCTTCGCAAACCGGTACAGGGGCAGGCCGTCGTAGGTCGCCTGCATGGCCCCGTCCGGTCGGGTGACGGTTCCCAGCGCACCCGCCAGCGGCACGACGGCCCGCGGTGCCCCGAGGGCGGGCGGCCAGATCTCGGCGCACTGACCGGCACACCGGCTGACGCCAGGCGAGTCCTCGTCGAACCGGTAGAGCGTGAAGCCGTCGCCGTCGGTCAGCACGGTGCCGAGCGGAGTTTCCGCCGTGCTCAGCCCGGGGCCAGCCGCCGGCGCCGCGGTCGTGCTCGATGCGGCAGGCGCCGCGGCAGGCTCGTCGGTGCTGCCGCCGCAGCCCGAGAGCGATGCGATGGCCGCGCAGGCGCAGGCCGCCGAGATGATCGACTTCTTGGTAAGCACAGGATCTCCGTCCACTCGTCACTGGTCGTCGCCGCCCGCGGCGGGGCGACGCAGGGGAGTACGGACGGCCCAGCGGCGCCGTTCACCGGCGCCACGACCCGGCAGGTGAACCCGATGCCAGACTCGGGGTGAACGCAGCAGCCCTCGGCTCCGTACTCCCCGGTGGACGTCGAGCGAACCGACGACATTCCGGCGGTGTGGAGGTGAGGTCGTGCGGCTACGCAGGTTGCGTCAGCGAGCGGATCAGTCGGTCGGCAGCCTGGCCGACGACACGGTGTTGCGGGCCGCGTACGACGATCACGGGAGCGAACTCTTCGCGCTCGCCTACCGCTCGCTCGGGGACCGGGGGCGCGCGGAGGAGGCGGTCCAGGAGACGTTTCTGCGGGCCTGGCGGGGCGCGGATCGTTACGACCCGCAGCGCTCCGCCCTGCGGACCTGGCTGTACGCGATCTGCCGCAACGTGGTGATCGACGCGAGCCGCGCCCGCGCCGCCCGGCCCCGCCTGGCTGACGCCGAGCCGCCCGACCTCCCGGTGGTGGAACGCCCGCTCGAACAACTCCTCGTGGGCCTGCAGATGGAGGAGGCGTTGCGACGGCTGTCCGAACAGCATCGGCTCGTCCTCGTCGAGATCCATCTGCGCGACCGCCCGGCTGGCGAGGTCGCGGCCCAGCTGGGCGTCCCCGTGGGCACCGTCCGCAGTCGGGTGTACTACGGGCTGAAGGCGCTGAGACTCGTACTCGAGGAAATGGGGTGGCACGGTGACCAGTGATCACTGCCTGCAGATGCGTCCCCTGCTGGGGATGTACGTGCTGGGGCGTCTCGA
The DNA here is from genome assembly GCF_003050885.1 of Rhodococcus sp. OK611. Lineage (NCBI taxonomy): Bacteria > Bacillati > Actinomycetota > Actinomycetes > Mycobacteriales > Nocardiaceae > Rhodococcus > Rhodococcus sp. OK611. Next base: position 324,828 of record NZ_QAOZ01000003.1, read on the forward strand.
CGACCGCGAGTTCGTCGCGCTGCGTGCCCATCTGGACGGATGCCCGGACTGCCGCTCGGAATTGCGCGACCTGTCGCCTGTCGCGGCGGCCCTGTCGGAGGCCGATCCCGACCGGCTCACCGAGCCGCTGCCGTTGCCGCCTGCGGCCCTGCCCGACACGATCTTCGGGGCCCTCGACCGCGAGCGCGGACGGCAACGGTACCGCCGGATCGGGCTCGTCGCCGCGGCCGCGGCGGCCGCCATCGGCCTGGCTGCCGGTGGGTTCGTGCTCCGCGGCATCACCGTGAGCGGCCCACCCGGCCAGCCGGTGGCGTTCACCGCACTGTCGCCGGGGGTGGCGGCCTCCGCCCGGGTGGAGAACCGGGCCTGGGGAACCGGCATCAGCCTCGATGTCACCGGACTCCCACAGGGCGGGACCTACAACGTCTGGCTTCAACGCCCGGACGGAAGTCGCATGAACGCAGGAAGTTTCATCGGGGGCGGCGACCGGACGATGTCGATGCAACTGGCGGTGGGACTGCCGATGTCGGACGCGACGACGCTCGGGGTCAGCGCCCCCGGCGACGACCGCGCGCTCCTGCAGGCGCCGCTGCGCTCCTGACGCCTCGCGAGGGCTCAGCGAAACCGCGGGTGCCACACCGCGCGCACGCGGTCGTCCTCGACCACGGTGATGTCGGGCCAGCGGTCGAAGGCCGAACAGGGGTGCGAGATCCCGAGATCGACGATGTCGCCGACGTCGAGTCCCTCGGCGTCGGCGAGCACCAGGTGATGGTCGAAGATCTGGGCCGCCGTCGCCTTCGCCGCTGTGCGGGGCACGCCCCGGGAATCGGTGGCGGACAACAGGACCGGCAGGCCCGCGTCGTAGGGCAATTCGCGCTTTCCGGCGCCGACCACGATCCGCCCGGCTTCCGGCGCGGACAGAACGACGGCCCGGACCGTCAGGGCCGCACGCAGACCCGAGACCGGGGACACCTCCGCGTAGGTGCCGTGGTCGTGCGTGACGTAGCAGCCCGACCGCAATACCGGGACCACACGCCCGCCGTGGTCGGGAAGGTCCACCAGGGCGTCGACGACCCGGTCCGGGAACGCCGAGCCGCCCATGCTGAACACGGGTCGTTCGGCCCGGATCCATGGTGACGCGGCGCGGAACGCCGCCACCGCCTCTCGGCAATGCGCATCGACCAGGGCGATGGTGTCCGCGTCCCGTCGATTGGGGCGGACGCCCTCATAGCCCGCGACGCCCGCGAGGACGACGCCCGGCGTGGTCGCGCACTCCCGGGCGAGGTCGAGCGCCGCCGCTGCATCCCGGACACCACTTCGTCCGCCGGGGGTCCCGATGTCGATGAGGACATGCAGGGGATGGGCCGCGTCCCTCATGACAGAACCCGCCTGGCTCAGGCCCGCCCTCGAGTCCACCAGGAGATAGAGCTCGACCGTCTGGTCAGCATCCAGCCACGCACGCACCGCCTCGAGGTCCGGGCGATGGATCACCTCGTTGGCGATGAGGATGCGCCGCGGCCCCCATTCGAGGGCGATGGCGGCTTGCCGAACCGTGGCGACCGTGACCCCCCACGCGCCTGCGGCCAGCTGACGCTCGACGATCGGGCGCGTCATCGTGGTCTTGATGTGCGGGCACAGCTCGACGCCGCGGTCGCGGCACCACGCCGCCATGAGCCCCACGTTGTGCTGGACCGCGGGCAGGCTGAGCCGCAGCTCCGGCAGCGACGACGGCCCACCGGGGCTAGCCACGGCGGCGAGACAGGGCCGTGCTGGCCACGGAGTTGTGGACGGTGAACGAGACTGTGCCGGGCAGGAAGCGGTCGTCGGACCACAGCAACGGGGTGCTGGCCGGGTCGGTGACGCGCCTGCGCTCGCGCAGCAGTGGCGATCCCTCGACGCACCCCAGGTGACGGGCGTCGTCCACCTCCGCCTCGACGAGGTCGACGGTGTGATCGGCGTCGGCGAACACGACGCCCGCGTCCAGCAGCGGGGACGCGTGCGATGGGGCGTCCGGCGGCAGGTCGGCGACCAGTTTGCCGATCTGTTCGGGGTAGATGGCGCGCTCGAGCATGACTGGAATGCGCGAGAGGGTCCGCAGTCGCACCACCTGGTAGATCCGCGATCCCGATGCGAGCTGGAGCTGCTCGCACTCGAGCGGCAGGGCGACGCGGTCCTCGACGGCGATCGTCCGGCCTCCGGGATCCTCGCCGATCGAGTGCGCCCAGCCGCTGAAGCTGAGCAGTTCGAAGAAGCTCTGTGTGCGCGCCGTGCCGAGAATGACGCGGCGGGTGCCACGTCGTGAGGTGACCAACCCGTTCGCGCGCAGGACGGCCAGCGCCTGACGGACCGTGCCACGGGAGACACCGTACTGCCCGGCGAGGCTCTCCTCGCTGGGCAGACGGTCCCCGGAACCGAATTCCCCTGAGGTGATCGACTCTCGCAACTTGGTTGCCAACTTTTCGTACTCGGCCCGGGGGCGCTTGCCCCTCGACTCAGCCAATGCTCGTCTCCGTCCGGCTCGGTGATCTTTGCCCCAATCCTAGCTTCCACAAACTCTTCCCGCAGGTCAAAAGCACACCTCCGCTGGAAGCCGAGGGTTCCTGGCCGGTAAATCTTCACGGCTCGATTACGGCTCGTTCATCCCGTGGCCACGTCGCTCTGGCGAAATGAGGTCACGTTGTATAGACAACATTGACCAGGGAGACACCATGCGACTGCACCACCTTCGCCAGGCGAGCCTTGCTTGCTCGCTGGCGATCGCCCTGTCAGCCCTCGCCGGCTGCGGCCTGACCACGAAGGCGGACGGCGACGCCGGCAAGGCCGCCACCGCCACGTCTGCCCAGGACTTCGGTGGCATGGACGGCCTCATTGCCGCCGCCAAGCAGGAGGGCAAGCTGAACGCCATTGCGCTGCCACGGGACTGGGCCAACTACGGGGAGATCATCGACACCTTCGAGGCGAAGTACGGGATCGACGTCGAGGTCGAGAACCCGGATGCATCCAGCCAGGACGAGATCAACGCCGCGACCTCACGCAAAGGGCAGGACCGATCGCCGGATGTCCTGGACGTGGGCCACACCTTCGGGATCAGTGCCTCCGAGCAGGGTGTGCTGGCGCCGTACCGCGTGCAGGCGTTCGGCGACATCCCCGAGGGGCAGAAGGATGCCGCTGCAGCCTGGTACAACGACATGGGCGGCTACGTCTCGATCGGCTGTGATGCCCGCGTTGTCAAGTGCCCGAAGACTTTTGCCGAACTGCTCGACCCCCAGTACAAGGGCATGGTCGCGCTGACGGGCAACCCCACGCAGTCCGCCTCCGCGTTCTCCGCCGTCTACGCGGCCGCGCTCGCGAACGGCGGCTCCTTCGACAACATCGCGCCGGGTCTTGACTACTTCGCCAGGCTCAGCGAGGTCGGCAACTTCAACCCGGTCGAGTCCACGCCCGCGACCATTCAGAAGGGCGAGACGCCCATCAGCGTGAACTGGGACTACCTCAACGCCGGGTACCGGGACGCGCTCCGCGACAAGGGTGTTGATTGGCAGGTCTCCATCCCGGCCGACGGCTTGTTCGCCCAGTTCTACTCGCAGGGAATCGTGAAGTGGGCGCCTCACCCGGCCGCGGCGAGGCTGTGGCAGGAGTTCCTCTACAGCCCTGAGGGCCAGAACCTCTGGTTGAAGGGCTATGCCCGTCCGGTGCTCATGCCCGCGATGGAGAAGGCGGGAACTCTCGATGCCACGCTCGCGGCCCGCCTGCCGGAGGTCGATGCCGACGCTCCCGTCTTCCCGGCGGAGGAACAGTCGACCAAGGCCAAGGACGTCGTCAGCCGCGGCTGGGGCAGCGTCCTCTCGAAATGAGCATCCCACTGACCGTGGCCGGTAGCCGGGCCACGCTGCCCCGCCCCGCCCTTGACAGCGCTCTGGTCCCCCGGCGTCGCAGCCTTCGGGTGGCGGCGGGGGGCTGGCTCGGCGTCCTTCCGCTGTTCCTGTTCGTTGGGGTCGCGTTGGGCCTGCCCGTCGCCACGATGGTGATCGGTGCGTTCACCACACCCTCGACGAGTTCGGCCGAGGGCGGACTGACCACGGCCAACATGGCCGCGACGATGCAGGACCCCTACCTGTCGAGCCTGATCGGCAGCATCAAGCTCTCAGCGACGGCCGCGGCGATCGGGGCGGCCGTCGGCCTGCCGATCGCGCACGCAATCGTGACGTCGCGGTTCCGGGCCCTGCGCGAGGCGGTCCTGGCGGCGGCAGGCGTGCTGGCGAACTTCGGCGGGGTTCCCCTGGCCTTCGCGTTCGTGGCGACCCTCGGTAACGCGGGCGTCCTGACCAACGCCTTCCACCTCGGCGACCTCGGTTGGAGCCTCTACGACATGCGGGGACTGACCGTCGTGTACCTGTACTTCCTCATCCCGCTGATGGTCCTGACCCTCACCCCGGCACTCGAGGGTCTGCGGGTGCAGTGGCGTGAGGCGGCGGCCAACAACCGCGCGAACACGGTGCAGTACTGGAGGCACGTGGCGTTGCCGATCCTGCTGCCGTCGCTTCTCGGCGGATTCGTCCTGCTGTTCGGGACGGCATTCAGCACTTACGCGACGGCCGCGGCGATCGCAGGTAGCACGGTGCAGCTGGTCACGGTGCAGATCGCGGCAGGCCTGTCCGGCGACGTCTTGGTGGGGCAGGGCAACGTCGCCCTCGCCCTCGGCCTGGACATGGTGCTGATCGCGGCGATCGTCATGGCCATCTATCTGCCGCTGCAGCGAAGGAGTGCACGATGGCTGGCCTGACGATGTCCAGGCCGGGACTCGGCCGCGGGGTCGTGCTCCTGGTCGCCGGCCTCTACTTCGTGGTCCCGATCGTGTGCGCGTTCGCGTTCAGTGTGGGCATCGGGTCGCCGGGCCAGCAGGTCGGTCTCGACGCCTACACCGGGATCGGCGCCGCGGAGGGCCTGGCCGACAGCCTCGCGCTGACGCTGAAGGTGGCCGCGGCGACCGTCGCCCTTGTGCTCGGGGTGCTGGTACCGGCGCTGCTCGCGGTGCGGCTCGCCGCACCGCGTCTGCGCACGGCCGTGCAGGCCGTGTGCCTGCTACCGCTGGTCGTCCCGGCCGTCGCCCTTGGCGCGGGCATCACCACGCTGCTGCGGTGGGGTGCGGATCGCTATTACGGCACGCCGTTGTTCGAGGGCCTTGTCGCGCTGCAGGATCCAGATTTCCCCGTGATCCTCGTGCTCGCCTTTGCCGTGATGGCCCTGCCTCTGGCGTACAGCACGCTCGACGCCGGCCTGTCGGCGCTCGACCTGCGGGTCCTCGTCGAAGCCGCGCGGTCCTGCGGGTCCTCGTGGCCGCGCACTCTTGTCCACGTCGTGCTGCCGAATCTGCGTGGCGCGCTTCTCAATGCCGCATTCCTGACCCTCGCCCTCGTCCTCGGCGAGTACGCCGTTGCCGCGCTCCTCGGGTACCAGCCGTTCGCCGTGTGGACCGTCGTCATCAGCGGGTCCGAGGCGCAGATGTCGGTGGCCGTGTCCATCGTCGGCTTGCTCGGCACCTGGGCACTGCTCATGGTGATCGCCGCGGCCGGGCGCACCAAACGCCTCAAGGAGGCCTCATGACCGAGTTACTGACCGATCGGATGCCCACCCTCGCAACGGGGGCCGGTTCCACCGTGGAGTTCCGCGGATTGCGTCGCACATTCGGCGCCACCACGGCGTTGGACGGGCTGGACCTGGAGATCCGGCCTGGCGAGCTGCTGGCGCTGCTCGGCCCGTCCGGATGCGGCAAGACGACTGCCCTTCGCACCGTTGCCGGCTTCGAGCGGCCCGACGCGGGCACGGTGCTCATGGACGGCGAGGACGTCACGCGGATCCCCGCGCACCGCCGCGATGTGGGCATGGTGTTCCAGTCCTACAGTCTCTTCCCACATCTGAACGCCGTCGACAACATCGCGTTCGGTCTGCGGATGCAGGGGACGGGCAAGTCCGCCCGGCGTGCCCGCGCGATGGAGCTGCTGGAGCTGGTCGGGCTGCCGCAGCATGCCGAACGGTTCCCGAGCCAGCTCTCCGGCGGGCAGCAGCAGCGGATCGCGTTGGCCCGCGCCCTCGCGCTGCGCCCCAAGGTCCTGTTGCTGGACGAGCCGCTGTCGGCGCTCGATGCGCAGGTTCGACAGACCCTCCGGGAGGAGATCCGCAGGCTGCAACAGCAATTGGGCATCACGACGCTGTTCGTGACCCACGACCAGGAGGAAGCCCTCTCGATGGCGGACCGGGTCGCTGTCATGCGGTCCGGGCAGATGGAGCAGTGTGCCGCTCCGGCCGAGCTCTACCAGCGCCCCGCGACGGCCTTCGTCGCCGAGTTCGTCGGGGTCATGAGCCGGATACCGGGACGGCTTGCGTCGGACGGCCGGGCGGTGCACGTCCTCGGGTGCAGCCTGCCGGTCCACGGGGAGCTCCCGGGCTCAACGGACTTCGGAGGCGGCGCCCGCGACGTCGATGTGCTCGTGCGCCCGGAGACCCTTGGCGTGACGGCGGCAGACGACGGAACCTCCCGCATCACCGCCGCGACGTTCCGGGGCGCAGGCACCCGGTTGACGGTGCGATTGCCGGACGGGCGCGAGGCGGTTGCGGACGTGCCGACTGCCGCCGCCACCGCGCTCGGCGCGGGCACTGCCGTGACCCTCTCGTTGCCGGATTGTCCGGTGCTGGTGGACCGCCCGCGCGGAGCCGCGAGGCCGGCCGGCAGTGCAGTGCAGCAACCTGTTTCGACCACCCGCCGACCCTGGAGGCGCACCCGATGAGCCACGACGCCCGCCCCGGCGCCCCGGCAGCCGTCCTCTTCGACATGGACGGGACACTGGTCGACACCGAGCGGCTCTGGTGGGATGCGGTCGAGCAGGTCGCGGCATGGCACGGCCGTCCCCTGTCGCCTGCCGACGCGCCAGACGTCTTGGGGCGTCCCTCGTCTCACACCGCGGCCCACCTGTGCCGGGCGCTGGGACCGACTGCGCCCGACGCGGATGCGCTTGCCCGCGAGCTCGATTCGACGTTCACGACCCTGGTTGCCGACGAGGTCGTGCCGCGCCCCGGCGTGCTTTCGTTGCTCGACGAACTGGTCGCCGCACGGATCCCCACGGCGATCGTGACGGCGTCACCGCGAAGGGTCGTCGACCTGGTGCGCGATACGCTCGGCGCGGAGCGGTTCACCACGACGATCGCCGTCGAGGACACGGTCCACTCCAAGCCGGCGCCGGACCCCTACCTCGCGGCCGCGGCGGCCCTCGGTGTGGACCCGCGCGCGTGCGTCGCGGTCGAGGACACTCCCGTGGGTGTGGCGGCAGCCGAGGCCGCGGGATGCGCCGTGCTCGTCGTGCCCTCGGTTGCGATCCCGCCTGCGGCGGGCCGGACGATCCTGGACTCGCTCGAGGGGGCCGACGTCGCCTTCCTCGCCTCCCTGCTGCACCCGGCCGAAAGGTATTGAGCATGGACGACATCCGTCACGTGGTGATCCTGATGCAGGAGAACCGCAGCTTCGACCACTACTTCGGCACGCTCGGCGGAGTCCGCGGGTTCGAGGACCGGCAGGCCCTGACTTTTCCTCACGGCGACAGCGTCTTCCGGCAGCCTGCGCTGTCCCGCGCCGACGGGGGTGTGCTCCTGCCGTACCGGATGGACTCCACCCGGTACAACGCCCAGAACGCGGAGGGTCTGCCGCACGACTGGGAGAGCGGTCACGATGCGATCAATCAAGGCGCGATGAACCGCTGGACCTCGGCCAAGGGCGAGCAGAGCATGGGATACCTCACCCGGGAGGACATCCCGTATCAGTACGCGCTCGCGGACGCGTTCACGATCGGCGATGCGTACTTCTGCTCGATGGCCGGCCCCACCAGCCCGAACCGCCTCTACCTCTGGACCGGGACGGTGGGGCCCGGCCGCGACGGCACGACCGGGCCGTGGATCGACAACACGCCCCTACCGGAGAGCCCGGTCTGCGACTGGACGACCTATGCCGAGCGTCTCTCGGACGCAGGTGTCTCCTGGCGCGTCTACCACACTCCCGGCCTGGACGAGCGCGACGGCAACTACGAGGACAACGCCCTCGAGTACTTCCCCCAGTTCCACGATTTCCCCGAGGACGATCCCCGATACATCAACGCGATGACGAGGTGGGACCTGACGGACTTCGACGCACACTGCGAGGACGGGACGCTGCCCACGGTGTCGTGGCTCGTGTCGCCGTACCTGTTCTGCGAACACCCGAACGCCAGCCCCGCGTACGGTGCGCACTGGGTCGACACCGCCCTCCAATCGCTGTTCGCCAACCCCGAGGTGTGGCGGCACACCGTGTTCCTCGTCATGTACGACGAGAACGACGGCTACTTCGACCATGTCGTGCCGCCCTTCCCGCCCGCCGGGACCCCGGAGGAGTTCGTCGACGGGCAGCCGATCGGGCTGGGCAACCGGGTGCCGCTGTTCGTGGCCTCCCCGTGGTCGCGTGGCGGATGGGTGAACTCCCAGGTGTTCGACCACACCTCGGTGCTGCGTTTTCTTGAGCGCGTCACGGGGGTGCGCGAGCCCAACATCAGTGCATGGCGGCGTGCGGTGTGCGGCGACCTGACGAGCTGCTTCGACTTCGGCAATCCCGACTACTCAATTCCGGAGCTACCGGACACGAGGGCGCTGATGGCGGCCGCCGATGCGGCCGTGGACCTGCCCCCGGTGCCGCTGCCTGCCTCGGGCGCCCAGGTCATGCCGACTCAGGAGCCGGGGAGCCGCCCGCACCGGCCGCTGCCCTACCGGCCCTGGGTCGATGTCGTGGTGGATGGCACCGCCGGCCGGGTTCGCGCCGAGCTGATGAACGAGGGGAGCGTGGCGTTCCACTACACGGTCTTCCCCAACGCGTACCGGCCATTCGCAGGCACGCCGTTCACGGTCGCGCCGCTGGGCACGGCCGTCTACGAGTGGGACGCCGTCCGCACGGCGGGTCGCTACGACTTCACCGTCCACGGGGCCGACGGCTTCCTCTGCCACGTCGCGGGCGTCCTGCCGCTGGCCGAGAACGCGGCGGCACCCGACGTGAGGGCGGTGCTGCGGGTCAGCGGCCCCGCGGATGCGTGGATCGAGCTGGAGCTGGCCAACCACGGTGCGACCACGCTGAACTTCACGATCGCCCCGCAGGAGGGCGGCGGGGAATCGCGGACCTGCGAGGTCGGGCCGATCGGGCGGGCGAGCATCCGCTGGCCCGCGGTGGACGGGCGTTACGACGTGACCATCACCGCCGACGACGGCACGTCATTCACCCGGCGCTACGCGGGAACGGTGCACGGTTCGGACATCGCGCAGGCGTGACCCGCCGTCGCTCGGCACCGCGCGACGCATCGGCAGGCCGTTGGGAGGTTGCGGCATGATGGGTTCGGTGCAGGACAACCGACACACCAAGCCCCTGCTGATCGCCAGCGACGTCGACGGCACCCTGATCGACGACGACGAGAAGGTCAGCGCCCGGACCAGGGCCGCAGTCCAGGCTGCGGTGGCCGACGGGACGCCCTTCGTGCTGTCCACCGGGCGCCCGCCGCGATGGATCGCCCCGGTGGTCGACGAGCTCGGATTCGCGCCGCTCGCCGTCTGCGCGAACGGCGCGGTGGTCTACGACAGCAACGCCGACCGGGTGCTGAGCGCCGTCACGCTGTCCACCGACGAGCTGGGCTGGCTGGCAGACCTGGCGATGAGCGCGCTGCCCGGCTGCGGCCTCGCCGCGGAACGGGTCGGGGCCAGCGCCCACGACGCGGCCACCCCGCAGTTCGTCAGCTCGCCGGGCTACGAGCACGCCTGGCTGAACCCGGACAACACCGAGATGTCAGGGGACGAGGTGCTGGCGCACCCCGCGGTGAAGCTGCTGATCCGGCTGCCCGGCACCAGCAGCGCCGCGATGGCGGCCACCCTCGCCCCGCTGATCGGCGCCCGCGCGGACCTGACGTATTCGACCGACAAGGGTCTGATCGAGGTCTCCGCCCCCGGGATCACCAAGGCGTCCGGGCTCACGGTGGTCGCCGAGCAGCTCGGTATCCCGGTGTCCGGCATCGTGGCGTTCGGTGACATGCCCAACGACGTGCCCATGCTCACCCTGGCCCGCCACGGGGTCGCCATGGAGAACGCGCACCTCGACGCGATCACCGCGGCCGATGAGGTGACCACGTCGAATTCGGCGGACGGCGTGGCACGGGTCCTCGAGCGCTGGTGGGGCCAGCCGTAGGCACCCACCTTCGTGCTACTCGCCGCCTCCGGTAGCCCTACCGGAGGCGGCGAGGTGGCATCACTCGACGGCGGTTCCCTCGAGCTCGACCATCTGGCCGGGGATCGCCAGCCGTGTCACCCCGAGCATCGTTGTGGCCGGTGCCACCCCGGAAGCGCCCAACCGTGCCGCCAGCACGCCGTAGTGCTGGAAGAGCAGATCGACATCGGTGGTGTAGACGTTGAGCCGGACGAGGTTCGACAGGGACATGCCTGCCTCACCGAGCACGGCCTCCAGGTTGTCGAGGCTCAGCGCCAACTGCTTCTCCATGTCACCGTCGTGCTGAGGCTTGCCGTCGGCGCTCATCGCGGTCTGCCCGGAGCAGTACAGGGTTCGGGTGTGCCCGGAGACGAGCTCACCCTGGTTGAATCCCATCTCCACCGACCACATCACCGGGTTGACTGCCGTTCGTTCCACTGCCACATCAGGCTCCATTCGCTTCGTCGGAGTACGCACGTCCATCGGCCCGGTGGCCGCTGTCTGGGACGCCGTGGTGGCAAGCCTCCCAACGAATCAGGACACCTTGTGTCGTGATTCAGTAGAGTTTTCGGATGCGTGCCGACCGGTTGGTGTCACTGGTGCTGCTGCTGCGCCAGCGCGGTCGGCTGACCGCGGCCGAGCTTGCCGACGAGCTCGAGGTGTCCACCCGCACCGTGCTGCGCGACATCGAGGCGCTGTCCGTGGCCGGCGTCCCGGTCTTCGCCGAACGCGGCAGGCACGGCGGGTTCGCGTTGCTACCCGGGTTTCGGACCGAGCTCACCGGGCTGAACCACGACGAGGCGCTTGCCCTGCTGGTCGCCGGATCGCGGCGCGGCGCGCAGGCATTCGGCCTCGACTCGGCGCTGGCCGCGGCGATGCTCAAAGTGGTTGACGCGCTACCCGAAAGCTATCGGGACACCGCTGCTGACGTGGCCGAGCGATTGCTCATCGACCCGGAGACCGATCTGCTGTCGCGACGGCGGGACGCGGAGGAGGTGCCCGGCGCCATAGTCGCCGAGATCCGGCGCGCGGTGTTCGCAGGAAACAAGCTGCGCATCCACTACGCGGCGCTCGACCAGACCCCGCGGTGGCGCACGGTGGACCCGATCGGCCTGGTCGCCGTGCGCGACCGGGGCTACCTGCTGGCCACGAGATCTGGCGCGGACCGCACCTACCGGCTGTCGCGGGTGGTAGCCGCCGAGGAACTCCCCGAACCGGCACAGCGACCGGACCGGGTGGATCTGGATCGCGCCTGGCGGGATCGCAGCACCCGGTTTCGGACCGGCGGCGACCAGGTCGCCGTGGTGGTACGGGTGAACCCGGCGCGGCGGGAAGACCTGCTGGACACCGCGCTGGCCGTCCGCACCGAGGAACCCGACGCACACGGCTGGCTGCGGCTGGAGGTGACCTTCCAAGATCCACGACATGCCGAATGGGCGCTGTGGCAGCTCGCCACGGACGGGGAAGCCCTTGCCCCGCAATGGTTGCGCGACTCCCTGCGCGACCGCGCCGCCGCGATCGCCACTCGCTATGGGGACAGCCGGTTCGGCTGATGCGCTGAGATCTACTGACGCCAGGGCGATCTCACTCCAGGTAGCGCAGCACGGCGAGCACCCGTCGGTGGTGGCCGTCCGACGGCGGCAGGTCCAGCTTGGTGAAGATGTTGCCGATGTGCTTCTCGACCGCGCGCTCGGTCACGTGCAAGGAGGCGGCAAGGGCGGCGTTGGACAGGCCCTGCGCCATCAGCCCGAGTACCTCCCGCTCGCGCGGGGTGAGGGCATCGAGGGCCTTGGCCTTGCGGCTCGAGCCGATCAACTGGGTCACCACCTCCGGATCCAGGGCGGTGCCGCCCGCGGCCACCCGCTGCAGGGCATCGACGAACTCGCCGACATCGGCGACCCGGTCCTTGAGCAGATAGCCGACACCCGCAGCCCGGCCGGCGAGAAGCTCGGCGGCATACCGCGTCTCGACCCACTGGGAGAACACGAGCACCCCGACCTCGGGGAACCTGCGGCGCAGGGCCACCGCCTCGACCAGGCCCTCGTCGGTGAAGGTGGGTGGCATCCGGATGTCGACGACCGCGACATCCGGGAGGTGCTCGGCGACGGCCGTCCCCAGCGAGGTCGCGTCGCCGACGATGGCCACGACCTTGTGTCCACGTTCGATCAGCAACTGCGCCAGACCATCTCGGAGGATGGCGTTGTCCTCTGCGATCACGATCCGCATCAGTGTGTCCCGTCGACCGGCAACGAAAGGGTCACCACCGTCGGACCCCCGACCGGGCTGTCCACGTGCAGTGATCCGTCCACGGTACCGGCCCGGGCCGCGAGCCCGGCGAGCCCGCTGCCTGCACCGATGACCGCACCGCCGATGCCGTTGTCCCGCACCGACACCGACAGTCCATCACCGTCGGACATCGCGGACACCCATACCCGGGTCGCCCCGGAATGCCGGGCGACGTTGGTGAGCAGCTCGGCAACGGAGAAGTAGGCGATCGTCTCGGTGCCGGGAGTCGGCCGCGGATCCACCGACACCGCGAGGTCGACCGGCACGACGCTGCGGGCGGCCAGTGTCTGCAGCGCGGGCCCCAGGCCGAGGTCGAGGGCGGGCGGATGGATGCCCCGCACCACTTCCCGTAGCTCGGTCAGCGCCTCCTTGGCGGCGGAATGCGCGCTGTGCACCAGCTCCGAGGGATCCTCGCCCGCCGCGATCCGGTCCTCCGCGCGACCGAGGGTCATCGCCATCGCCACCAATCGGGCCTGGGTGCCGTCGTGCAGGTCGCGCTCCACCCGGCGCAGCCTCGTGGCCGAGTCCTCGACCGCCTCGGTGCGGGTGCGCTCGAGTTCCTCGACGCGAACATCGCGAGCCGCGGGCCCGAGAAGCGCCCGGATCAGCATCCGGTCCAGCGCGGCGAGCGCGCGGATCGGCCAGGGCGCCAGGAACAGCCCGACGATGCCCACCGTCGACAGCATCAGCATCTGCGCCCAGGTGTCGAGGTACACATCGCCGAATTGGATGAGCGAACGTCGGGCGACGCCGTTCTCGTCGTAGTTCGTGGGCTCGATCAGCCACCACAGCAGCGGCGAGACCGCAAAGCCCATCGAGACGACCACGAAGAGCAGGGCGCCCCACACGGCTGCGATCGCGAGCACGGTCTTGATCAGTATGAACGCGATCGCGCGCCATCCCGTTCGGTCGATGAGCCCGGACCAGATGAACCCGAGCGCACCCGGCCGAGGGGAGAACGGTGGCGGATCCTCCACCGGCGAGCGGAGCATCGACGCGGAGAGGGTGCGATAGGCGTGGCCGAAACCCCTGGCCCCCACGATCATCGCCGCCAGCAGGGGGATACCGATCAGGGTGATCACGAGGACGCCCCCGAACATGGCGCCAAGGAAGAGATACGTGATGCCGGCAAGGGCCAGCACGGCGGTCACCGCCAGGTATCCGCCCTCACGCCAGGTCTGCGCCGCGATCGGGGCTCGGAGGAACTCGCGGAGCGCCGGTGCGCGGGGAGTGGTCGTCGTCATGGGAACCATGTTTCCCGATGCCCGATGCGCGTTCGAGGGTGTTGCCAGGCGATTCGGGGGTGTGGCCAGCCACACCGCGGCGCGAGGCACGGAAACGGGAACGGCTCCGCATCGGGGAAACCGATGCGGAGCCGATGTTCTCGTTCCTGTGCCCGGGGTCAGCCGGCGGGCGCGGGGGCCGGTTCGGCAGCCGCGGGCGGAGCGGGAGGCGCCACCGGAGCGGGTGCCGCCTCGGCGACGGGTGCGGCTGCGGGGGTCGCGGCAGCGCCCTCCTGATAGGCCTTCGCGTAGGCGTCGTTGTAGGTCTTGAGGATCGTGGTGACGATGCCGGTGACCTCGTTGAAGATCAACGATCCGCCCTCGAAGTCGGTGCGCTTGCCGTCCGGCACCGTGTATTCATCGCTGGTCGGCAGGCCGAGCGAACCGGAGTCGAGGCCGGAGGTCTGCCAGGTCTCGAAGATCTTGCCGAGCACCGTCCACACCCCACCGTTCGGGGAGGTGGCGATGGCGCCGTTGGTGAACTTCACGACCTTGTTGCCGCCCTTGACCGGGATCTCGCCGGACAGCGAGTTCCCGAGGCGTCCGGTGTCGCCGCCCTCCGCGATCCACTTCTGTGCGATGGGGGAGGGGTCGGTCAGCCGGAGCAGCTCGCCGACCAGTGCGCCGATGGCGCCCGCCGTCGAACCGGTGCCTGCCGCGGCTGCGTCCGGGGCGACGCCCGGGCTCGCGTTGTCGGTGGGCGGGTTGTTCGGTGCCGCGGCGAGCACGCCGGACGACGAACCGCCGCCCAGGTTCGCCGCCGCGATGTCGCGGATCTGGCCGAGCTTGGCGTAGCCGGCGTCGCCCGGGCAGCTGGTGTTGCCCACGTCGCGGTGCGCGAAGATGATCGGCAGGTCAACGGCCTCGCCCTGGGCGTACGGCGTGAACTCGGTGCCCTCGGAGTACATCGTGGTGCGGCCCTTGGGATCCAGGCCCGCCTTCGCGAGTCGCCAGCCGAGGAACTTGCCGACCGCGTTGACGGTCTCCTGTGGCGGGGTCACCGTGGAGAAGTCGCCCATCATCGCGATGCCCATGGTGTTCTCGTTGAAACCGCCCGCGTGTGCGCCCTGGACGTTGCGGTCCAGACCGCCCGCGCGGCCCTCGAAGATCTGGCCGTACTTGTCGACCAGCACGTTGTAGCCGACATCGCACCAGCCGAGCGTGGAGGCGTGGTACGCGTAGATCGCGCGGACGATCTCGACCGACTCCGACTTGGAGTAGTCGTTGCTACCCGCGGTGTGGTGCACCGTCGCACCGCCGAGGGAATCGTCGTACACCGGCTCCTGGCAGCGGATGGACTCGTCGGCCCCCCACTGCGCGCGGGTGATCACCTTCGGGCCGGAAGTACTGCCCAGGGGAGTCGCGATGTCGCCGAGGGTGCTGTCCGATGCCGAGGTGCCGGGCTCGATGAGCACGGCGGTGACCGCCTCGGCGAGCTGCTGCACGGAGTTCGCCTGCGGTGCGGCCGCGGGCTGCGGTGCGGGCGCCTGCTGCGGTGCCTCCGGCTGCGGCGCGGGTTCCTGGCCGCGCAGCGGGCTCGACAGCGCGGCGGGCGCGAAGCCCATCGGCAGCTGCGCGGGATCGGCAGGGGCGAGCTGGTTCGGCAGCGTCGGAGCCGCGGGAGCGTCGGCGGTTCCCGACGCGGGCAGCGCCGCCGCGGCCTGCTCGACCTTGGTGACCAGCACCTGGACGGCCTTGGTGGCGCCGACGAACACCGGCTCGGTGCCCGTCTTGCCGCCAGTGGTCTTGTCGTCCTTGCGGGAGTCGACCTTCTCGGTGGCGAACCAAGGGCCCCACGAGCCGTCGGCCAGCTGGGCGCGGACCTTGGCAGCGGTGGCGCCGAGCTCCGAGGTCAGCGCGATCATGCTGAACGGGGTGTCGCGGGTGATCTCCTTGACCGCGGTACCGAACTGCTCCTCGGGGCTCGCGGCGGGAGCCGCTGCGGGCTCGGGTGCCGGTGCCGGCGCGGGAGCCGGTGCGCCGCCCGCGATGTCGCCGGGCGCGGTCAGCTGCGGGATCTGGATCGACGGCGGAAGCGAGATCCCGGGGGGCAGCGGCAGGTTCTGCGGCAGCGGGATCTCGGTCGGGAGGTTGGCCGGGATCGGGATCTTCTTCAGGTCGGACAGATGGAGGTCGGGCAGGTCGAGTCCGGTGATGTCCTTGAGCGGGATCACGATGTCGGGAACCTGCGCGAGGACCACCTCGGCGATCTGCGTCGGGACCGCCGACGGCGCGGAGGTGGTGGTGGAACGGACGCCGGTGGCGCTGGTGACGCCCCAGACCGCGAGCGGGCTCGCGATCGCCAAGGCGGCAACCGTGCCAAGAACGATTGACGGCTTTGGTCGGCGGTAAGGCAAAAGGGACTCCCTCAGTTGTGGTTTGCGGGTGTCGGTGTCAGCAACTGGTGGTGCAGGTGTGACGGTTGTTGCCATCGCTAGTCACTCTTGCCACACTAGTCACAAACTTTCCAACGCTCAACCTTAACTTGAGGCTTTCGAGATCGGCACGTACGCGCCACCGCGCGTCATCCCGTATGTCGCGCGCTGACGATCAACTCCGTCGATGAGGAGATCAGGGTATGGCGAGGACCAGTAGGAAGAAGTTTGTCGTCGGTCGACCGATGCGGGGCGGCTGGACACCGTTCGCGATGCGGGCCGCGGTCCTGGGGCTGGCGCCCGCACTCCTGGTCGGCGGCACCGTCGGCGTGGTGGTCGCGACCAGGTCCGCGGGTCCGGATGTCGCCGAGACCGTCGCCGCCGACGCCCCGTACACACTGACCGGCTACGGCCACGGTCACGGCCGGGGAATGGGGCAGTGGGGCGCATACGGCTACGCAAAGCAGGGCTGGACCGCCGAACGCATTCTCGGCTACTACTACGGCGGAACCACGCTCGAAGCGTTGGGGGACAAGGCGATCGGCGTCCGGCTCATGGGCCTGGACGGCAAGGGGCTCGACGTGTTCTCGGATTCGCCGATGGGAGTGGCGGGCCGGACCGTGGCGCCAGGGGAGGCCGCGCACCTCACCGCCGCTCCCGGCGGCGGCGCGACGGTCGTCGTCACAAGGGGTTGCGACGGCGAGGTGCTGTGGCAGGAGTCCACCGCCCACCCCTGGGTGGACCCCGTAGACCTCGGCCCGGACCGGGAGGCGAAGGAACACCTGAAACTGTGTGGTGGCGGCGCGCCGTTCCGCGGCTCGCTGGGTGTCGCGCTCGAGGGCGACGCGCCCCGGGTCGTCAACCACGTCGGCATGGAGGACTATCTGCTCGGCGTCGTGCCGGCGGAGTCGAGGGCCGAATGGGCCGACACCGGCGGCGCGGAGGCGCTGCGCGCGCAGGCCGTCGCGGCCCGGTCCTACGCGGCGGCCGAGAGCAGGTACGCCTACGCGGAGACCTGCGACACGCAGGACTGCCAGGTCTACGGCGGCTCCTCGAAGGAGAATCCGAAGACCACCGATGCCGTCCGCTCCACCGCGGGCAAGGTGCTCACGAAGGAGGGCAAGCCGGTCTCCGCGGAGTTCTCGGCGTCGACCGGCGGGTACAGCGCCGGCGGCGCGTTCGGGGCCGTCGAGGACCTGGGCGACACCGAATCGCCCAACCACAAGTGGACGCAGACCCTGACCGCGGGCGAGATCGCCACCGCGTTCGGTGTCGGCGAGCTGCATTCGATCGAGGTCACCTCGCGCAACAACCTCGGGCCCGACGGCGGGCGGGTCACCGGGCTGAGGGTGGCGGGCTCGACCGGCACCAAGGAGGTGACCGGCGACGAGGCGCGCACCAAGCTGGGTCTGAAGTCCGACTGGTTCACCATCACCGAGGGCGTCGGGCCCGCCGCGCCGCCGCCTGCCTCCGCCCTTGCGGCGCCGGGCGTCGACAACGCCGACCCGACCGGGGCGGTGGAGCCGACCGACATCGAGCGCAAGTATGCGGAGCTCGGGGGCCATCTGGGCGTGCTCGGGGCCCCGGTCGGGCCGGAGCTGGCGATGCCCGACGAGGCGGGGCGGTTCCGGATGTACACGCACGGGGCCATCGTCTGGACCAAGATCACCGGCGCGCAGGTGCTCGATGCCAGCGTCCTTACGGCCAAGCTGCCCGGCCTGGGGAGCTGACCGGCGATGAGTTTCGGCTGCCTCCCGGGTCACAACATGTGACAGTGGAAAAACCACGACCCGGGAGGCAACGATGCAGATCTACCCCTCACTCTGGTTCGACGATCAGGCCGAGGAGGCCGCGAACTACTACGTGTCGATCTTCAAGAACTCGAAGATCCTGACGATCGCCCGATATCCGGCCGGAGCGCCAGGCCCGGAGGGCAGCGTGATGACCGTGGACTTCGAGCTGAACGGGCACCGCATCAACGCGATCAACGGCGGACCGCAATTCACCTTCACCGAGGCGGTCTCCCTGCTCGTCGACTGTGATTCGCAGGAGGAGGTCGACGAGTACTGGGCCAAGCTGACCGCGGACGGCGGGCAGGAGGTGCAGTGCGGCTGGCTCAAGGACAAGTACGGACTGTCCTGGCAGATCGTGCCCCCGGGATTCGACGAGATGATGGTGACCGGCGATCCCGAGAAGTCGCAGCGGGCCATGCAGGCGATGATGCAGATGAAGAAGCTCGACGTGAACGAGCTGCGACGCGCGTACAACGGGGAGTAGGGTCGCCGCCCGCCGGTCGCCGTCTGCGTCAGGCACCGCCACCCGAGCAACCGCTGATCGGGTAGTCCACGTAGCCCCCTGCGTCGCCGGAGTAATAGGTGTCGGTATCGCCCATGGCCAGATCGTGGTCCAGTGCGAACCGACTGACGAGGTCGGGGTTGGCGATGAAGTGCGTGGCGAACGACACAGCGTCGGCGATACCCGCGTCGACCAGGGCGTTCCCGGATTCGCGATCGAACCCGTTGTTCGCGATGAGCGGGCCGTCGAACTGCCGGCGGTAGCGGGCGATCGCGTCGAAGTCGGGAGTGGCGCCTGGCGCGGCGGGGTTTCGTCCGCGCAGGTGCAGGTACGCCACGGGGTGGTCGGCGAGGTCGGCCACGAGCTCGTCGTGGTCGGCGAGTGCCTGATCGTCGGCGACGAAACGATCGCCCGATGTCCAGTACGGCGACAGGCGGACCCCGACGCATCGTCCGTTCCACGGCTCCGCGACCGCGTCGAGGATCTCGAGCAGCAGGCGCCGCCGCCTGGCGCTGTCGCCACCATAGGAATCGGAGCGCCGGTTCAGGCGTGGGTTGAGGAACTGCGGGACCAGCGTCGAGCCGATGGCATGGACCTCGACACCGTCGAACCCGGCGCGACGGGCATTCTCCGAGGCTCGGTGGTAGTCCGCGATCGTGTTCTCGATGTCCACCACGGTCATCGCGCGCGGCGTGACCGTGTTCTTGAATCCGTCATGGGTGAAGGACAACTCGTGCGGGTTGATCGCCGATGGTCCGGCGGGCAGCTCGCCGCGCAGGTGGTCGGGGTGCGAGGCGGCACCGTTGTGCCAGAGTTGCACCAGGATTCGACCGCCGACGGCGTGCACGACGTCGGTGACCCGTCGCCATGCAGTGACCTGCTCGTCGCTGTAGATGCCAGGCACGTTGACGAACCCGATCGCCTGCTCGCTGACCCAGGTCCCCTCGGTGATGATCAACCCCGCGCTTGCCCGCTGGGCGTAGTAGGCGGCATGCATCTCCGTCGGCGCCAGCCCGTCGTTGGCCGCGCGAGCCCGGGTGGTCGGGGCCATGACGATGCGATTGGGTAGCTGGAAGTCTCGGAAGTCCGCTCGCCGCAGCAGTGGCTGCTCGAGCGCGGTCGTGTGGGTCCGGGTCATGTTCTCTCCTCATCATCGGGCCCCGGTGGTGCCGGGGTCGGCCGGATCGCCTCGGCTGCGTTGTGCCTCAATGACGTAGACGGAGCACGGCGCGGAAAGGTGACCGATGGGTGATCAAGACGAGCTCGCACGGCGATTCGAGTCGGAGCGCAGCAACCTGCGGGCGGTCGCCTACCGGATGCTCGGCTCGCTGAGCGAGGCCGAGGACGCGGTCCAGGAGGCGTGGCTGCGCCTGAGCCGTGCGGACGCCGGCGAGGTGGAGGATCTGGCCGCCTGGCTGCGGACCGTCGTGTCGCGCCTGTGCCTGGACATGCTGCGCACCCGGAAGTCCCGACGGGAGGACCCGGCCGGGCAGCAGGTCCCCGACCACTTCGTAGGCGCCGCCACGGGAACTGACCCGGAAAACGAAGCGCTGCTGGCTGATTCGGTCGGACGCGCGCTGCTTGTGGTGCTGGACAGGCTGGTTCCCGTCGAGCGAATCGTGTTCGTGCTCCATGACATGTTCGCGGTGCCGTTCAGTGAGATCGCCCCGATAGTGGGGCGAACCCCCGTCGCCGCCAAGAAGGTCGCCAGCCGCGCGCGACTGAGAGTGCAAGGTGTGGAATCGATTTCACGCGCCGACCTGGGCGTCCATCGACACATCGTGGAGGCATTCCTCGCAGCGTCGCGCAGCGGCGATCTGAACGCGCTGTTGGCCGTGTTGGCGCCCGACGTCGTGCGGACGGCCGACCCGGCCGCCCTGCCTGCCGGTGCGGCGACCGTGGCCCGCGGTGTGCGCGCGGTGGTGGAGGGCGTCATGGCGTTCGGCAGGCGGGCGCGGTTCGCCGAGGCTGCCCTCGTCGACGGTGCCGTTGGGGTGATCGTGGCCCCACGTGGGCGGTTGCTCCTCGCTCTCACCTTCGCGATCGCGGGCGACCGGATCACGGAGTACGAGGTGATCGCCGACCCGGTGCGGCTGAGGGACCTGGATCTGGCCGTCCTCGCCGAGTGATTGACAAAGTCCAGAATGTGTCTCACGCTCGACACATTACAACAACTATGTCCGGCCAGGCCGCCTACGTTCCGCCCTCGGCAGAGTCCTGGCGCGACCCCTGGGGCATGTACGCGGCGCTGCGCGAGGACGACCCGGTCCACCACGTGGTGCCCGAGGGGTCGCCCGCCGACGACTACTGGGTGCTGACCCGGCACGCCGACGTGTACGCGGCCGCCCGCGACCACGAGACGTTCTCCTCCGCGGACGGCCTGACCACCAGCTACGGCGAGCTCGAGAAGATCGGGCTCAAGGACAACCCGCCCCTGGTGATGCTGGATCCGCCGGTGCACACCGACTTCCGCCGCCTCGTCGCCCGCGGGTTCACGCCGCGTCAGGTCGAGGCTGTGGAGCCTGCGGTCCGCGAGTTCGTGGTCGAGCGCATCGAGCGGTTGCGCTCGGCGGGCGGCGGCGACATCGTCACCGAACTGTTCAAGCCGCTGCCGAGCATGGTGGTGGCGCACTACCTGGGCGTTCCCGAGGAGGACCGCGGGCAGTTCGACGGCTGGACCGAGGCGATCGTCGCCGCCAACGCCAACGGCGACCCGCTCGAGGCGGCGACCGCGGTCGGCGACCTGATGGGCTACTTCGGCGGGCTGATCGAACGGCGCAAGGCCGACGTCGCCGCGGGCAGGGAAGCCGACGACACCATCTCGCACCTCGTGGCCGCGGGCATCGCCGCCGATGGGGACTTCGCGGGCGTGCTGTCCATCCTGGGCTTCGCGTTCACGATGGTCACCGGCGGCAACGACACCACCACCGGCATGCTCGGCGGCTCCTCGGCGCTGCTCACCCAGCACCGCGACCAGCGCGCCCTGCTGCTGGAGGATCCGTCCCGCATCCCCGACGCCGTCGACGAGCTGCTCCGCCTCACCTCGCCGGTCCAGGGGCTGGCCCGCACGACCACCCGCGACGTCACGATCGAGGGCGTCACCATCCCCGCGGGCCGCAAGACGCTGCTGGTCTACGGATCCGCGAACCGCGACCCCAGGGCCTACGGCGCGAACTCCGAGGAACTCGACGTGCTGCGGGCGCCCCGCCAGATCATGACCTTCAGTCACGGCAGTCACCACTGCCTCGGCGCCGCGGCCGCGCGCATGCAGGCCCGCGTCGCGCTCGAGGAACTGCTGGCCCGCTGCCCCGACTTCGAGGTGGACGTCGACGGCATCGAGTACGCGGCCGGTAACTACGTCCGGCGGCCGACGCACGTACCGTTCCGGCCATGAGTTCCGGAACCTGGCTGCGCGACGAACGCACCGATCTCGCGGCGGAGCGCATCCTCGACGCGGCCGCGGAGCTGTTCGTCGAGCGGGGCGTCGCGACGACCGGCATGGCCGAGGTCGCCAAGGCCGCCGGGTGCTCGCGCGCGACCCTCTATCGCTACTTCGAGAACCGCCGCGCGCTGCACCTGGCGTTCGTGCACCGGGAGGCGCGGCGGCTCGGCGAGCGGGTGACCGGTCTGGTGGCAGGCATCGAGGATCCGGCTGAGCGGATCACCGCGGCCATCCTCGCCTCGGTGCGCGAGGTGCGCGCGACACCGACGCTGGCCGCCTGGTTCGGCCTCGGCGACGCGGGCATCGCCTCTGAACTGGCAGGCACCTCGCAGGTGATCGAGGTGCTCGGCTCGAGCTTCCTCGCCGACGTGTGGGGCAGCGACGACCGTGAGATCTCCAGCCGGGCACGGTGGTTGGTGCGCGTCATCGTCTCGCTCCTCACCGTCCCCGGCGCCGACGACGCCGACGAGCGGGCGATGATCGAGCAGTTCGTGATCCCGGTGCTGATGTCGGGAGCGGAGCGGGTCTGAGAACTTCGATCACCGCGACGGGCTCAGATGTGGACGGTGTCCACGATCTGCCCGATGCCGTAGGTGACGAGCATTGCGAGCGCGCCGCCCAGCACCACCCGCAGCACGGCCTTTCCGCGTGGTGACCCGCCGAGCCGGGCGCTGACGCTGCCGGTCAGCGCGAGCGCGACCAGCACCGCGACGAACGTGATCGGCACGCGCGAGGTGGCGGGCGGGACGAGGATCGCGATCAGCGGCAGCAGGGCGCCGAGGGTGAAGGAGATGGCCGAGGAGGCCGCCGCGTGCCACGGATTGGTCAGCTCGTCGGGGTCGATGCCCAGCTCGGCGTCGGCATGCGCGGCGAACGCGTCGTGCGCCGTCAGTTCCTCCGCCACGGTGCGGGCGGTCGCGGGGGTCAGGCCCTTCGCCTCGTACAGGGACGCGAGCTCGTCGAGCTCGGCGTCGGGCAACTCGGCGAGTTCCCGGCGTTCCTTGGCCAGCAGCGACCGCTCGGTATCGCGCTGGGTACTGACCGAGACGTACTCGCCGAGGGCCATGGACACCGCCCCGGCCGCCAGCCCGGCGATGCCCGCGGTGAGGATCGGGCCGCGCGCGGTGCTCGCCGCGGCGACGCCAACGACCAGGCCGGCGGTGGAGACGATGCCGTCGTTGGCGCCGAGTACGCCCGCCCGCAGCCAGTTCAGCTTGGCGGAGAGCCCCTGGACGTGCGGCTCCGCCGGATGCGAGGCAGGGAGTTGATCCGGATCGGTGCTCATACGCGGAACGCTATCGGCATCAAGATGACTCGGCCAGCAATGCAAGGCTGGCCGAAGTCGCGCCGCCCGTACCCTCGGGCACGTGAGCATCGAACCTGAACCCTGGCCGGATGCAGGGGCCGTCCCCGCCGATCTGCTGGTGGCGAAGACGCTGGTATTCGACCCGTGTGGCTTCGCCTGCTCGGCTCCCGTGCCCGAGCCGGAGAGCGCGGCCTACGTGGCGCACGAGTTCACGGTCGAGGGCTGCCCGATCCGTTTCCGGGTCGCCAAGACGACGCCGAAGAAGGTCGGCCAGTTCGTCACCTTCTGGAAGCGGTCGGCGCAGGGTCCCATCGCGCCCTTCGACATCGTCGACCCGGTCGAGTTGTTCATCGTCGTCGCCCGCGACGGCGATCACCTCGGGCAGTTCGTCTTCCCGAAGCGGGTGCTCGCCGATCGCGGCGTGCTGTCGCGAGACGGTGTGGGTGGGAAGCGGGCGATCCGTGTGTACCCGCCCTGGGCGGAGCCGACCAGCCGCCAAGCCCGCGGCACGCAGGCGTGGCAGCTGGACCATTTCCTGCCGATCGACGATGCGGGCGCGCTCGACACCACCCGCGCCCTGGCGCTCTACCGGGCCTAGGACGTGTCATTCCCGTCGCGCCCTTGACATTGACGCAACGTCAACCTCCATCCTTGTCTTGTCGGATCGCACCGACACCGATGAAGGGGAGGGAGCTCGATGGCAGGGGAATGGTCGATCCAGGACCTGGCCAAGGCGGCCGGGACCACCAGTCGCACGCTGCGCCACTACGGCGAGCGGGGGCTGCTGGAACCGAGCCGGATCGGCGCCAACGGGTACCGCTACTACGACCAGGACGCCCTCGTGCGGCTGCAACGGATCCTGCTGCTGCGCGAACTCGGGCTCGGCCTCCCGGCCATCGCCGAGGTCCTGGCCGGCGAGCGGGACACCGCGGTCGCGCTGCGCACCCACCTCGGGCTCCTCGAGCAGGAGCTCGGCCGGGTGCGACGGCAGATCGAGTCGGTGCGGACGACACTGCGGAAAACGGAAGGAGGTGAACAACTGATGGCAGAGGAAGTTTTCGACGGCTTCGACCACACCCAGCACAAGGACGAGGTGATCGAACGCTGGGGCGAGCAGGCCTACCAGTCCAGCGACCGCTGGTGGCGCGGCATGACCGGCGACCAGCGTCGGGACTGGCAGGCGGCAGTGGCCCAGCTCAATGCCGACTGGATCGACGCCGCGACCTCGGGCGCGGCGGCCGACGGTGAGCGGGCGCAGGACCTGGCCCGTCTCCACGTCGAGTGGCTCGGCGGCGTCCCCGGCACGCCGGGGTGCGGCGCGGCTCCGAACAAGGAGTACATCCTGGGCCTTGGCGAGATGTACGTCGCGGACGAGCGCTTCGCCGCCAACTACGGCGGAACGCATGGCGCGGTCTTCGTGCGGGATGCGTTGGCGGTGTACGCCCTGCACAACCTGTAGGTGAAGACGGCGTGAACTCCGGCTGCAGACGGAGTTCACCCCGGCGCGGCGGCCACCGGATCGTCTGTGACGTATCACCCGGCAGCCCCGGGTTGCCCGGGACCTCCACGCCAGGTCCGATACCCTGGTTGCCCGTGACCTCTGTAACCCCAGGCCCCGCCACCTCTGGCCAGTACGACCTGATCATCGTCGGTTCGGGTTTCTTCGGACTGACCATCGCCGAGCGCGCGGCGACCGAGCTGGGTAAGCGGGTCCTCGTGCTGGACCGTCGCCACCATCTCGGCGGCAACGCCTACTCGGCGGCCGAGCCGGAGACCGGCATCGAGGTGCACATGTACGGCGCGCACCTTTTCCACACCTCGAACAAGCGGGTCTGGGACTACGTCACCCAGTTCACCGAGTTCACCGGCTACCAGCACCGCGTCTTCGCGATGCACAAGGGGCAGTCGTACCAGTTCCCGATGGGCCTCGGCCTGGTGTCGCAGTTCTTCGGCCGCTACTTCAGCCCCGACGAGGCGCGCGCGCTGATCAAGGAGCAGTCAGCCGAGATCGACGCGAAGGACGCGAGCAACTTCGAGGAAAAGGCGATCTCGCTGATCGGGCGCCCGCTGTACGAGGCGTTCATGCGTGACTACACCGCCAAGCAGTGGCAGACGGACCCGAAGAACCTGCCCGCGGGCAACATCACCCGGCTGCCGGTTCGCTACACCTTCGACAACCGCTACTTCAACGACACCTACGAGGGCCTGCCGGTCGACGGCTACACCGCGTGGCTCGAGAACATGGCCAAGGACGAGAAGATCGAGGTCCGGCTGAACACCGACTGGTTCGACGTGCGGGACGAGCTGCGGGCCGCGAGCCCCGACGCCCCCATCGTCTACACCGGCCCGCTGGATCGCTACTTCGACTACTCCGAGGGCGAGCTGGGCTGGCGCACCCTCGATTTCGAGACCGAGGTGCTGCCGACCGGTGACTTCCAGGGCACCCCGGTGATGAACTACAACGACGCGGACGTGCCGTTCACCCGCATCCACGAGTTCCGGCATTTCCACCCCGAGCGCGAGTACCCGTCGGACAAGACGGTCATCATGCGCGAGTTCTCCCGCTTCGCGGAGAGCGAGGACGAGCCGTACTACCCGATCAACACCCCCGAGGACCGCGAGAAGCTCGAGGCCTACCGGACGCGGGCCAAGGCGGAGACCGCGCAGAACAAGGTGCTGTTCGGCGGCCGCCTCGGTACCTACCAGTACCTGGACATGCACATGGCCATCGCGAGCGCGCTCAGCATGTTCGACAACACCCTCCGGCCGCACCTCGAGACCGGTGCGGCCCTCGGCAACGGGAGCGGCGAATGAGCCCGCGGCATCTGATGGAGCAGGACACCCTCTTCAGCGAGGACGTCGAACCGCTCGGCAAGGCGTTGCTGCAGCGGGTCATCCTGCCCCGGCCGGGCGAGCCCCTCGACGTGCGCACCCTCTACCTGGAGGAGGCGACCACCAACGCCAGGCGCGCCCACGCGCCCACGCGGACCTCGCTGTCGATCGGCGCCGAGTCCGAGGCCTCGTTCTGCACCTACTTCAACGCCTTCCCGGCCAGCTACTGGCGCCGCTGGTCGATCCTGACCTCCGTCGTCCTGCGCCTGGAGCTGTCCGGTCACGGCCGGGTCGACGTATACCGCTCGAAGGCCGACGGCTCCCGAATCCACGTGGAGGGCAGGGAGTTCCAGGACGGCGACGTCGCGGTGGAGTTCGAGGTGGAGCTGGCTCCGTTCGAGGACGGCGGCTGGATCTGGTTCGACATCACCTCCGACACCGAGGTGGTGCTCGAGAGCGCAGGCTGGTACGCCCCGATGGAGGCGCCCGGCGCAGGCCGCGTCGCGGTCGGCATCCCGACCTTCAACCGGCCAACGGACTGTGTCAAGGCGCTGGCCGCGCTCGGCTCGGACCCGCTGGTGCTCGGCGCGATCGACGCCGTGATCATCCCGGACCAGGGCACCCGCAAGGTGCGCGACGAGCCGGGCTTCGCCGAGGCCGCCGCGGTGCTCGGCGACCGGCTCGCGATCCACGATCAGGCGAACCTCGGCGGCTCCGGCGGCTACAGCCGCGTCATGTACGAGGCGCTGAAGACCACCGACTGCGAACACATCCTGTTCATGGACGACGACATCGAGATCGAGCCGGACTCGATCCTGCGCGCGCTGGCGCTGTCCCGGTTCGCCAAGACCCCGACCCTGGTCGGCGGGCAGATGCTGAACCTGCAGGAGCGCAGCCACCTGCACACCATGGGCGAGGCGATCAACCGCGGCATCTTCATGTGGTCGGCCGCCCCGAACGTCGAGTACGACCACGACTTCTCGCAGTACCCGCTCAACGACCGGGAGAACTCGAAGCTGCTGCACCGCCGCATCGACGTGGACTTCAACGGCTGGTGGATGTGCATGATCCCGCGCCAGGTCGCGGAGGAGATCGGCCAGCCGCTGCCGCTGTTCATCAAGTGGGACGACGTCGAGTACGGCCTGCGGGCCCGCGAGGCCGGCTACCCGACGGTGACCATGCCCGGCGCGGCCATCTGGCACATGGCCTGGTCCGACAAGGACGACGCCATCGACTGGCAGGCCTATTTCCACCTGCGCAACCGCCTGGTGGTCGCCGCGCTTCACATGCCGGGCAACGGCAGGGGCCTGGTCGTCAACACGGTCAAGGCCACCCTCAAGCACCTGCTCTGCCTCGAGTACTCCACCGTCGCGATCCAGAACAAGGCCATCGCCGACTTCCTGCAGGGGCCGGAGCACATCTTCGAACTGCTGCCCACCGCGCTCGGCGAGGTCCGGGCGATGCGCGAGGACTTCCCGGACGCCGTCGTGCTGCCGTCGTCAACGTCACTGCCGCTGCCCTCGGGGGCCGAGGTCGGCGCGGTCGGTGAGCCGGGTAACCCGCTCGCGAAGCTCGTCCGCCTCGGCAAGGGTCTGGTGCACAACGTCCGGCCCGCGCACGAGCAGCACCACGAGCGCCCGCAGCTCAACGTGCCGACCCTCGACGCGCGCTGGTTCCTGCTCTCCCAGGTGGACGGCGTCACCGTCACCACCGCGGACGGGCGCGGCGTGGTCTACCGCAAGCGGGACCCGCGTCAGGCCTGGGGCCTGCTGAAGGAGGCCATGCGGCTGCGCCGCGAGTTGGCCACCCGGTTCCCCGAGCTCAAGCGCGTCTACGCCGACGCGGTTCCTTCGTTGACCAGCAAGGAGAGGTGGGAGAGTGTCTTTCATTACCCGGCGTAGGCCAGAGGGTGCCCTGCTCGACGGCACCGTGACCACCGAGTCCGCCGCCGAGGTGAAGATCCTGGGCACCATCCAGTCCACCATCGGTGCACAGCCGGGCGTGATCGCCGCGGCCCGCGGCATGTCGCACTTCGGTGAGCACGCGCTCGGCTGGGTCGCGATCGCGGGCGTCGGTGCCGCGCTCGACAAGCCCCGCCGCCGTCAGTGGGCGGGCGTCGCGGTCGGCGCGGTCGGCGCGCACGCCGCCTCCATCGTCATCAAGCGGGTGGTCCGGCGTCCCCGGCCGAACGACCCGAGCGTGGCCGTCAACGTGTCGACGCCGAGCAAGCTGAGCTTCCCGTCGTCGCACGCCACGTCCACCACGGCCGCCGCGGTGCTACTCGGCCGGCTGACCGGGCTACCCTTGCCCGCGGTGCTGGTGCCCCCGATGCTGCTCTCGCGGCTCGTGCTGGGGGTCCACTACCCGACCGATGTGCTTGCCGGATCCGCCTTGGGCGCAGCCTCGGCCGCAGTGGTGCTGCGTGCCGAACGGAAGTTTGGAGAGAAATGAGCGAGCACCCGACCGAGGTCTCCGGTCCGCCGAAGTCGCTGCCTGCCGGGATCGTGAAGGCACTGCGCCCGCGCCAGTGGGTGAAGAACGTCCTGGTGCTGGCCGCGCCGCTCGCCGCAGGCTCGGTGAACCAGGTCGACGTGCTGCTGCCGGTGGCGCTGGCGTTCGTCGTGTTCTGCATGGCCGCGTCCGGCATCTACCTGGTCAACGACGCGATGGACGTCGAGGCCGACCGGGCGCACCCGACCAAGCGCTTCCGCCCGATCGCCGCGGGGGTGCTGCCGGTCCGCCTCGCGTACGCGATGGCCGTGGTGCTGCTGGCCGGAGCCATCGGCCTGTCCTTCTTCGCGAACTGGCAGCTCGCGGTCGTGATGGCGGTGTACATCGGCATCCAGCTCGCCTACTGCTTCGGCCTCAAGCACCAGGCCGTCCTCGACATCTGCATCGTCTCGTCGGGGTTCCTGCTGCGGGCGATCGCCGGTGGCGTGGCCGCCGAGATCCCGCTGTCGCAGTGGTTCCTGCTGATCATGGCGTTCGGTTCGCTGTTCATGGCGGCGGGCAAGCGCTACGCGGAACTGCAGCTCGCCGAGCGCACCGGGGCGAAGATCCGCAAGTCGCTCGAGTACTACACCGGCACCTACCTGCGGTTCGTCTGGACGCTCTCGGCGACCGCGGTGGTGATCTGCTACGGACTGTGGGCCTTCGAGCGGGACCAGGTCAACAACACCAACTGGTTCGCGATCTCGATGGTCCCGTTCACGATCGCGATCCTGCGGTACGCGGTCGATGTCGACGGTGGCGAGGCGGGGGAGCCGGAAGAGATCGCGCTCGGCGATCGGGTGCTCCAATTCCTCGCGATTGCTTGGATTGGAGCGGTGGGTGTCGCTGTCTATATCGTCTGACCGGCCCCAGGTGGAGAACACCGAGGCCACCGAGCAGGCCGGCTCCGCGATGCGGTTGCCCGCATGGCTGCCCCGCTCGGTGTTCCTCAGTGGGATCGCGCTGACCGCCGCCCTCTTCGTCTGGGGTGGCTGGGAGCGCCGCTGGATCGCCGACGACGGGCTCATCGTGTTGCGCACGGTCCGCAACCTGCTCGCAGGCAACGGTCCGGTGTTCAACGCGGGGGAGCGGGTCGAGGCCAACACCAGCACCATCTGGACCTACCTGGTGTACGCGTTCAGCTGGCTCACGCAGGCCCGCCTCGAGTACGTGGTGCTCGGCATCGCACTGGTGCTCTCCGGTGGCGCGATCGTGCTGGGCATGCTCGGGACCGGCGCACTCTGGCGTGGCATCGGCCGCCCGGGTGCCACGCTGCTGCTGCCCGCGGGCGCGCTGGCCTATATCGCGGTGCCGCCCGCCCGCGACTACGCCACTTCCGGGCTGGAGTCCTGCCTGGTCATCTTCTGGATCGCCCTGCTGTGGCTGCTGCTGGTGCGCTGGACTCAGCGCCCGCCGACCACAGCCTCGGTGCTGATCCTCGCGTTCGTCGCCGGTCTCGGACCGCTGGTCCGACCCGAGCTGGTCATCCTCGCCGGGCTCGCGCTGCTGATGATCTTCCTGGCGCCCGGTACCTGGAAGCTGCGCGCGTCTATCGTCGCGGTCGCGGGTGCGGTCCCGGTCGGCTACCAGATCTGGCGGATGGGCTACTACGGGCTCCCCTATCCCAACACGGCGGTCGCCAAGGACGCAGGCGGCGCCAAGTGGGGTCAGGGCTTCACCTATCTGTGGAACCTGGTGGGGCCGTACTGGCTGTGGCTGCCGCTGCTCGTGCTGGCCGTCGCGGTCCTGGTGACCCGGCCCTGGTCCGGCGCGGGTGCCGCCGCCGACACCGCGGGCGGCTCCGCAGTCGCACGGTGGCAGTCGCGGCTGCGTACCCCCGGCGCCGTGGTCGCGGTCATCCTGGTCACCGGGCTGCTGCTGATGATCTACTCGCTGCGGGTCGGCGGCGACTTCATGCACGGCCGGGTGCTGCTGCCCGTGCTGTTCTGCTTCATGCTCCCCATCGCCGTGCTGCCGATCCGTATCCCGGCCCGCGAGGACTGGGGCAAGACACGGTCCACCGCGCTGTTCGCGGTCGGTGCCGGCGCCTGGCTGATCACCGTGATCTGGGCGATCTCGGTGACGAACTCGTCGGGCATGCCGAATGGCACCGTCGTCGGCAAGTCCGGGATCGTCGACGAGCGGAACTTCTACGCCCTCAACACCGGTCACCCGCATCCGATCCTGGCCGAGGACTACCTGGACTACCCGCGCATGCGCCCGATGGTCGAGGCGATCGCCAACACCCCGGACGGCGGCCTGCTGCTTCCTGCCGCGGCCTTCACCTACTGGGACGTGGTGCCGCCGCCGGAGCCGATCCCCGAGGGCGGCGCCGGACACACGGTGTACTTCCTCAACCTGGGCATGACCAGCATGAACGTCGGCCTCGACGTGAAGGTGATCGACCAGATGGGCCTGGCCTATCCGTTGGCCGCGCACACCAAGCGGCTCGACGACGGCCGGATCGGCCACGACAAGGCCCTCTACCCGGACTGGGTGGTGGCCGACACCGGCATGGTCGACATCCACCCCTGGCTGCCCTGGTACATGGACGAGGACTGGGTGGCCGACGCCAAGGTCGCGCTCACCTGCCCCGAGACCCAGGAGGTGCTGGCGTCGAGCAGGGGGGAGCTGACCCGCCAGCTTTTCATCCGCAATTTCAAGCGCGCTTTCGACTATGCCAAGTACCGTTTCGACCGGGTTCCGGCCTACGAGCTCCAGCGGTGCAATCTGGTGCCGCCGCCGCCGGTGGAACCCAGGTGAGCGGGTGTCGTCCAGGCCTCGCTTAGTTCGTCGTGCGAACTTGTCTCAGACGTGTAACGATGACTACCAACGAGTCGATATAGATGTCGTGTGTGCCTCGGGGAACACGAGCCGAGGCACCGTTTGTCAGTGCTCGCTGTGTGACATACGCTCCACCGAGCGCAGTGTGATCTTGATCAGTTCCACTGTCGCTGCCACATGTGTGGGGGCGACAGAGCATGGCTTCCGCCGGATCGTCGGGCCGCTTCGGCGGGCACCGCAGAGAAGAAAGAGAGCAGTATTCATGCGTATTGGCAGACCGAGGTTTTCTGAGCGCCTCAAGCAGCGCGCCCTCGGCCTCACAGCAGCCGCGCTCGTCCTGCCGATGGCTGCAGGTATTGCCGGCACCGCCGTCGCAGGTGCCGCCCCGGTCGCGCACCGCGCGCCCGCAGGCGGATTCGAAGAGGTCATGGTGCCCTCGGCGATGGGCGACATCAAGGTCCAGATCCAGTGGGCGGCCCATGGTGGCAACGCCGCGCTGTACCTGCTCGACGGGTTGCGTGCGCGCAACGACCGCAACGCATGGACCTTCGAGACGAACGCGCTCGACCAGTTCCGCAACGACAACGTCACCCTGGTGATGCCCGTCGGCGGCGAGTCCAGCTTCTACACCGACTGGATGTCGCCCTCGAACTTCAACGGGCAGAAGGGCACCTACAAGTGGGAGACCTTCCTCACCCAGGAGCTGCCGGCCTACCTCGAGACCCGTGGCGTCTCGCGTAGCAACAACGGCGTGCTCGGCCTGTCGATGGGTGGCTCCGCCGCACTGACCCTGGCCGCACACCACCGCGACCAGTTCAAGTTTGCCGGTTCGCTGTCGGGCTACCTGAACATCTCCGCGCCGGGCATGCGTGAGGCGATCCGCGTCGCGATGCTCGATGCCGGCCGCTACAACGTGGACGCCATGTGGGGCCCGCCGTGGAACAAGCAGTGGCTGCGCAACGACCCGTTCGTGTTCGCCCCGCAGCTCAAGGGCCTGTCGATGTACGTCTCGGCGGCCAGCGGCCTGCCCGGTGCGCATGACAACCCGCGCGCGCCGATCGACTACTTCAACACCGCGAACGGCATGGCGCTCGAGGCTCTCTCCCTCGCCAACACCCGCGCGTTCCAGGTCCGCCTTGGCACGCTCGGTATCCCGGCCACCTACAGCTTCCCGGCCCGGGGCACCCACGCGTGGAAGTACTGGGAGTCCGAGCTCTGGAATGCGCGCCCGCAGATCCTGTCGGCGCTCAACGCCTGATCGACCGGCTCAGGTCGCGGCGTAAACCGATGATGCCGCCCCTCGTGCCGATTCAGGCAGCGTGGGGCGGCATCGCCGTATCCGGAGCGGACCAGCACCGCGACCATGGGGTTCTTATCCCGCAGAAGTAACAATTGCACCACCCGTCA
Source organism: Rhodococcus sp. OK611 (assembly GCF_003050885.1). Classification (NCBI taxonomy): domain Bacteria; kingdom Bacillati; phylum Actinomycetota; class Actinomycetes; order Mycobacteriales; family Nocardiaceae; genus Rhodococcus; species Rhodococcus sp. OK611. Next base: position 357,586 of record NZ_QAOZ01000003.1, read on the forward strand.
CAGCGCGTCACCCACTTACGCCGGTCCCCTGCGTGTAAAAAGAGCACGAGGTGTAGGTGTCGCTCGATCGAACGACACCTACACGGGCCGGGGGGTAACGGTCGAGGTCCGGATCTTCCAGACCGAGGTCACAGCACTGGGGCCAAACAGCAGAAGGAGTGTCACGGTCAGATGCGAACAGCACTGAGGAATCCGGGAACGCGTCCCGGGGGGAAGGCGTCCGCACCGGGCGCGCGCGGCAGGGTCTTGCGACTGCTCGCGGCCGCGCTCGTGCTGCCGACCGCGGCCGGCCTGACCACCGCGACCGCGACCGCATTCGCGGCGCCCGAGGCCTCCGAGACCACGACCACGACCACCACCACGACGACGACGGCGCCGAAGGCGACCACGACGGCGAAGGTGCCCGCGGCCGAGACCCTCGAGCCGGTCGCCAGCACCACCGAGGCCGTCGCCACCACCACCGAGGCTCCCGCGCGGACCACGGTGGAGCAGACCACGACGGTCGCGCCGACCACCACGCCCGAGGCCGCGCCCGCCGCTGCCCCCCGGGCGCCGCAGGCCGCGCCGTCCGTCGCCCGCGCCGCCGCGCCGGTGCTGTCGATCCCCGGCGTCTCCAAGGTCGAGTGGATCACCGACCGGCGCGTGGCCCTGTGGGTGGACTCCGCCGCGATGGGTGCCCCGTTCCAGGTGCAGGTGCTGCTGGCCAGGGACTGGAACTCGCGGCCCGACGCGTCGTTCCCCGCGCTGTACATGCTCGACGGTCTGCGCGCGCGCGACGACGAGAGCGGCTGGACGATCGAGACCGACGCCGCGAACTTCTACGCCGACAAGAACGTCAACGTGATCCTGCCGGTCGGTGGCGAGTCGAGCTTCTACGCCGACTGGCTCGCGCCGGACAACGGCAAGTTCTACAAGCTGGAGACCTTCCTGATGAAGGAGCTCCCGCCGGTCCTCGAGAACGGGCTGCGGACCACCGACACCCGCGGCATCATCGGCCTGTCCATGGGCGGCACCTCGGCGATGTTCCTCACCGAGCGCAACCCCGGCTTCTTCAAGTTCGCCGGGTCGTTCTCCGGCTACCTGAGCACCACCTCACTCGGCATGCCGCAGGCGCTGCAGTACGCGATGACCGATGCGGGCGGCTACAACGTCTCGAAGATGTGGGGCCCGCCGGGCGCCCCGGCCTGGGCGGCGCACGACCCGTACACCAATGCCGAGAAGCTCAGGGGCGTCAGCCTGTACGTGTCCAGCGGCAGTGGCATGACCGGTCCCTACGACCAGCCGTCCGGGATCCCCGGCGTCTCCACCAACTACGCGGGCATGGGTCTCGAGATCCTGTCCCGGCTCAGCTCGCAGAGCTTTGCCACCAAGCTGAACAAGCTCGGCATCCCCGCGCAGATCAACTACCGACCGTCCGGCACGCACTCCTGGCCGTACTGGCAGTTCGAGATGCACCAGGCCTGGCCGCAGGTGGCCAACGCCCTCGGTCTCGACGCCAGCGCCCCGAACTGTGGCACCAGCGGTGACATCGGCGCGGTCGCGAACGCGAACCCGTGGCTCAGCGGCTGCGTCACCGGCGAGTACGACGTCGCGGGTGGCAAGGCGCAGGACTTCCGCAACGGCCGGATCTTCTGGTCGGGCGCTACCGGTGCGCACGTGCTGACCGGCATGATCGGCGGCTCGTACCAGGCCAACGGCGGTCCCGCGGGGCCGCTCGGACTGCCCAGCACGGACGAGAACGGCACCCCGGACGGTCGCGGGCGCTTCAACCACTTCCAGCACGGCTCCATCTACTGGACCCCGCAGACCGGCGCGCACGCGGTCCGCGGCGCGATCCGGGACGAGTGGTCCCGTCAGGGCTGGGAGCGTGGACCGCTTGGCTACCCGATCCTCGACGAGGTGAAGGCGCCGGGCAAGGACGGTGCGATCCAGGGCTTCGAGATCGGCGCGATGTACCACAGCCCGCCGAACGGGACCCACGCCGTTCAGGGCCTGATCATGAAGAAGTACGGCGAACTGGGCTGGGAGGGCGGCTGGCTCGGCTTCCCGAGGACCAGCGAGGTCCCGGTCAAGGACGGCGGCCGCTTCAACGAGTTCGAGAACGGCAACATCTACTGGAGTCCCCTCAGCGGGGCCTGGTCGGTGCGCAACGGCCAGATCTTCGACGCGTGGAAGAGCCAGAACTACGAGAACGGCAGGCTGGGCTTCCCGGTTGGTGACCAGCGCGACATCGCGGGTGGGATCCAGCAGGACTTCCAGGGCGGAAACATCACGGTCCGCAACGGCAACGCCGAGATCCACAACCGTTAGCCCCCTTCGCGCACGGGCCGGTGGCCGGGTGAACCCGGCGACCGGCCCGTTCGCGTCGGTAGCCTGTTCATCGACACCCGCGTGGCCGTTGGCACCTCGTCCGCCGGGTGGGTCGCACCCGCAGATCACGAATCCGAGGACTGAACACCATGCTTGTTTCCACTCGTAACTCCCTGGCCCGAGCGCTGACGATCGGCGCGCTCGCGGCGGTCACCGGCGGGCTGCTCGCCGGGTGTGGCAGCGACGACTCGACGGCCAGCAGCACGCCCACCCTGACCACCCATTCCAAGTCCGCGCCCGCACCCGAGACCTCGATCGAGGTGCCCCCGTTCACGACGCCTGCCGTCGCCGCGACCGCACCCCCGGAGACGCCCCAGGCGGTCCCGAGCGGGTTCCCCGGCCCCACGGAGGCCCCCGCGCTCGACGACCGCGGCAAGGCATACCTGGACGCGCTGAAGAAGGGCGGCATCGCCGTCGCCGACAACGGCGACATCGCCATCGTGACCGCGAACTACATCTGTGGCGCCAAGGTCAGCGGTGCGAACAGCGAGGAGGTCACCGCCTACGTCACCGGCATGGCGGGTGCGGAGGCCAGCATCACCGGTGCCACGATGACCCCGGAGCAGGCCGCCGCGGCCGCCCAGGTGTACATCGACGCCGCCAACACCCACTACTGCAAGTAGCCGCGGATGAATGCTGCCGGACGTAAGGGCCGCAAGTCGGGGCGCGGTGTGCTGCGCGTGCTCATCGTGCTCATCGTGGTGCTGCTGCTCGCGCTCGTCGCGTTGGTGGCCTGGTACCTGCTGGCCGGGCGGGTGCCCGCGCCGCCGCCGGGTCCCGGCCCGGAGCCGGAGCGGCCGAGCGCCCAGCCGGCGAGCTGCCCGGACGTCCAGGTGGTCGCCATCCCGGGCACCTGGGAGTCGAGCGCGATCGACGATCCGTTCAACCCGGGCGCGAACCCGGCGTCGTTGATGCTCAACATCACCCGGCCGCTGCAGGCGCAGTTCGAGGGCCAGCGCGCGGAGGTGTACACCGTCCCGTACGTGGCGCAGTTCTCGAACCCGGTGGCGCTCCCGCCGGACGGTCAGATGTCGTACAACAAGAGTCGCGGCGAGGGCACCGCGCGGGCCAGCGAGGCGATGTCGGCCATGCACGCGAACTGCCCGCTCACGACCTTCATGCTGTTGGGCTTCTCGCAGGGCGCGGTCATCGCCGGTGACCTCGCCTCGTCGATCGGCGCGGGCACCGGGCCGGTGCCCGCGGACCTGGTTCTCGGCGTCGGGTTGATCGCGGACGGCAGGCGCGAGCCGGGCACGGCCCAGATCGTCGGCACGCCGGTGGCCGGTGTGGGCGCGGAGCTGTCGCTCGGCGGCCTGAAGGTGCCGGGCATGACGATGACGGGGGCCCGGCCGGGTGGTTTCGGGTCGCTCGGTGATCGGGTGGTCGACATCTGCGCGCCGTCGGACGGCATCTGCGACGCGCCGGCGAACGCCTTCAATCCGGTGAACTTCCTCGCGAGCCTCGCCCGGATCGGCGAGTACATCAACAACCCGGTGCATGCCATGTACAACTCGTTCGTGGTGGACCAAAACGGCACCACGGCCACGCAGTGGATGACAAACTGGGCGGCCGACAAGGTGAGGTCCGCGCCGACCCCAGCTCACGAATAGTGGGAACGGTGCGATGCCGATAGAGTGTCCCACCGGCCACGTTGCCGTACCGCGCCGTCCAGGTCCCCCGTTGTGCCCAGGTTTCAGGAGAAATGATCGATGAGTTCCGCCGACGCACCCGCGCCGCGTAAGTTCCGGTTTGCCGCCGGCGGAGAGGGAAACGCCGAAGAGGGCGGTGCCCGCCGGTTCATCAAGTTGGCCCAGAAGGCCGAGGAACTCGGCTACGACAGCTTCATGATTCCCGACCACCTCGGTAATCAGGTCGGCCCGATCGCCGCGCTGGGTGCCCTCGCGGTGGCGACGGACAAGATCCGGATCGGCACCGCGGTGCTGGCCAACGGATTCCGGCACCCGGCGGTGCTGGCCAAGGACGCGGCGACGATCGACGTGCTCTCCGGCGGACGGCTCGAGCTCGGCATCGGTGCGGGCTGGATGAAGGAAGAGTTCGACAAGGGCGGCATCACGTACGACAGCCCGGGCGTGCGCATCGCCAAGCTCGCGGAGTCCCTCGAGATCCTCGACACGCTGCTGCGCGGCCAGGAGTGCAACTTCCAGGGCGAGTACTACCAGATCAACGGGCTCAAGGGCAGCCCGCGGCCCCGGCAGGGCCCGCGTCCACCCATCGTGGTCGGCGGCGGTGGCCCGAAGATGCTGGCGCTGGCCGCCAAGTACGCGGACATCATCTCGCTCGCCCCGCCCAGCAACAAGGACGGCAAGATGCTGCTGTCCGGCATCACGATGGAGGCGACCGCCGCGCGGGTCGAGCGCATCCGCGAGGCAGCGGGCGACCGGTTCGACGACATCGAGCTGAACTGGACGATCACCACGATCATGCCGACCGATGATCGGGAGGCGATGGCCGAGATGGCGCTGGCGGCCCTGGACAACGGGTACCCGCCGAACATCGAGGTGGACGTCAAACTCACGGTGGAGCAGATCCTGAACTCCCCGTACCTCGCATTCGGCTCCTACGAGGAGATCGCGGACCAGATCCGCGGCGTGCGGGCGCAGACCTCCATGTCCTACGTGGGGATCTTCCCCACGCAGATGGAGGCATTCGCTCCGGTGATACCCCTGCTCAAGGGTGAATGAGAACGGCACTGTCTGTAACATGCTGTTGGTTTGGGATGGGGCGCGCGTCGTTACCGATCTGAGACCTGCACGCATTGCCACCACTAGTCACTATTTGCACGATCCCACGCGGCTGCAGGGGACGAAGCTCACCGGTGTTCGTCGCGATCACGGGGAGCTTGCCTTGGAGGAGAAGGTATGAAGAACTTCGATGACTACGTCGACGACGCCGGCAACATCAGGCTGATGCCCGGCAGCACCCTCGTCGATCACGTCGAACAGCACACCCGCGAGAACGCGGACGAGCTGGCATACCGCTATATCGACTACTCGCGCGAGCGGGACGGTGAGGTGCACGAGCTCACCTGGACCCAGTTCGGCAACCGGCTGCGCGCCGTCGCCGCCCGTCTGCAGCAGGTGACCGAGCCGGGTCAGCGGGTCGCGATCCTGGCGCCGCAGGGTCTCGACTACGTCGTGTCCTTCTTTGCGGCCATGCACGCGGGCACCATCGCGGTACCGCTGTTCGACCCGGACGAGCCCGGTCACGGCGACCGCCTGCACGCCGTCCTCGGCGACTGCAAGCCGTCGGCGATCCTCACCGCGACCCAGTCGGCCGCCGGCGTTCGCCAGCTGTTCCGTCACCTCCCCGCGGCGGAGCGGCCGCGGATCATCGCGATCGACGCGATCCCGGACACCGTCGGCGAGACCTGGGTGTACCCCGAGATCGGGCTCGACGACATCGCGTACCTGCAGTACACCTCCGGTTCGACCCGGGTGCCCGCGGGCGTGGAGATCACCCACCGGGCGGTCGGCACCAACGCGCTGCAGATGGTCGACGCGATCGAGCTGACCACCGACTCCCGCGGCGTCACCTGGCTGCCGCTGTTCCACGACATGGGCCTGCTCACGGTGATCCTGCCTGCGCTGGGCGGCAAGTACATCACCATCATGAGCCCGCGCGCCTTCGTGGCGCGTCCCTACCGCTGGATCAAGGAACTCGCCGCGATCACCGACGGCGCGGGCACCTTCGCCGCGGCGCCGAACTTCGCCTTCGAGCACGCCGCAGCCCGCGGATTGCCGAAGGACGGCGAGACGCTCGACCTGAGCAATGTCATCGGCCTGATCAACGGCAGCGAGCCGGTCACCACCTCGTCGATGCGCAAGTTCAACGACGCCTTCGGGCCGTACGGACTGCCCAAGACCGCGATCAAGCCGTCCTACGGCATGGCCGAGGCGACGCTGTTCGTCTCGTCGACCAAGCACAGCGACGAGGCCAGGGTCATCTACGTCGACCGCGACGAGCTGAACCGCGGTCGCATGGTGAAGGTCGACAAGGACGCCCCGGGCGCCATCGCCCAGGTGTCCTGCGGCTACGTCTCGCGCAGCCAGTGGGCCGCGATCGTGGACGCCGACACCGGTGCCGAGCTCGAGGACGAGAACGTCGGCGAGATCTGGCTGCACGGCAACAACATGGGCCAGGGCTACTGGGGTCGCCCCGAGGAGACCGAGCAGACCTTCCACAACCGGCTGTCCTCGACGATCGCCACGGGCAGCCACGCGGACGGCGCGCCCGAGGACTCGAATTGGATGCGCACCGGTGACTACGGCGTCTACGTCGACGGCGAGCTGTACATCACCGGCCGCGTCAAGGACCTGGTGATCGTCGACGGTCGTAACCACTACCCGCAGGACCTGGAGGCCACCGCGCAGGAGGCGAGCGCCGCGCTGCGCCCGGGCTTCGTCGCGGCGTTCGCGGTGCCCGCGAACCAGCTCCCGAAGGAGGTGTTCGAGGCAGGCGCAGGGCTGACCTTCGACGCCGACGACGCCTCCGAGCAGCTCGTGCTCGTCGGCGAGCGGGCGCCGGGCGCGGGCAAGGCCGATCCGGCCCCGATCGCCGACGCGGTGCGCGCGGCGATCTCCACCCGGCACGGCGTGACCGCCCGTGACGTGCTGCTGGTGCCCGCCGGATCCATCCCGCGTACCTCCAGCGGCAAGATCGCACGGCGCGCCTGCAAGGCCGCATACATCGAGGGGACGCTCCGTGGTGGTTACACGCAGACCGCGTTCCCCGATAGCGTGTAAAACAACCTTCTTCTTGACGGGTAGCGTGGTGTGTTGATGGCTGAGACAGAGATGACGGTCGCGCAGCTGCGCGAATGGCTGCGCAACTGGGTTGCCGAGGCGACCGGGCAACCGGTCGATCAGATCTCGGATGACCGTCCGATGGAGGAATTCGGGCTCTCGTCCCGGGACGCCGTCGCTCTGAGCGGGGAGATCGAGGAACTCGTCGGCATCACGCTGAACGCCACGGTCGTCTATCAGCACCCCACGATCGCCGCGCTGGCGACCCTGATCATCGAGGGCGAGCCGGAGGTCCCCGACGAGCCCGAGGACGCGGCGTTCTACGCGGTCAAGGACACCTCGCAGTCGCACGACATCGCGATCGTCGGCATGGCCAGCCGGTTCCCCGGCACTGGTCACACCCCCGACGAGATGTGGCGGCTGCTGATCGAGGGCCGCGACGCGGTCACCGAGCTGCCGGAGGGTCGCTGGTCGGAGTTCGCCGCGGACTCGCAGATTGCTGAGGCGATCGCGAAGGCCAACACCAGGGGCGGTTACCTCGACGACGTCAAGGGCTTCGACGCGGAGTTCTTCGCGATGTCGCCGCTCGAGGTAAAGAATGTCGACCCGCAGCAGCGCTTGGCCATGGAGCTCACCTGGGAGGCGCTCGAGCACGCCCGCATCCCGGCGAGCGAGCTCAAGGGCGAGCAGGTCGGTGTCTTCATCGGCAGCTCCGCCAACGACTACCAGCTGCTCGCGGTCAGCGACCCGGTGCACGCGCACCCGTACGCACTGACCGGGACCTCGACGTCGATCGTCGCGAACCGGGTCTCCTACTACTTCGACTTCCGCGGACCGTCGATCGCGATGGACACCGCGTGCTCGTCCTCGCTGGTGGCCGTGCACCAGGCGGTGCGCTCGTTGCGTTCCGGTGAGTCCGACCTCGCCCTGGCCGGCGGCGTCAACATGCTCGTCGCGCCCGCCGCGACCCTCGGTTTCAACGAGATCGGAATGTTCGCTGAGGACGGCAAGATCAAGGCCTTCTCCTCCGACGCGAACGGCATCGTGCGCGCCGAGGGCGGCGGCCTGGTCGTGCTCAAGCGGCTCGAGGACGCCGAGCGCGATGGCGACGACATCCGCGCGGTGATCGCCGGCTCGGCCGTCAACCAGGACGGCCGTTCCAACGGCATTGTCGCGCCGAACCCCGACGCGCAGGCCGCCGTGCTGAGGCTGGCGTACCGCGACGCGGGCATCGCCCCGTCCGGCGTCGACTACATCGAGGCGCACGGCACCGGCACCATCCTCGGCGACCCGATCGAGGCGGACGCGCTCGGCCGCGTCGTCGGCCGCGGCCGTTCTGCGGACCGGCCGGCCCTGCTGGGCTCGGCGAAGACCAACTTCGGTCACCTCGAGGCCGCCGCCGGCGCCGCGGGCCTGATCAAGGTCGTGCTCGCGATGCGCGAGGACAAGCTCCCGCCGTCGCTGAACTACGCGGGCCCGAACCCGTACATCGACTTCGACAAGGCGCACCTGCAGGTGATCCCCGAGGCCACCGACTGGCCGCGGTACACCGGCCGCGCCGTCGCGGGCGTCTCCGGCTTCGGCTTCGGCGGCACCAACGCGCACGTCGTGGTCCGCGAGTACGAGGCGCCTGCGGCGCCCGTGAGCACTTCCGGTCCGGATGGGGACCAGAAGGACTCACAGGCCACGGAGTCGCTCGATGTCGAGACGGAGGCCGCGGGCGTGCTCGCCGACGCCGCCGAGTCGATGGGCGTCGAGCCGGTCGTTGTCGCCGAGCAGCCCGAGGCCGAGGCCGATGCGGAGCCGATGCCGGTGCTGCTGGCCGTCTCCGCCTCGATGCCCTCGCGCCGTCGCCGCGCCGCCGCCGACCTGGCCGACTGGCTGGAGACCGAGGCAGGCAGCACGACCCCGCTCGAGGACGTCGGCCGCACGCTGGCCCGCCGTAACCACGGCCGGTCCCGCGCGGTGGTGCTCGCACGCACCCGCGCCGAGGCCATCACCGGTCTGCGCGCGGTCGCCGCGGGCAAGCCCGGCCAGGGCGTGCTGTCCGCGGACGCACCCGCCTCCAACGGACCGATCTGGGTGTTCTCGGGCTTCGGCTCGCAGCACCGCAAGATGGCCAAGCAGCTCTACCGCGGCAACGCCGTGTTCCGGAAGACGGTCGACGAGGTCGACGAGCTCATCGAGTACGAGGCCGGCTACAAGATGGCCGAGAAGTTCCTCGACGACTCGGTCGACTACGACGTCGAGACCGCGCAGGTCGGCATCTTCACCATCCAGATCGGCCTGGCCGCGGTGCTCCGCCACCACGGCGCCGACCTGGAGGCCGCGGTCGGCCACTCGATGGGTGAGGCGGCCGCCGCCTACGTCACCGGCGGGCTCTCGCTCGAGGGCGCGGTCCGGGTCATCACCGCCCGCTCCCGGCTGATGGGCGAGGCCGAGTCGACGCTGTCCGGCGACGACATCCGGTTGATGGCGCTCGTGGAGTACAGCGCCGCCGAGATCGAGGCCGTGCTCGGCGACTTCCCGCACCTCGAGGTCTGCGTGTACGCCGCGCCGACCCACACCGTCATCGGTGGCCCGCAGCCCGAGGTGGAGGCCATCGTGGCCCGCGCCGAGGCCGAGGAGAAGCTCGGCAGGATCCTGCAGACCAAGGGCGCCAGCCACACCTCGCAGGTCGACCCGATCCTGGGCGAGCTCGCCGCGGAGCTGGCAGGCATCGAGCCCCACAAGCTGAAGGCCGGGCTGTACTCCTCGGTCGACAAGGAGACCTTCTACCGCGTCGGGCATGACCCGATCCACCCGGTCGAGTACTGGACCAAGGGCCTGCGGCACAGCGTGTACTTCACCAACGCGGTGCGCCTCGCCGTCGACGCCGGGCACACCACGTTCGTCGAGCTGGCCCCGAACCCGGCGACGCTGATGTCGGTCGCGGCCACCGCGTTCGACGCCGGGCTGCACGACGCGCAGCTGATCCCGACCCTCAAGCGCAAGGAGGACGAGGAGCTGGGCGTGCTCAGTGCCCTCGCCCAGCTCTACGTCCACGGCCACCCGGTGAATCTGCCGTCGCTGTTCGCGGACGGCGGCTACGCGGACCTGCCGCGGACCGCGTTCCTCCGCAAGGAGCACTGGCTCGACATCCGCATCTCCTCGGGCGGCAACGCCCGGGTGCCCGGTGCGCACGTCTCGCTGCCCGACGGCAGGCACGTGTGGGAGGTCGAAGCCGCCGCGGTCTCCGACCTGAACGCGCTGGCGACCGAGGCCGCCGCGCAGGTGCTCTCGGATGTGGTGCTGACCGCCGCCGTCGCGCGCGGCGAGGTCCCGGCCGCGGGCACGCTGACCACGACGCTGAACCCGCACCCGGGCGGCGCGTCGCTGCAGGTGCACGCCAAGACCGCGGACGGCTTCGCGCTGCTGCTCGACGCGGTGGTCACCGCGGGCGAACCGCTGCCCGAGCTCGTCGTCGCCGCGGCAGCTCCGTCGCCGCGCTCCAGCTCCCCGATGGAGGAGTTGCCCGAGGTGGTCGAGTCCTTCGGCGACCGTTGGGACCCGAGCAGCTCGCAGTCGATGGAGGAGCGGCTGGCGTTGATCGTCGCCGAGTCCATGGGCTACGCGCCCGAGGACCTGCCCGCCGAGATCCCGCTCATCGAGCTGGGGCTGGACTCGTTGATGGCGGTGCGGATCAAGAACCGCGTCGAGTACGAGTTCGACATCCCGCAGCTGCAGCTGCAGGCGGTCCGCGACGCGAGCCTGCGCGAGGTGGAGAAGTACCTGCGCTACGCGATCGACAACCGTGAAGAGGTCGCCGCGCTCGCCGAGAAGCAGCGCGTCGAGAAGGAGGCCTCCAACGCGGCCGCCGCCGAGGAGGAGGCGCTCGCCGACGAGGACACCAGCCCCGTCACCGAGGCCGAGGCCATCGTCGCCGCCGCCGCCGCCGAGCAGGCCGCCCCGGCGCCTGTCGCGGAACCCGAGACGAAGGTCGACGCCCAGCAGGCGACGGCGGAGGCGACAGGAACCGATGTGCCCCCGCGTGACGCCGCCGAGCGGCTGACGTTCGCGACGTGGGCGGTCATCACCGGCCAGTCCGCGAAGGGCATCTTCAACACCCTGCCGGTGCTCGACGACGAGACCGCCGAGAAGCTGGCGGCCCGCCTGACCGAGCGTGCGGGCGGCGAGGTGACCTTCGACGACATTCTCGACTCGGAGACCATCGAGCAGCTCGCGGAGAAGGTGCGCGAGCACCTCGAGGACGGCGTCCGCATCGACGGGCTGGTCCGCACCCTGAGCCCCCGTCCCGAGGGATCCACCGCGGTGCCGGTGTTCGTGTTCCACCCGGCCGGTGGCTCGACGGTGGCCTACGAGCCGCTGCTCAAGCGGCTGCCTGCGGGGACCGCGATGTACGGGCTCGAGCGCACCGAGGGACCGATCGAGGAGCGTGCCAAGGCCTACCTGCCGCTGGTCCGCGAGATCCAGGGGGACGGCCCGTACGTGCTGTACGGCTGGTCGCTCGGCGGCGTGCTGGCGTACGCGGTGGCCAAGCTGCTCCGCGAGGAGGGCGCCGACGTCCGGATCGTCGGACTGATCGACACCGTGATGGCGGGCGAGAAGGTCGAGGACACCCCGGAGGAGATCAAGGCCCGCTGGAAGCGGTACTCCGCCTTCGCCAAGAAGACCTACAACGTCGACGCCCCGCTGCCGTACGACAAGCTGGCGGCGGCCGAGTCCGACGAAGCGCAGATCCAGATCCTGATGGACCTGCTGAAGATGAGCGGGACCAAGATCCCGGGCGGCATCCTCGAGCACCAGCGCACCTCCTGGCTGGACAACCGCGCCATCCAGACCGCGAAGCTCGAGCAGTACGACGGCGACGTGGTGCTGTACCTGGCCGATCGCTATCACGACGACGCGATGGCCCTCGAGCCCGCGTTCAGCACCCGGCAGCCGGACGGGGGCTGGGGCGAGTGCGCGAAGAACCTGGAGATCGTCCACGTCGGTGGCGATCACATCCAGATCGTGGACGAGCCGTACATTGCCAAGGTGGGGGCGGACCTGACCAAGAAGCTGGCCGACATCGAGGCCGAGAATCGGAGCAACTGAGTGAGCACCACTACGGCCGAGAAGCTGGCGGACCTTCGCGAGAAGCTCGAGCTGTCGAAGGCGCCTGGTAACCCGAGGGCCATCGCGAGGCGCAAGGAGAAGGGTCTGCCGACCCCGCGTGAGCGCATCGACATGCTGCTCGATCCGGGCAGCTTCGTCGAGGTCGGCCAGCTCGCCAGGATGGCGGGCGATCCCAACAACCCGTACGGCGACGGCGTCGTCACCGGGCACGGCACGGTCGAGGGCCGTCCGGTCGCGGTGTTCTCGCACGACCAGACCGTCTTCGGTGGCGCGGCGGGCGAGATCTTCGGCCGGAAGGTCTCCGCGATCCTCGACTTCGCGATCAAGATCGGCTGTCCCGTCATCGGGATCAACGAGTCCGCGGGCGCGCGCGTTCAGGACGCGGTCGCGTCGGTGGCCTGGTACGCGGAGATGGGCCGCCGTCACGAGCCGCTGTCCGGGCTGTGCCCGCAGATCTCGATCATCCTCGGCAAGTGTGCCGGTGGAGCCGTCTACGCGCCGATCAACACCGACGTCGTGATCGCCACCGAAGAGTCGTACATGTTCGTCACCGGTCCGGACGTCATCAAGTCCGTCACGGGCGAGGATGTCAGCCTCGAGGACCTGGGCGGTGCGCGGAAGCAGGCCGAGTACGGCAACGTGCACCACGTCGCGGCCGATGAGAAGGCCGCGTTCGAGTGGGCCCGCAAGTACCTGAGCTACATGCCGTCCAGCTGCACCGAGAAGCCGCCGATCGTCAATCCCGGCCTGGAGCCGGAGATCACCGAGGACGACCTCACGCTCGACACGTTCATGCCGGACGCCGACAACGCCGGCTACGACATGCACGACGTGCTGCTCAAGATCTTCGACGACGGCGATTTCCACGAGGTCCGCAGCCAGAGCGCGCAGAACATCATCACCGGTTTCGCCCGGGTGGACGGCCGCCCGGTCGGCGTGGTCGCGAACCAGCCGATGTCGCTCTCCGGCGCGCTGGACGCCTCCGCCTCCGACAAGGCCGCGCACTTCGTGCAGGTCTGCGACGCGTACGACATCCCGCTGGTGTTGGTCGTGGACACCCCGGGCTTCCTGCCCGGCGTCGAGCAGGAGAAGGTCGGCGTCATCAAGCGCGGCGGCCGGTTCCTGTTCTCCTACGTCTCGGCCACCGTGCCGAAGGTGACGGTCGTGGTCCGTAAGTCCTACGGCGGCGGGTATGCGGTGATGGGTTCCAAGCAGCTCGGCGCCGACGTGAACTTCGCGTGGCCGACCGCCCGGATCGCCGTGATGGGCGCGGAGAGCGCGGTCGCGGTGATCGGCCGCAAGCAGATCGAGGCGGCGGGCGAGAACGCTCCCGCGGTGCGCCACCAGCTGATCAACTACTACAACGAGCACGTCGCGACCCCCTACGTCGCGGCGGAGCGCGGCTACATCGATGCGGTGATCGAGCCTGCGGCCACCCGCCTCGAGATCCGTAAGGCGCTGAACCTGCTCCGCGACAAGGAGCTCCCGAAGAACCCGCGCAAGCACTCGCTGATCCCGTTCTAGCGCAGGGCGATCGCGCCGCCCGCGGGGCTCACGCCGGATCGACAGGTCCGGCGTCGGGGTCCGCGGCCGGCGTCAGCAACCGCGTCCGCATCAGGTCGAGGACCTGGTCGAGCGCGGCGCGGGTGGGCTGACCGGGCTCGTCGATGAGGTGCTCGGTCAGCACCGAATGCGGGGGCAGTAGCCCGTCCGGGTTCGCGGCGCCGCCGTCGATTTCGACGGCCACGAAGGCGTCGCCGAGCTGTTCGCGGAGGAAGTCGAAGCGTTCGGCCGGTGAGAGACGGTCGGAGTCGAAGCGCAGTCCCAGGACGGTCAGCCCGTTCGCGCAGCGCTGCTTCACCCTGGCCAGGTCACCGGGCGAGATGTCGATGGTTCGCCGTCGGCGCGCGGAGACGGCGAGGGGCAGCGAGGGCTGCGACAGGACCGGGGCGACCAGGACGTCGTCAACGGCCATCGCGAGTGCGTAGCCACCGGTGAAGCACATGCCGACCGCGCCGACCCCCGGTCCGCCGCACCGATCGTGCTCGTGGGCCGCCAGCGCCCGCAGCCACGTGATCACCGGCGAGCTGCGCCCGGTCGCCAGGATCGTGAACTCGCGGCTGACACAGACCGGGACCATGGTGGTGACCGTGTCGGCCGCCGTCGCGACCCGTCCGTGGGTGCCCGGATCCGGATCCCGGCCGGGGCGCCCGAAAAGGTGCGGAAGCACTGCCGTGCACCCGATCTCGGCGACGCGGCGGGCGAACTCGAGCACCTTCGGGGTGATGCCAGGGATCTCCGCCATGATGATCACCGCCGGACCGGTGCCGCGGCGGTAGATCGCGCGCGTCGTGCCGTCGTGGGTGAAATGTGCGGCCTCGAAATCGCTCAGGTCGTCGTCCGGCATCTACCGAGTATGCGGCCGCCGACCCTCCGATGCGACGAAGACCGGCTCCCCGTGTGGGGAGCCGGTCTTCGTCGGGCGGGCGACTACTTCTCGTACACGCGCATCATGCCGGGGCTCCAGAAGCCGGAGCGTCGCACCTCGCCGGTGTCGACGACGGCGGCCTCAGCCTGTGGGAAGTACGGCGTGTACCGCTCCAGTGCGCCCCAGTCGCGGCCCCAGTCGTCGACCAGGTAGGTCGGCACCGTGGATGCCTCCGCGAGCATCTCGGTCCAGCCGAGCGGTCCGCCGTTCTCGTGGGACTGCCAGGTGTCGGTGGAGCTGACCGCGAGCGGGCGGTCGGGGAGGATGCGGAACCCGGGGACCTCGGCGACGCCGTACTTGTGGTCGAACGGGCGCTGGCAGGGGAACTGCAGGCCGACCGCCCAGTCGAGCAGCACCGGCTGGGTGGTGCCGATGTAGTCGTTGAGCGACTGCAGCTGCGGTACCCGCGGCGGGGTGAACGCGAGCCACTGATCGCCGGTCAGGTTCGGGTCGTTCGCGACGATCCGGACCACGTCGGTGCCCGCGGGCAGCTCGTCGATCGGCACCCGCAGGTTCCGCCAGGACGGTGCCGGGCCGATGTCCTTGGGCAGGTAGGTGCCGAGCGCGGTGATCGTGCCGTCGGCCTCGCGGTGCCCGGACTCGAGCAGCAGCGACTGACCGTAGGTGACCTCGCCGTCCTTGCTCTCCGACCAGATGCGCCCGGCCGCGGAGATCACGACCAGAGGCGACTGCTCGCTGCGGGCAGGCAGTCCGTACCAGCTGGAGGTCAGGCTGGCCGGCTCCTGGATCCCGGTCTGGTAGCTGCCAAGGACCGGGGTGGTCGCGGGGTTCAGGCCGTACGGCAGCTTGACGTTGCTGCCGTTGACGCCGACCGCCCCGGTGCCGCCCTCGGTGCCGGCGCCCGCGCCGGTGGCGAAGTTCGGGCCGACCGTCTGGCCGTCGGTGTTCGACTGGCCGGGCTTGACCTCGGTGTAGTCCGCGGACAGGTCGGTGGGCACGCCGTTCGGGCTGAACCCGGTCGGATCGCTGCCGCCGAGGGGGTTGTTCGGATTCAGGGGAGGATCCGACGGGTCGATGACCGGCTGCAGTCGGCCGGCGTTCGGATCCGCCTCGGTCAGCACGTCGTCGGCCAGACCGCACGGCGACCCGGTGACGGCGTCGATGTTGGAGCGGGCCAGCGAGTACGCCGGGTACTGGGAGACCGCGCCCTTGGCCAGCGAGAGCACCTCGAACAGCACCATCAGCGCGGCCACCACCGTCAGCGGCACGGCCGCGAACTTCTTGATGCGCCTGCCCTTCTCGCTGGACGCCTTCACCTCGGTGCCGATGAAGTCCTCGCGGAAGTACTGCCATGCGACGACCAGCACGGCGACGACGAACAGCGCGAGCAACGCCGAGTTCAGCTGCCTACCGCCGAGCGAGACGGTCTTGTCGAACCACGGGATGCCGTAGCTGGAGACGTACCACCAGCCGTTGATGCCGGAGAAGGAGAAGGCGAGCACCAGGAGCAGTCCCGCCGCGAACATGGTGCGGTTGCGGCGCGAGCGCAGCGCGGAGGCGGAGACCGCCACCGCGGTGAGCGCGGCCAGCGAACCGGCGATGCCCGCGTACGCACCGAAGTGGTGGGTCCACTTGGTGGGGTTGAACATCATGAAGAAGATGGTTCCGAACACCACGCCGAGCAGGCGCCACGACGGGCCGACCGCCGCGCCAGGGATCTTCTTGCGGCGCAACAGCACGAACAGCGTGGTGAACAGGCAGAGGATCATCACAAGGAACGCGAACCGGCGGGCCACGGAACCGTCGACCGTCTGCACGAACAGGTAGTAGTACCGGAGGAACTCCTCGTACCAGTTCATGTTCGGGCCGATCAGGCTGCGCACCCGGGTGGCCTCGCGGACGCCCGCGAAGGTCTGGTCGGCGAACACCACGACGAGCACCACGGTGCCCGCCGCGAGCAGCGGGGAGATCAGCGGCCAGGCGCCGACCTCGCGGTGCCTGCGGACCAGGATCCGGACCATCGGCCGGGCGCCGGCCAGCAGGGCCGCCACACACATCAGGCCGGTCGGGGCGGCGCCGAGCGAGAACGCGGCGATCAGGATCGCGACCGCGGCGGGCAGCAGCCTGCCGGTGGCGATGGCGCGCTCCACCGAGCACCAGGTCAGCAGCGCGCCGAGGGCCACGATCGGCTCCGGGCGCAGGCCGTTGTTGTAGGCCATCCAGAACGCGAGGAACACCAGCCCGCCGGTCCACACCGCGGCGGAGCTGTGCCGAACCGCGCGGCCGAGGCGGGGGATCACCTCGCGGCTGATGACCAGCCAGCAGAGGATGCCTGCCAGCAGCGCGGGCAGGCGCATCCAGGGGCTGGCCGTGGAGATCTTGGCCATCGCGGCCAGCACCTCGTAGTACCAGCCGAACGGGGCCTCGGGGACACCGAACCAGCGGAAGTAGTTGGCCATGTAGCCGGCGTGCTCCGACACCCGGGCCATCGTGAGCAGGTAGCCGTCGTCCGCGGTGTTCGCGCCGATGAAGTGCCAGACCAGCAGGACGCCGACGACCGCGCCGTCGACCGGCTTGAACCGCCACCAGTGCGACGGGAAGAAGCGCCGGTGGCCGCGGCCGTCGGTGCCGTCGAGACGGGCGAGCGCGACCAGTGAGGAGATGGTCAGCAGGACCGCGAGCACCATCGCCGCGCTCTTGATCAGCGTGGGGGAGGAGGTGAACCGGGAATCGATGTTCGCCGTCAACGAGAGTCCGGCGGGGGCGGGGCCGTCCAGGCTGGTGAAGACGCCGACCACCTGAGGCCGCAGGTCTCCGGTCAGGGTGCCGGTGACCGGGTTGCCGCCGATGGACAGCCCCTCGAAGGTGGCGGTGGTGCTGTTGATGTCGGAGCTGAAGGTGATGGCCGTGCAGCCGCCGGCCTCGACCCGGGCCCGCGGGGCGGATGCGACGACCACGTTGCGGTCGAGCACGTCCACGGTGTCGGCGGTGACCCGCATGAACATCGCGTTGAGCGGGGCGTCCGTGCCCTGCGGCGGGGCGGTGGCCAGCAGCAGGCCGCCCTCACGGGGCAGCTCGCGGACCAGCGCGCACGGCACCGTTGCCTGCAGGTCGATCGGCACCTGGGCCATCAGCGGCGCGTCGACGCTCGCGGCGACCCCCGCCTGCGGCCAGTTCATGGTGGACGTCGTCTGGGTGACCGGCAGGAACGGCGTCGCCAACGCGAACAGCGCACCGAGCAGACCGGTGACGACCGCGATCAGCCGCGCGGTGCGGTACTTCGCTCTGAAGTCGACCGGTGGCGGCGGTGCGGAAATGGCTGGTTCAGGGGCTGTCACGACGTCGGGCACGGTTCACGATGGTAGGCGAGGGTCGGTCGGCGTTCACATCGCTACGGAGAATCTCTGTAATCGGTGATCCACGCCCCCGTGACGCAGCCCTGAACCCCAGCTCAGCGGCCTGGTCGGCCGCTGCGGCGGAGGGATCGGCTGCGATCACGGGGTTCGCGATCGCAGCCGCCGTCACCGCGCCGGGATCGGCCCCGGGTCCCACAGCCCGGAACGGGTCACCGTCGCGGTGTCCACCCGGGCAGGCACCGCGGATTCGTCGAGCGGGGTGAACCGCTCCAGCGAGCCCCAGTCGCGGTCCCAGTCGCGGTCGAGGTAGCTGGGCATCGTCTGCGCGGCGAGCAGCAGGTCGGTCCAGCCGAGAGGTCCGCCGCCGAGGCTGTCCTGCCAGCCGTTGGTGGAGTCGGCGCCGACCCGGTCCGGCAGGATCCGGTACTCGGGCGCCTCCGCGACCCCGTACTCGTGGTCGAACGGCCGCTGGCAGGGGAAGGACAGGCCGACGGACCAGTCCAGCAGCACCGGTGCGCTCGAGCCGACCACCTCGTTCAGCGTCCGCAGCTGCGGCACCCGGGGCGGCGTGACGGCCAGCCACTGCCGCTGGGAGAGGTCGTGGTCGTTCGCGACCAGCCGCACGGCGGTGGCATCGGCTGGGATGTCGGCCATCGGGACCCGGAGGTTCCGCCACGACGGCGACGGGCCGATGTCGATGGGCAGCAGGCTGCCGCGTGCCTCGATCGTCCCGTCGGCTGCGGGGGCGCCGTACTCGACGACGAGGTCCTGGCCGTAGGTGACGACGCCGTCGGCGTCGACGGACCGGATCCGGCCCGCGGCTGTGACCACCAGGATCGGCGCCGCATCGCTCCGCTGCGTCGATGTACCGGCAGAGCCGGTATCCGGCAGCCCGTACCACCCGGAGGTGAGCTTCGCGGTGGACTGCTCGCCGGTCTGGTAGCTGCCGAGGACCGGGGTACGCGCCGGGTCGAGCCCGAACGGCAGCGCCACGGAGCTGCCGTTGATGCCCGTGCTGCCGGTGCCGCCGCCGGTGCCCGACGCGGTGCCGGATGTGGTCGTGGTGGCGTCGCTGTCGATGGTGTTCGCGCCGCCCGCGGCCTTGTTCTCCTCGTCGGCGGTCAGGTCGACGGGGACCCCGTTGGGGGTGAAGCCGGCGTCCGACTCCGCGCCCAGCGGATTGTCCGACGGGCTCACCGGGATGAGCGTGCCTGCGTTCGCGTCGGACTCGACGAGCACGTCGTCGGCCAGCGCGCAGGTGTCGCCCGCGAGTGCCTCGACGTTCGAGCGGGCCACCGAGTACGCCGGATACTGCGCGACCGCGGCCTTGGCCAGGGACAGCACCTCGAAGAGCACCACGAAGGCGGCCGCGAGCGTGAGCGGGGAACCGAGCAGCGCCCGCAGCCCGCGCGGCGGGGCCGCCTGCTCCTCCGGCCGGTACGGGGCCCGCAGGTGCTGCCAGCCCGCCAGCAGCAGCGCCAGCACCGCCAGGCCGAGCAACGCGGTGGAGAAGGCGTTGCCGCCGATGGACGGCGGCTTGTCCCACCACGGCACGCCGTAGCTGGAGACGTACCACCAGCCGTTAGAGCCGGTGAAGGCCAGCGCGAGCAGGAACAGCACGCCCGACGCGAACAGCGTGCGGTTGCGGCGCGAGCGGAGCGTGGCCGCGGCGACCGCGACGGCGGTCAGCGCGGCGATGGAAGCCGCCAGGCCCGCGTACACGCCGAAGTGGTGGGTCCACTTGGTGGGGGTGAACATCATCAGCACCAGCGAGCCGAACACGATGCCGAGGATGCGCCGCGACGGACCGGCGGCGGCGCCCGGGATCTTGCCACCCCGGCGCAGCATGATCATCGCGCAGACGACCAGGCAGAGGATCATCGTGAACACGCCGAACCGGCGGGCCAGCGACCCATCCGGGGAGACGTTCATCAGGGCGTCGTAGCGGTGGTATTCGTCGAACCACTTCACGTTCGGGCCGACCAGGGTGCGGACCCGGGTCGCCTCGAGCACGGTCGCGAGGGTCTGGTCGGCGAAGACCACGGCCAGCACCAGGGTGCCCGCCGCGGCGACCGGCGCGAGCAGCGGCAGCCACCCCACCTGGCGGGCCCGCGTGACCAGGATCGCCGTGATCGGCCGGGCACCGACGATCAGCGCGGCGACGGCGATCACCCCGGTCGGCCCGGCCGCCAGCGAGAACGCCGCGATGAGCACGCCGACCGCGGCGGGCAGCAGCCTGCCGGTGGCGATCGCGCGTTCGATCGAGCACCAGGTCAGCAGCGCGCCGAGCGCGATGATCGGCTCGGGTCGCAGGCCGTTGTTGTAGGGCAGCCAGAACGCGAGGAAGACCAGTCCGGCGGTCCAGATCGCGATCCGGTTGTGGCGCACCGCGTTACCGAGGCGCGGGATCACCTCGCGGCTGATCACCATCCAGCAGAGGATGCCTGCGAGCAGCGCGGGCAGGCGCATCCACGGGCTGGCGGTCGAGATCTTGGCCATTGCGGCCAGCACCTCGTAGTACCAGCCGAACGGGGCCTCGGGGACGCCGAACCAGCGGAAGTAGTTGGCCATGTAGCCGGCCTGTTCCGACACCCTGGCCATGTTCAGCAGGTAACCGTCGTCGGAGGTGTTCGCGCCGATGAAGTGCCACAGCGCCAGGGTGCCGACCACCAGACCGTCGACGCCGGTGAACCGCAACCAGTGCCGGGGCAGGAAGCGGCGCGCCGCGCGGCCGTCGGTGTTGTCGAGGCGGTGCAGCGCGATCAGCGCGATCAGCGTGGCCAGCGTCCCGACGACGATCGCGAGCAGCTTGAACACCGTGGGGCTGGAGGAGAACCGCGAATCGATGTCCGCGCGGACCTCGAGGCCGGCGGGGGCGGTGCCCCCTGTGCCGTTTGCGGCGGCGCCCTTGAGGTCGCTGAAGATGCCGACCATCTGCGGGCGCAGGTCGCCTGCGACGTCGACGCTCAGCGGCTCGCCGGCGTCGTCGGTCAGCCCGGCGAAGGTGGCGGTGGTGTGCGCGGCGTCCGAGAACACGGTGATCGCCGAGCACTTCGCGGCGACGTCGGCCAGCGGTGCCGAGAGCAGCACGCTGTTGCGCAGGATCACCTGCACCTCGCGGCCGGTCTCGCTCGCGGGATCGCCCGCGACCTTGACGGTGAGGCCGTCGAGCTCGGCGTCCGCCGCCTGCTTCGGGGCGGTGGAGAGCAGGACCTGCCCGTCGGGCGGTAGCTGCGTCGCCACCGCGCACGGGATGTGCGCGCTGAGGCTGAGCGGTTCGTAGCTGACCAGCGGCGCGGACACGCTGGTCAGTGCGCCGTTCTGCGGCCAGGACACGCTCGCGGTGGTCTGCTTGACCGGCAGCAGCGGGGTGAGGACGGCCAGCAGCAGCCCGGCCAGACCCGCGACAACCGCGATCAGGCGGGCGGTGCGCAGGGAGGTGCGGTCGGCTGGCGTGGATTCAGGCGCGTCGGACACAAGGTCCGATCGTATGGGACGGCGCCCGGGTCAGTGACCCGCGGCGACCAGGGCGCGCACATCCCACACCCAGACGTCGTCGGCGGCATGGCCGCTGTCCCGGAGCAGCTCGCTCACCGTCTCGCGGAGCACCTGACGGTTCTTTCCCGGCGGGAGCACTAGCACGTCGGCCCGCCAGAACCTCAGGTCCGCGACCGCCTGCGCGCGCAGTTCGTCGGTGATCGTCGGCGCCGCGCCGGTCTTGTCCACCTGGGCCAGCAACAGCGCCGTCGGCCGATCGTCCGGGCCGTACTTGGCCTTCTTGGCGGCGCCGGCCGGTCCGACGAAGTAACCGCCCGCGAGCGGGAAGCCGAAATCGGCCTTGGCCTGCCAGGACAGCGCGCGCGCGTCCTCGGGCCTTGGCAGCGGGACCGTCACGACGGAGCCGTCGTCGACGTATCCGCGCCAGGTCCCGTCGGCGAAGAACTCGGGAGCGGGTTTGCGGTCGACCGCGGGGAGCGGCATCGGGGTCAGCGGCAGCAGTGCGAGCACCAGACAGATGCACCAGGGCACCAGCGTCGCCCGCTCGCGGACGGCCCGGTCCGTCGCCATCGCCAGCAGCAGCGCGATGGCGGGGACCGCTCCCATCGCGAACCTGGTCTCGAGCACCGATTCGAGCAGCGGGACGTGCTCGAACCAGGCCCACGGCAGGGTGATCCCGGTCTTGTTCCGCCCGACGGTCAGCTCGGACCCGAGCGAGAGCACGCCCATCGCGAGCGTCGTCACCGTCGCCGCCCGCGCGAGCGGTGAGCGCCACAACCAGGCCGACGCCGCGGCGACGAGGGCCAGCAGGGGCCAGCCGAAGTAGGCGTTCTCCTCGGTGGCGCCGATCGAGACGTCCTGCCCGGGGTTGGTGCGCCCGCCGAGCGACTGCTCCGGGAACTGCAGCAGCGCCTTGAGATCGTTGCCCATCGCCCCGTGGTCGATGACCCGGTAGCTCTGCGGCCCGAAGAACTGCCACCACAACGGGATCGCGGTGATCGCCAGCGCGATCGCCGCCGCGAACAGCAGCGGCCGCCACGCGGACCGCACCGCGGCGCCTGCGAGCCGCGGCCGAAAGGCGAAGTACGCCACCGTGAACACGGCGAAGGACATGGCGCAGATGAGCAGCGGTTCCTCGCCGAGCAGGATCTGCGCCGCGACCAGCAGTCCGAGCGCGATCGTGGTCCGGACGCCCGCACCGCGGCTGAGCCGGATCACGCAGCCGAGGATCAGCGGCAGCAGCGCCAGCGCCACGAAGTTCGGGTGACCGTTGGCGTGCGAGATCATCCCAGGGGCGAACCCGCAGAACAGCCCGCCGACGGCCGCCGCGGCCCGCGACCGCACCGCGAACCGGGACAGCAGCCAGTACCAGGCGAAGGCGGTCCCTGCCAGGCCCGCGGTCAGCACCAGCGTCCAGGTCGCGGTCGGGCCGAACAGCAGCGTGACGGGCGCGAGCGGGATGCTGACGCCGAACATGGCCGTGTTGGCCATCAGGTTCACGCCATCCGGGTAGTTCTGCAGGAGCGTGCCCAGGGGGTTCTCCAGCCGGGTGACCGAGTGCGCCGCGACCGCGAAGAACCACTCCCACATCCGCTGGTCCTGGCCGCTGCCGGTCAGGTAGCCGACGGTGGGGGAGCGCCACTGGCGACCGAGCACCACCATCGCGAGCGCGGTGAACCCGAGCGCGGCGGCCACGTCCGGCCCGGCCCGGTGTCCCCGCAGGCGCCCGACGACGGCGCGCGCGGACCTCGGTGTGGTCGAGGTCCTCGCGGGATCCGCCAGCATCGGTGCCTGGGGCATTGCACGTTCCTGTCCGTCGGCGGGCCGACGGATTGCCGAGCCCTTGGCCCCGGCCACCGTACTCACCGGCCCCTGTGAGGTTCCTGTCGGCGGTCGGCCGGGCTCAGGACCGGGCAGCCACGAAGCGGTCCATGCAGCGCTCCGCCACCGCGGTGATCGTCAGCGCCGGGTTGACCATCGCGGAGGACCCCGGCAGCAGGGCGCCGTCGACGACGAACAGGTTGGAGTAGCCGTCGACCTGGCCCTCGTGGCTGCACGCCCGGCCCATCACCATGCCGCCGAGGCCGTGCCACGTGCACCCGGAGCCGAAGTCGCTGAGCCGGGTGTAGATCGGGATCCCGGTGGCGGGCGAACCGAACCGGGTCTCGGTCCGCTCGTGGAAACGGCCTGCGAAGTTCCGCCCGCGCGCGTCCACGTTGCTGTTCGACTCGCCGAACGGGTAGTTCAGTTCCGCTCGCCCGGTCGCCGGGTTGTAGTCGATCGAGCCGCGTTCGTCCGAGATGACCTGGATCAGGTTCGCCATGTTCGAGCCGCCCGCGATGTCCGGGAACGGCGACGCCTCCCAGGACATCGAGATCGGGCCGTCCGGATTGTCGTCGTCGTACATCACCGCGACGCCGGGGCCGCCCTGCTTGGCGCCGCAGTCCCGGCGCAGGAGTCCGCGGGCGATCAGGAAGTCGCCGTTGTTGCCGTATCCCTTGCCGACGTGGTCGTTCAGCCGGGTCAGCGAGCCCTTCGCCTTGGCGGTCGCGAGCAGCGCGGAGGTGTAGTACGAGCCGGCCGCCATGAACACGTAGTCGGCCACGAGCGTCTGGTGTTCACGCACCGCGCCGGACTCGTCGATCCGCTTGACCACGACCTCGAACCGGTCCTGCCCGGAGATCTCCCGGATCTCGATGACCTCGTGCAGCGGGAGGATCGTCACGTTCCCGGTGGCCTCGGCCTCGGGCAGGTAGTTGCGGTCGACGCTGTTCTTGGCGCCGGAGTTGCTGCCGTACGGGCCCTCACCGATCGAGTACGACGCGGGGGTGCGGCCGGCGAGCTCCGCGCGGACGACGTCCCAGTCGACGCAGAAGTCGTGCAGGACGGGCTCGCCGCCGAAATCCTCGATGTAGTCCAGCCAGGCTCGCGCACCCCGGTAGGCGGGGTTCGCGAGGAGGTCCGCCGGGAGGGGCGAGGTGCCGAGCATCTTCTTGGCGCGCGGGTAGTACGTCCGGTCGAGCTCGTCGTAGTCGATCTGGGCGGGGAAGACCGTGGCGAAATCCTTGCGCCGGGGCTGCGGCGTGAACGCGCCGAACGCGAGCGAGCCGCCGCCGACCCCGACGCCGTAGATGGCGTCGATTCCGTTGCCGTACACCCGGTCGATGAGGCCCGGGTACCGGGCGATGGACTGCAGCCGCGTCAGCTGGTTGATCGGCGGGTGGTCGGCGAACCACGCGGATCGGCCGTCGGGTTCGTTGATCGTGCAGAAGGTGGTGCCGTCCGGGTTGACCGGCCAGCGCCTGCCGCGCTCGAGGACCGTGGTCCGGACGCCGGCCTGGCCGAGCCTCAGCGCCGCGACCGCGCCACCGAATCCGCTGCCGACCACCACGGCGGTCTTGCCGCTCAACGCCGTTGGGGAGGCGCCCGCTCGCGCGGCGGTGAGGGGCCCGAGGGCCGCGCCCGCGGCCAGCGCGCCGACGCTCAAGGCGGCGCCGCGCAGGAGGGACCGGCGGTTCGGGTTGGGTTGCGGTGCTCGCTCGTCGATGGTCACGTCGGCAACCTACGCGGCCGCTGCGCAATCGAATAGTTAAACAATAAATTGGGAGCGCGTCGGATGGCCGCGACGGTGCTCGGTCGGAGGCTGGTGCCGCGCGCCGGATGCCGTGACCGGCTCTGGCAGGGCGCGGTCGAGCGATTCCACGTAGCGGCCGAGCTCGCCGGCCGCGTCGAGCATGGCGAGACCCTGGGCGGTGAGCCGTCGTTGCCAGTCGTCCAGCGCGGCGGCCACAGCGTCTGTGCCGCCGGCGCTTCGGACCTGCTGGACCACGGCGGCGATGCGGTCCAGCGGATAGCCCCCTCGCCGGAGGAGATGGGCGAGGTCGGCGTCGCGGACGTCGATCGCGCGGTAGCGGCGGTACCCGGTGGCCGCGTCGCGTGCCGGGGCGAGGATGCCGGAATCCTCCCAATTGCGAAGCGTCGCAGGGGTGACGCGGAGGTGGTGCGCGAGTTCGCCGATGGTTCTTGTTTCGGTGCCGTCCGATGGGTCCGTGGCGGGACCGGAATCGGCTGTCAGGTGACGCACCGCCTTCCTGACGGCCTCGAGGGTGTCCCGGTCGCGGAGGGACTGGCTGTGGCCGCGGTCGATGATCATCAGGAAGTCGTCGAGTTCGCCATCGTGGAGTGCGTTCATGATCTGTCCGCTTGCCGCATGGCCGTACGCCGGGAGGAGTGCGAGGTAGGCGCGCAGCGCCGCCGCATGCACCTCGGTGTAGACCCGGTAGCCACTGGGCGTGCGGTCGGCGGGTGGGATGAAGCCGTCCCGCTCGTAGTTGCGGACCGCCTGGGTCGAAATGCCGTGCTCGCGCGCGAGGTCGGATGGTCGCAGGTTGATCATCGATTTGAGACTTTACCGGGTATCTCGGTGGCTGATGCTTCACAAGTCTCGACGGATCTTTCAACGATACGATTGAGACACATGAGCCAGGACATCAGAGACTTCGTACCCGCATCATGTGACATTCTCGCGCTCGGAGAGCCGACGCATCTGGAACCCGCGTTCGCGCGGGTCCGCAACGAACTGTTCGCGCAACTGGTCGACCGCGGCTTCCGGTCGATCGCCCTGGAGACCGATCGCGTGGCAGCGCTCACCGTGAACGACTTCGTGCAGGAGGGGGTCGGGAGCCTTGATCTGGCGATGAGCGAGGGCTTCTCGCACGGCCTCGGGGACCTGGAGGCCAACCGGGAACTGGTTGGCTGGATGCGCGACTACAACGAGAACAGGCCGCCGACAGAGCGATTGGCCTTTCACGGCGTGGACGCCTCGACGGAGAACACCAGCGCACCCAGCCCGCGACGCTACCTCGAACACGCCCGCGACTATCTGGGGCTCGACCTCGACATCGCGGGCCTCTGTGGCGATGACGAACGCTGGAGCCGCGCCGAAGCGGTGATGGACTCGGCCGCGTCGATCGGCGCCACGGCCGAGGCCGAACGGCTGCGGACGACCTGCTCACCACGCTCTACGTACGGGCGCCGGAACTGATCGCGACCACATCGCGCGCCGAATGGCACAGGGCCGAAACGTATCTCACGGCAGGCCTCGGCCTGCTCCGCTACCACAGGCAGGCGGCGCAGCGCATCGACGAGAGCGAGCGGATATCGCTCCTGCTGGGCACCCGCGACGCGCTCATGGCCCGAAACCTCCTCGACATCCGAAGCATCGAGGATCGGCGGGGAGCGACGCTGGTCTTCGCGCACAACAGCCACCTGCAGGAGCGCCCGAGCACCATGCGGATGGGGGAGATGGACCTCGAGTGGTTCAGCGTCGGCGCCATCGTCGGGTCACTGGTGGGCGACCGGTACGCCTTCATCGCGGGCAGCCTCGGCCGCAGCGACGCGATCGGGCTCGGCGACCCGGAACCGGACACCTACGAAGGCTTCCTCCAGGCCCGGGTCGCCACCTGGGGTCTGACGCCCGCCGCCGAGGTCGCCGCCGGTCGCACCCGCACCGACAACACGCCGGCACAGGGCTACTTCCCGCTCGACCGGGCGACCCTCGACACGGTCGGTGCGATCCTGTACATCAGCTCCGGCGCAACGGCGCTCACGCACGCTCCCGGCTAGGCCTCGCCGGGGGCAGGCGGCGAGAGGGTGCGCATCGCCTCGCAGATCGTGGCGTGGATCCTCGACTCCTCGGCGAGGGCGTCGGGATCCCATGTCGGTTCGGGTGCGCCCTCGATCGCCGGGCCGAACAGCCACCACACGTTGTGCCAGGGGTCGACGAACCGGGCGAGGGAGCTGTCGCCGTAGAACGGCGTGGTCGATGTGATCACCCGGGAGCCTCGGTCGCCGGCGCGCCGGAGTACCTCGTCGCAGTCGGCGACGTTCACCTGGAGCAGCGCGGGGGTGAACGCCCAGTCCGGCTTGGAGTCGACGACCATCAGGCAGGAGTCGCCGATCCGGACCTCCGCGTGGATCAGCAACCCGTCGGTGTCCACCGCGTGCGCTTCCTCGGTTTCTCGGCCGTCGAGCACCTCGGTGAGGAACCGGATGAACGCCCGGGCGCCGCCACGGCCCTTCACCGCCGCGAAGGCGTTCAGGCTGCCGTAGCCATTGTGCAGGTCGGAATTGGATCGGATCAGCGCTCTCGTGGTCATGCCTGCGAGGCTGTCATCGAATGCGGTCAGCGGCTGTCCGCGGTTTGCACCGCCGGTAGTCAGGATCGGGCAGCCTGAGAGGGACCAGCATGCAGGGGCGGGTGACCAGGACACCCGGGTCGTGTCGACCCGGGTGACCCTAGCTGGTCGGTGATCGGACTGTTTCTTATCCGTGAGCGGTTCCCCGGGTCATTTCCGCCAGAACAGGTGGTGGGCCACACCACTCGGGCTGGGCACGATCTCGAGGTGGAACCGGTCGCGCAGTTCTTCCGGTGACTCCCAGAGCCGGAGCCCGGATCCGAACGTTATCGGGGAGACCGCCACGTGCATGGTGTCGACGAGGTCGGCGTCGAGGAACTGCTTGATGGCGGTGACTCCGCCGCCGAGTCGGACGTCCTTGCCCTGCGCTGCCTCGCGAGCCTGCTCGAGGATCGTGGCCGGGTCGCCGTCGACGAAATGGAACGTCGTGTCGGAGAGCGTGAACGAGGGCCGCTTGTGGTGGGTCATGACGAACACCGGGGTGTGGAACGGTGGCTCCTCGCCCCACCACCCGCGCCATTCGTGATCCTCCCAAGGGCCGCGCTGGGGGCCGAACTTGTTGCGTCCCATGATCTCGGCGCCGATGTTGCGGGCGAAGTCCCGTGTGAAGTAGTCGTCGAGGCCGCGGCTGCCGCCGGGGTCGGTGCGGGTGGGCCAGCTGGCCGTGGCGCCGCCCCACGCGAACATGGCACCGGGGTCGAGGCCGAACGGGCTCTCGAAGCTCTGGTTTTCCCCGGCGCCGATTCCGTCACTCGAAACATTGAAGTTCTGGACCCGCAGTAGCTGCTGACTCACTCTGTGCTCCCACTCTCGATGATGGTGATCAAAGTAGAGACTCCCCGAGGCGCACAAACTCATCGGAAGGCTGACCGGCATCCCAGGAACGGCAGGCTACGAGGCCGCCTCGCGCCGCGAAGGCGGATCGGCCAGGGCTTCGGCGACCAGGTCCAGCGACAGGCCGAGAACCTGGGCGAGGGCGGCGACGGTGAAGAACGCGGGCGTCGCGATCCGTCCGGTCTCGATCTTGCGCAGCGTCTCCACGGAGATGCCGGCGTCCAGCGCGACCTCGACCATGCTGGCCTCGCCGCGGGCCCCGCGCAGCAGCTCGCCGAGCCGCCTGCCCCGTTCGAGTTCCTCCGCCGTCAGCGGCACGCGCACCATGATGCCTATAGTAATACCGGTATAGTTATTCGTAACCGGAGGTGGAGTGGGAATGGTCGAGATAAAGACCGAGGATGAGGTGCGTTCGATGCGGGCGGCCGGACGGGTGGTGGCGCAGGCCCTCGCGGCGGCGCGTGCCACGGCAGCGGTCGGGGTGAGCCTGCGCGACCTCGACGCGGCCGCCGCGGCGGTGATCCGAGAGGCGGGCGCCACCCCGGCCTTCCTCGACTACCACCCCGCCTGGGCACCGTCGCCGTTCCCCGGCGTGGTGTGCGCCAGCGTCAACGACGCGATCGTGCACGGCATCCCGACGGACCAACGGCTCGCCGACGGAGACCTGGTGAGCCTGGATTGCGGGGCCTATCTCGACGGGTGGTGCGGTGACTCGGCGATCAGCTTCGTGGTCGGCGAGGCCGATCCCGAGGACCTGAGCCTGATCGCGGACACCGAGGCGGCGCTCGCGCGGGGCATCGAGGCCGCGCGGGTGGGGAACCGGATCGGTGACATCGCCGACGCCATCGGCGCCTTCGCCAGGAGCAGGGGGCGTGGGGTCCTCGCCGATCACGGCGGCCACGGCATCGGCCGCGCCATGCACGAGGACCCCGACGTGCCCAACGAGGGACGGCGCGGCCGGGGGATGAAGCTGCGCGCGGGCCTGGTGCTCGCGCTCGAGCCGATGCTCATCGGCGGCGGCACCGACGACTACCGGCACGACCCGGACGGCTGGACGCTGCGCACCCTCGACGGCACCCGCGCGGCGCACAGCGAACACACCATCGCCATCACCCCGGACGGGCCGCTGATCCTCACCGCCGCCTGAGGGCCGCGATCACGAGGCCGCCGTCAGGTGATCGAGCAGCACCGGCGCGAGGGTCTCGGGCGGGACGTCGTGGAAGCCGCCGTCGAGCGTGTGGTGCCGGGCGCCGGGGATCATCTCCGCGACACCG
This sequence comes from Rhodococcus sp. OK611, assembly GCF_003050885.1. Classification (NCBI taxonomy): domain Bacteria; kingdom Bacillati; phylum Actinomycetota; class Actinomycetes; order Mycobacteriales; family Nocardiaceae; genus Rhodococcus; species Rhodococcus sp. OK611. The sequence continues at coordinate 387,445 of NZ_QAOZ01000003.1, forward strand.
CGGGCGGGCAGCTGCAGCGAGGGCGGGCTGGCGGCGCTCGCCAGCGTCAGTGTCGGAGCCGAGATCCCGGCGAACCGGCCGGCGGTCAGGGGCCGCACCGTGATGGCGCCGTCGTAGCCGAGGGTATGCGCCAGCGATTCCATCCCGGCCCACATCGGCGACTGCCTGGTCTGCGCGACCGCCTCCCGCGGCAGCCCGACCGCCGCGGTCATGAAGTACTCGACGGCCTCCCCGCGGCGGTCCTCGGCCGCGAAGGTGGCCAGCCGGTCCAGGTAGTCGTCGGGGAGCTGTGGGCCGCCCTCGATCTGAAAGGGCGGTTCGAAGATCGCCACCGAGGTGACGGGCAACCCGGCGGCGGCAGCGTCGAGGGCCAGGATCGCACCGGACGAGAGGCCGAACAGGCCCGCGGACCCGCCGACGTCCTTGATCAGCGCCGCGAGATCCTCGATCTCGCGTTCGACCGCGTACGGCGCGGTGTCGCCGCTGTCGCCGCGGCCGCGCCGGTCATACGCGATCGCGGTTGACCCCGGTGCCAGCGCGGCGGCCAGGGCGGCCGCGGTCCCGCGGTCGTTGAAGGCGCCTCCCACGATGATGATCGGCGGGCCGTCGCCGGACCGCTCGTACGCAATGACGGTGCCGTCCCGTGAAATCGCCTTGTACACGGGGTTCTGCTGCGGTGTTTCGGACGTCTCGGACATGGGCTTCCCTCGCTCCTCGGATCGTGTTCCTCTGTACTGACCGAACGTGGCACGAAAATTCATCGCGCGAGACCGATGAGTTTTCACCGCGCGGCTGGTCTGTACTCGGGAAGGCATTCGACGAAGGGTGGGAAGCGATGACAGAGGGCGCGGTTCAGGAGGACTTTGCTCCGCTGGCGGAGCCGTATCGGCGGGAGTTGTTGGCGCACTGTTACCGGATGTCCGGTTCGGTGCACGACGCCGAGGATCTGGTGCAGGAGGTGTACCTGAAGGCGTGGCGCGCCTACGAGAAGTTCGAGGGTCGCTCCTCGCTGCGTACCTGGCTGTACCGGATCGCGACAACCACCTGCCTGACCGCGCTGGAGAGCAAGGGCAAGCGCCCGCTGCCCACCGGCCTCGGCGCGCCGAGCTCGGATCCCGCAGGCGAACTCGTCGAGCAGGGCGAGGTGCCCTGGCTCGAGCCGATCCCGGATGCCCTCCTCGGCACCGCCGCGAGCGACCCGGCTGTGGTCGCGACCTCCCGCGAGAGCATCCGGCTGGCGTTGATCGCCGCCCTGCAGTTCCTGCCGCCGAAGCAGCGGGCGGTGCTGATCCTGCGCGAGGTGCTGGCCTGGCCTGCCGCGGAGGTCGCGGAACTGCTCGGCATCAGCACGGCGGCCGTGAACAGCGCCCTGCAGCGCGCCCGCGCGCAGATCGATCAGGCCTCGCCCGCCGAGGACGCCGTCGTGGAGCCGGTCGCGCCGGATCAGCGCGAGCTGCTCGACAAGTACATGGCCGCCTTCGAGACGTACGACATGGCCGCGCTCAAGGAGCTGTTCACCCAGGACGCCGTCTGGGAGATGCCGCCCTTCGTCGGCTGGTACCAGGGCCCCGATGCGATCCGCACCCTCATCGAGAACAACTGCCCCGCAAATGGTCCCGGGGACATGAAGCTGATCCCCACGGTGTCGAACGGGCAGCCCGCGTTCGCGATGTACATGCGCGAACCCGACGGCGGGTACTCCGCCTTCCAGCTGCAGGTGGTCTCGCTCGGGCCGTCGGGGATCGGTCATGTGACGGTGTTCTTCGACGTGTCGCTGTTCGGCAAGTTCGGGCTGCCCGAGACGCTGCCGGTCGGGTCATGACGGGCGCCGCGGTCGCGTGGCCGCTGGCCGACCCGGTCGCGTTGCTGGAGCGTTCGATCGCCTACACGTTGGGCAGCCTGCAGCTCGTGACGGAGGAGTCGATGGACCGGGCCACGCCCTGTCGCGGGTGGGACCTCCGACAGCTGTTGGCGCACATGAACGATGCCCTCGGCACTCTGCAGGAGGCCGCCCTGGACCGGCACATCGCGCTGGCACCCGCCGCGGCCGCGCCCGATCCCGAGTCCGATCCCGTTGCGGCGCTGTGTGATCGCGCCTGCCGACTGCTCGGTGCGTGGGCTCGTTCGGGTGATCCGGAGGGGATCCAGATCGGCGGCGTCTCGATGGCCGCGGGCATCGTGCCCGCCGCCGGTGCGCTGGAGATCGCCGTGCACGGGTGGGACGTCGCAAGGGCGTGCGGGCGCAACCGGCCGATCCCGCCGGACCTCGCCGAGGAACTGCGCACCTGTGCAACGCTTTTCGTCAGTGATGCGGACCGGCCGGCGCGCTTCGCCGCCCCCGTCGAGTTGTCGGCGGGGGCGGGGCCGGGGGAGCGGCTGCTGGCCTTCCTCGGCCGCGACTCGCGCGCCTAGGCGCCGGCAATCGCCCGCAACACCTCGAAGGTCTCCTGCTCGTCCTGCTCGGTGCCGTGGTCGCTGAGCTTGACGATGACTGTGCCGGTGGCCGGGTCGACGTAGGTGTACTGGCCGTAGACACCGAGCGCGGACAGGTCCGGGCTGTCTGGGGTGGGGTGCCACCACTGCGCGGAGTAGCCCCACGGCGAGCTCGAGACCTGGTGCGGGGCAGGGGCGCTGATGCGTTCGATCCAGGCGGGCGGGACCACCTGGGTGTCGCCCGCGCGCCCGCCATCGAGGACGAGCTGGCCGATCTTGGCGTAGTCGCGGGCGGTCGCGTTGAGGCAGCAGAACGCCTTCTCCTGGCCGCCGTCCCGGTCGAGGTTCCAGGTGGCGCCGTCCTCGGCGCCGATCGGGGCCCACAGGTTCCGCTCGAGCAGCTCGGTCAGCGGTCTCCCCTCGACCCGGGCCAGCACCTGTCCCAGGAGCTGGGTCTCGACGCTCCGGTAGTCGCCCTCGCTGCCGGGGCTGTAAGTGAGCTCGCGGTGGTCGGCGACGAACTCGTCGAGGTCCTGGGTCAGGTACATCCGGGCCGTGCCGGTCAGCGGCCAGTACGGGTTGTAGTTCTCGGACACATCGACGCCCGCGGTCATGTCCAGCAGGTGACGCACCGTCACGGTGTCGTACTCCCCGCCGGTGGCGAGCTCCGGCAGGACGTCGACCAGCCGGTCGTCCTCGCTGAGCTTGCCCGCGTCGATGGCCTGACCGATCATCAGTGAGACGACGGACTTGGCCATCGACCACGAGGCCAGCGGTGTCGTGGCCTCGACGCCGTCGCGGTACCACTCGTGGGTGAGTGCGCCGTCCCGCAGCACCAGGAAGGCGTTGGTGTGGGTGGTCTCGAGGAACTGCGCGACTGGGATCTGCTCGCCCCGCCACGGCACCGTGTCCGGCAGCGGAATCGAGTTCGACTGCAGCGGAGCGGGATCCGGCGAGGCCGCCACCGCGCGAGATGGATACAGCTCGCCCTGCTTCGACGGGGCATCGGTCAGCAGCCGGGCCAGGGTCGGCGGCGCGGGGATCTCGAGCGCCGCGGCGGCCGCATAGGTAGCCGCCACCAGCGTCGCGGCGGCCACCGGGACGACGATCGCGGCCGTACGCAGCCGGGAGCGCTTGCGAGGCGGCTCGGCGACGGTGGGCTCGGCGACGGTGGTGGGCTCGGTGGTGGTGCTTGGCTCGGTCATGCGTGGGTGATCCTCGATATCGGGGTGGGTGGGTCTTTGGCGCCGTGCGGGCCGGGTCAGTCCGTGCGCACGCGGGCGGACGCGGTGTCGGCCTTGGCGTCGAGCGCGGTCCAGAAGGCCTCGATCATGGTGGCGAGTACCAGATCCGGGCCCATCTCGGCCAGGGCAGACGCGTGTGCGGCGATCGCGGGGTAGCGCGCCGGGTCCGCGCCGACGTACTCGTGGGTCCAGGCGCGTTCGTCGCCCGCGCGCAGCTTGTCCGGCAGCAGCGCGTGGCCGGCCTGCATCCCCGCGTAGGAAAGCACGGCCTCGGCCATCATCCGTTGGTAGCGGACCACATCCGCCGGCTCCAGCCCCAGCTCGCCGAGCGCGGCGAGCATCATCTCGACCAGGGCGAACTCGCCAGGGCCGCGGGTCGTGCGCGGGGCCACGGCGGCGCCGACATGGGGATGCTCGGTGAACACCGCGACCACGGCGCCGGCGAGGTGTTCCATCCGCTCCTTCGGGCCGAGCCCGGCGGGGACGCGATCGTGCGCCATCGTCAATAGACGGTCGCCGACGGCTCGCAGGAGCGCGTCCTTGTCGGAGAAGTGCCGCCAGACCGCCGACCGGTCCACGCCGAGCTCCTCGCCGAGGGCACGTCCGGTCAGTCCGTCGGGGCGGCCCCGCGCGGCGATCCGCACGGCGGCGTCCACGATCACCTCCGGCGTCAGTCGCGTGCGCGAACTCTCCTCGGCCATCCCTGTATCCCTCCCGCCGTGAGTCCTTCTGGTCCGCCCTGGGGTCAGAAGAACTCACGGGCCGACTGTCATCGTCGTTGTCATCAATGATGACAACGCTGATGTGGCGGTGGGGGCAAACGGCGAAAGTGCTACGCGGCGCCCTCCCAGGCGAACGGTGCGAACGGCGGGTCAAGCGGCGCCTCGGTCATCCGATTGGCGAAGGTGGACAGCGTGTAGGTGCCGACCCCCAGTACGACCTCGAGGGCGTTGCGGCGCGTGAAGCCGTGGTCGAGGAACGCCTGCATCTGCGCCTCATCGACCCCGCCCGCGGCGTCCAGGACCTCGAGCGTGAACCTGCGGATGGCCTCGAGTCGCGGGTCGGAGAGCGGCTGCCGGGAGCGGAGGTCCTGGACCAGCTGCTCCGGCGCCGCGGCACGGGTGAGGGAGGCGGTGTGCAGGGCGACGCAGACGTGACACTCGTTGCGCGTCGCGATGGTCAGGACCAGCACCTCGCGTTCGAGTTCGGTGAGCGTGCTGCGCTCGAACAGGGCGTTCGACCGGGTGAAGGCCTGCAGTAGCTCCGGCGATTCCGACATGAGCGCCACGGGGGCGGGCAGGAACCCGAACTTCCCCTCGATGGTCGCCATGGTCGGGCGGGCGGCGCCGGGGGCGGTCTGGGCTGTGTGGTGGGTGAAGGGCATCTGGCGTCCTCTCTGCGGTAATATCGTCAACGTGGTTGTCCATATAGTAAACATGGTTGTCTATATCCGGCAAGGGGTGCGCCGTGGCCGTCGATGAGAGCCCCGGCTACGAGCTGCCGCTGCTGCTGTTCGCCGGATTTCGGACACTGATCGACGAGGTGCATCGCCAGCTGGCAGAGCAAGGGCACCCGGACATGCGGCCCGCCTACGGATTCGCGATGCAGGCCATCGGGATCGCGGGAACCAGCGCGAGCGAGCTGGGACGACGGCTCGGCGTCTCCAAGCAGGCGGCGGGCAAGACGGTCGATCGGCTCGAGGGCCTCGGTTACGTGGCGCGCGAGAGCGACCCGTCGGACGCCCGCAGCAAGCGGGTGGTGCTCACCGAGCGGGGGCTCGACAGCCTGCGACGGTCCGCGGTCGCATTCGACCGACTGCAGGCGGACTGGGCGGCGACGATCGGGCCGGAACGGCTGCGCGCGTTGGAGTCCGATCTGCGCGCCGTCACCGCTGGTCAGGGCTTCCGTCTCGACGCGCAGGCCTGGTTCGGCGGATAATTGACCCGCGCGCGATGAGTTTTGCGGTCGTCGCCGGTCTATATGGCAACCGCTTCGCGCGCCATGCACGAAGCAATCCAGCATCGGAGCCCGCCATGACCACCACGCCGCACACCACGACCACCGCACCCGCCGCCGGCTCGGCCGCCCCCTCGCGGGGTGCCCGGATCGCAGGCCTGATCATCACCGGGCTGGTCGTCGTGTTCTTCCTCTTCGACTCGCTCACCCACATCGCCAACGTCGAGCAGGTGCGCACCGCGATGGCCGACCTCGGGTTCGACCCGAGCCTGAACAGGGTCTTCGGTGTGGTGCTGCTGATCTGCCTCGCCCTCTACGTCGTGCCCGTCACGTCGATCCTCGGTGCGGTCCTGCTGACCGGCTACCTCGGCGGTGCCGTGGCCACCAACCTGCTCACCGAGCAGCCCATCCTGAGCACCACCCTCGCGCCGATCTACTTCGGCATCCTGGTGTGGGGCGGGCTGTACCTGCGCGATCTGCGGGTGCGCGCGATCATGCCGCTCGTCCGCGGCTGACCGACCTCGGATGCCGTCCCCCGCACCGAACCGGTGTGGGGGACAGCCGTGTTCAGCCGACCCGGGTGACGATCACGAACGGACCGACCTCGGTGGTGGTGAACCGGGGGTCGTCGAACAGCTTCTCCGGGAAGGTCACGGTGTAGCGGCGCACGTTCGGATCGTTGGGGTACACGTCCTCCGCCAGGCGCAGCGTGTAGCCGTCGGACCCCTTGCGGAAGACGAATACATCCGGTGTGCGCCAGGGGCTTTCGTCCATGGCCCGGACCAGCTCGTCGGGGCTCTCGGTCTCGGACCAGCCGGCGATCGCGGCGGCGCGGCGGTCGAACTGCGCCAACGGGTTCGCGTAGTGCGACGTCAGCCCCTGGAAGCCGAAGTACGGGTAGAAGCTGAGGAAGCTGGTGTCGGCGGTGAGCACCACGGTGTCGGAGCGCGGTCCAGGGCGCTGCGCGGTGATCGCCGCGTCGACCTCGTCGTAGTAGGAGGCGGCGCCGGGCGGCCGCTTGTCCGCCCGCTCGCCGTTGCCGTCGGTGTCGGTGTACGCGGTGGTGATCTCCGAGGCGAGCACCTGCGGGATGTTCTGGGCGAATGCCAGCGCGCCCAGCGCGCCGATCGCGACGATCGCGGCCCGGACCCGCGGATTCTCGCTGGTCGCCAGGATCGTCCAGCGCGCGAAGTCGAGGAACCCGAAAACGCCTGCGGCGCCGAGCAGGACCCACAGCACCGGTTCGAGGCGGAAGGACAGCAGGGTGTTGCCGATCGCCGTCACGGCCATCGAGAGCAGCCACCAGGCGTACACGGCGACGACGCCGATCCCGAGCGCCTGCGCGCGCCGCGAGGACGAGGTGCGGCCGACCAGCCACACCGTGCCGAGCAGGCAGAGGCCGCCGAGCAGCGAGAAATGGAACATCGGCAGGGGCAGGTGGGCGCCCGAATCGGGCAGGTAGTGCAGTGCCGTGCCCGAGCTCGCGGTCGGGCCGGTGCGCAGCGCGTTCAGGTACGGCAGCCACACGATCAACGCGATGAGCCCGGCGATCACGCCCGTCACCGCCAGCCGGAGCAGCGGGTCCAGCGCCGCCCGTAGCCCGTTGGCCCGCACCGCGAGCGCGGCGGCGAGCACGGCCATCAGCGTCACCGCGAACGCCGCCCAGCCGAGGTAGAGGGTGTAGAAGGTGGCGGCGACGCCGAGGAAGATGCCCGTCCCGACGATCGCACCCCAGCCGTCGGCCCCGCTCCGGCCCGGTCGGTACAGCCCGCCCCAGGCCAGCACCAGCACCGGCGGCAGCAGCACCACGAGGACCGCGCTGTACGCCTCGGGGGATGCGTAGGCCAGCGCGATCGCCGTCACGGCCGTCGCGACCAGCACCGCCACGTGGTCGCGGATCAGCTTCGACCACAACACCAGCGACACGACGGCGGCCACCGCGATGGAGGCGATCGCGTACGGCTTGAACGCTTCCCAGCCCTCCATGCCGAGCAGATTCGCGACCCGGCCGCCGACCCAGAACCAGCCCGCCGGGTAGAACGAGGGCAGGTCCGCGTAGGTCATGTCGTCGAGCCGGGCGGTGTCCGTCATCCGGGTGAGGAACTCGGTGCGGAACTCCTGGTCCACCGAGATGCCGTGCAGGTACAGCTTCGTCGCGGCCAGCGGCATCCCGAGGGTGACGGTGACGAAGCCGGACAGCGCGGCCCAGGACAGCAGTTTCGCCGCGACCACCGCGCGGCGGGCCCGCAGCAGCCACACCGACAGACCCAGCGCCGCCAAGGTCACGACCTGCCCGACCGTGGTCAGCGCCTGGGTGACGTTGGAGGAGTTGAACGCAGGCCAGTCCACCAGCCCGAAGGCGATCAGCCCGACCGCGGCGACGGCGGCCGCGACGACCGCCGCCAGCCCCATCTCCCCGGCGGTGGATGCCGCGCGACGCAGCGGATCCCTGCGGGCCGCGGACGTGCTCGGAGCTGTGTCGGGGATCGGAGCTGCGGGAGCGTCAGTCACGAGCACTGAGCTTAGTGAACCGAGGGTGAGCCGGACGCGGGCGCCGCGGCGGGGTTGCGGGGGTGGCCGAATCGGCGCCCTTGGGTGCCTGGTGGTGTGGGCCTCGACGCGCCATATTTGGTGTAGTCCACCCGCACCCGATCCCAACGGAAAGCCTCAGATGATCTCTCGAACCGCAAAGACGCTCGGCATCGCGTTACTCGTCGCCGCGGGATCGATCGGGGCCACCGCCTCGGTCGCCCAGGCGGAGATCCGCAGCTCGGCCGAGGGAACGCAGGCGGTCGTCTGCGTGCACGACGGCAAGGAATACAGCGTCGGCAGCAAGGTCTATCTCCCGGACGGCAGCTACCAGACCTGTGAGAGCAACGGCCAATGGCGGCGGGTCATGCCTGGATGAGCGACGTGCGGCCCTGCCCGAACGACGAATCGGCCCCACCACGGTGCACTGTGGTGGGGCCGATTCGTCGGGTGCTGCGGGTCGTGTGGGGCTAGATCGGCAGCTTGCGGAAGATCGCCCGCGGCACGTGCCGCAGCGCCATCATCACGAAGCGCCAGGGGCCCGGGGTCCAGACGATTTCCTTGCCCTTGTCGGACGCGGCGACGGCGAGCGAGGCGACGATGTCCTTGTTGACCGTCAGCGGGGCTTCCTTGACGTGCGCGCTGAACTGGGTGCGCACCATGCCGGGCCGGACCACCGTGACCTTCGGTCCGAACTGGGCGAGGGCCTCACCCAGGCCGAGGTAGAAGCCGTCGAGGCCGGCCTTGGTGGAGCCGTAGACGAAGTTGGCGCGCTTGACGCGCTCACCGGCGACCGAGGACATCGCGATGATGCGGCCGAAGCCCTGCGCCTTCATCTTCTCGCCGACGAGCACACCGACCGACACCGCCGCGGTGTAGTTGACGTTGGCCACCAGCACGGCCTTGCGCTGGTTCTGCCACAGCTCCTCGGCGTCGCCGTCCAGCGCGAACGCGACGATCGCGACATCGACGTCGCCCTTGGACCAGGCCGCGTCGATCACCTTCGGGTGCGACTCGGTGTCCACGGCGTCGAAGTCGACGAGCTCGACCTCGGTGGCGCCCTTGGCCTTCAGCTGGGCGACGGCGGCGTCGCGGCCAGGATCGCCAGGCAGTGCGGCCAGTACCACCCGCATCGGAGCCTTCTTCAGGTACTCCTCGCAGATGGCCAGGCCGATCTCGGAGGTGCCGCCGAGGAGCAGCAGGGTCTGGGGGTTACCCACGGCGTTGATCACAGTTCCAACCTTCTGGACATATCGGAGGCGAAAACGCCTGTGGGGTCGTACTTCCGGCGGGTCGCGATCCACTCGTCGATCCGCGGGTACATGGCGTGGAAGGTCTCGGCGGTGGTGCGCGAGTCCTTGGCGGTGTACAGCCGGCCGCCGAATTCGAGGACACGCTTGTCGAGTTCGGTGACGAACTCGTTCAGGCCGGCCTTGATCGGGAAATCGACGCAGACGTTCCAGCCGTGCATCGGGAAGCTCAGCGGCGCCTGGTTGCCCTCGCCGAACAGCTTGAACACGTTGAGGAACGAGTAGAAGCCCGACCGCTGGATGTCGACGATGATCTTCTTGAACTCGTCGACCGCCTCGGGCGGCACCACGAACTGGTACTGCAGGAATCCGTTGGATCCGTAGGCGCGGTTCCACTCCCCGAACAGGTCGAGCGGGTGGTAGAACGCCGTCAGATTCTGGACCTGGTTGGTGGCGTTCTTCGTCTTCCGGTAATACAGCTCGCCGACGATCGTGAAGTCGAGTTTGTTGGCGAGGCCGTTCGGGAAGATGTCCGGGAACGTCACCAGAGGCTTGGCGTTGAACCGCAGTGGATCCTTCTGCAGCTTGGCCGGCAGCTGGTCCAGCTTCGCCAGCGAGCCGCGGGACACGGCCGCTCGGCCCAGCTTCGGCGGCGCGGAGATCGCGTCGAACCACGCCGACGAGTAGTCGTAGTTTTCCTCGGAGCCGTCGCTGTGCAGCGCGATGGTCTCGTCGAGGCTGGTGGTGCGGACGCTGTCCGCGATGAAGTACGCCGTCTCGGTGGGCGTCATCTTGATGGTGGCGCGCAGGATGATGCCCGTCAGGCCCATGCCGCCGACCGTCGCCCAGAAGAGCGCGGCCTTGGGATCGTTGCGCCCGCCCTTGGGGGTGAGCGTGCGGACCTTGCCGTCGGCGGTCAGCAGGTCCAGCGACACGACGTGGTTGCCGAAGCTGCCGGCGCTGTGGTGGTTCTTGCCGTGGATGTCGGAGCCGATGGCGCCGCCGATCGTGACCTGGCGGGTGCCCGGAAGTACCGGAACCCACAGGCCGAACGGCAGGGCCGCCTTCATCAGCTGGTCCAGGTTCACACCGGCGTCGACGTCCACCAGGGCGGTGTCGCGATCGATGCGATGAATGCGATTGAGCGCATTCATGTCGATGACCAGGCCGCCTGCGTTCTGCGCCGGATCGCCGTAGGACCGGCCGAGCCCGCGGGCGATGACGCCGCGCCGCAGGTAGGACGGCTTGCCCTCGTTCTGCTCGGCGACCTGCGCGACCGCGCTGGCGATCACCTCGACGTCGGGCGTGGACAGCACCTGGGCGGTGGTGGGCGCGGTGCGCCCCCAGCCGGTCAGGGTGCGGGTCTGGGTGGTCAGAGGCTGCGGCTGCACGGCGGCGGCCGGGGACTCTTCAGCTGTCGTGGACATCGTTGTAGAGGTTACCTGGCGGTAGCGGATCCGACCCCTGGCGAGTGTGCAGGTATGGCCGCCGCCACTCGACGTTTGGCCCGGTAGCTGCACACTCGGCGCCCGGCCCGGACCCGCCGAGTGTGCAGCTCCCGTCGCCGTTCCTGGGGGTTTGGCCCGGCAAGTGCACACTCGGCCGGGCGGGACTAGACGATGAGTCCTGCGGTCTGGGTGCGGGCGCGGTCGAAGCGTGCGGCGACGTCGTTCCAGTTGACGATGTTCCAGAAGGCGTTGACGTAGTCGCCCTTGACGTT